>NZ_JABWRE020000001.1:2791105-3100672 GCF_014268815.2 Pseudomonas urmiensis
CCGCTGTGGAACCGCAAGCAACGCCTGGACCTCGATGAGTGACTGTGCCGGCCTCATCGCGGGCAAGCCCGCTCCTACAAAATTGTCCCCAGCGCTCTGAGGGGCATGACGCTGTGGGCCAAGAACAGGGGCTATGACACCGCAAGCAATGCCCCAAAATGGTGCGCTACCGCTTTCACGCCTCACCATAGCGCAACTGAAAACCACCACCGCCCCACCGTTGTGCCAATTAAAAACACCCCTCTCCCACCCCATTCACATCCTGCAACAGACGCCAACGTTTGCGTCTATCTCGCCTCATAACGAAAGTGACCAACGGGTCACCTTTTTATCCCCGGCTCTCCTACACTCTGGTTTCGGCCCGCCATTTGCTCAGGAAAAACCGAGCTAAAAAAAGTCGAACTTTCCTAAACAGCGGTGGGTCAGGAACTAAGTAGGCCAGCGCAACGGGACCTCCCCAGCCTCGGCCAACCACCCCAATCAGTCTCACCGCCATCGGCAGGAATGCCGATCGCGCAGTGCGTGCGCGCACGACCTCGGGGCAAGGACTGCACTACCAAGATTCGCACTAGAGAGAACCAACACGAAATAACGCAACGGGTGCCTGCCACCCGGCCAATAGGGACGGAGAGAAGTATGATCAGTGCCGCTGTCGAGCCTCACGTAGATTCATTCAACCCGGACAACCGCGAGCCGCTCCAGCCGGATTTCGCCACGACAGCCAAGGCACCGGGCGCCCAGCGCCAACACAATCCGAACAAGCGCAAAGTGCTGTTCGTCACCTCGGAAATCGCTGACCTGGTCAAGACCGGTGGGTTGGGCGACGTCTCCTCTGCCCTGCCGCGGGCGCTGGCCCATCTGCACGATGTCCGCGTGCTGATCCCAGGCTATCCGCAGGTGGTGGACAGTGACAATCCGATCCATATCGTTGGCGAACTGGGTGGCCACGCCGCCTTGCCACCCTGCAAGCTGGGCCGGATGGATTTGGCCGACGGCCTGGTCATCTATGTACTGATCTGCCCCGAGCTGTACCAGCGCGAGGGCACTCCCTATGGCGCCAACAATGGCCGCGACTGGCCCGACAACCATATCCGCTTCGCCCGCCTGGGCCTGGCTGCCGCCGAGATCGCGGCCGGTGAAGGCATGGCGCACTGGAAGCCGGACCTGGTCCACGCCCATGACTGGCCAGCAGGCCTGGCGCCGGCCTATATGCACTGGCGCGGGCTGAGCACGCCAACCCTGTTCACCATTCACAACCTGGCGTACCAGGGGGTCTACAGCCGCGGCTGCAGCCCGGAGCTGGCGATCCCTGACCACGCCATGCAGCAAGAAGGCATGGAGTTCTACGGCAAGTTGTCGTTCCTCAAGGCGGGCCTGGCCTACTCCAGCCACATCACCACCGTGAGTGCCACTTACGCCAAGGAAATCACCACGCCAGAATTTGGCTGTGGGCTGGATGGTTTTCTCGCCAGCAAGGCCTATCAAGGGCTGCTCAGCGGCATCCCCAATGGCATCGACGAAAGCTGGGACTCAGCCACCGATCGCCACTTGCAGCACAACTTCAGTATCAACGACTGGGACGGCAAAGCGCGTAACGCCGAGGAAGTGCGCAAGCTGTTCGAGCTGGAGCCGTCCGAAGGCCCGCTGTTCGCCGTGGTCTCGCGCCTGGTCTATCAAAAGGGGCTGGACCTGACCCTGGGCGTGGCCGACTTCATCGTCGAGCAAGGTGGGCAGATCGCGATCATCGGCCGTGGCGAGCCGGAAGAAGAACAGGCCATGCGTGAGCTGGCCTTGCGTCACCCAGGGCGGATCGGCGTGCGCATCGGCTTCAACGAGACCGATGCCCGGCGCATGTTCGCTGGCAGTGATTTTCTGCTGATGCCGTCGCGCTACGAGCCCTGCGGCTTGAGCCAGATGTACGCGCAGCGCTTCGGCTCGCTACCGGTGGCGCGTAATACCGGCGGGCTGGCCGACACCATTGAAAATGGCGTGACGGGCTTTCTGTTCGACGAATCGACCGTGGACAGCTACCGCGAGGCGCTGAGCCGGGCATTCTATATCTATGCCAAGAAGGATTTGCTGCACGCCATGCGTTGCCTGTCGATGACCCAGCCGTTCAACTGGTGCCAGGCGGTCGAGCCCTATGCGCACCTGTATGAGGAGCTGGTCAAGCAGGTTCAGTTCAGCCGCTACTGATCGAGGTGTCGAAGATGCACAGGCATGGCGCACATTTACTGGACGCCACGTCGGCGCGCTTCGCCCTCTGGGCGCCGGATGCGCGCAGCGTGAGCTTGCAGTTGGACCAACAACCGGCGATTGCCTTGCAGGCCGAGGGCGATGGCTGGTTCAGCGGCATTGCCCCTGCCCAGGCAGGCAGCCGCTATCGCTACCGCATCGATGATGAACTGGAAGTCGCCGACCCGGCTTCGCGCTATCAGCCCGAAGGGGTGCATGGCCCGAGCCAGGTGGTCGACCTGGCCCGCTATCCGTGGCTGCACCCCTGGCAAGGCCGGCCCTGGCACGAAGCGGTGATCCAGGAGCTGCACGTGGGCTTGGCCGACGGCTATGCCGGGGTCGCCGGGCAATTGCCACGCCTGGCCGAGCTGGGTATCACGGCGATCGAGCTGATGCCGCTGGGGCAGTTTCCCGGAGAGCGCAACTGGGGCTATGACGGCGTGCTGCCGTTTGCCCCCCAGCACAGTTACGGCAGCCCGCAGCAGTTGTGTGCCCTGATCGATCAGGCGCATGGCCTTGGGCTGATGGTGATGGTCGATGTGGTCTACAACCACTTCGGCCCCGATGGCAATTTCCTGCATGAATACGCCAGCCCGTTCTTTCGCCAGGATCGGCAGACGCCCTGGGGTGCAGCCATCGACTTTCGCCGCCCTGAAGTGCGCGAGTACTTCATTCAGAACGCGCTGATGTGGCTGTGTGACTATCGCGTCGATGGCCTGCGCCTGGATGCGGTGCATGCCATCGACCAACCGGACTTTCTGGTGGAACTGGCGACGCGGGTTCGCGCTGCGGTGGGCGCCCCCACCGCTATCGCGGGGCAAGCCCGCTCCCACGCGGCCACCCTTGCGAACAACAGCGTGGAAGCGGGCTTGCCCCGCGATGAGCCCGGTCGCCACGTGTGGCTGGTGCTGGAAAACGAACACAACCAGGCAAGCCTGCTCGAACAAGGCTTCGACGCCCAGTGGAACGACGACGGCCATAACGCCTTGCACGTGCTGCTGACTGGCGAAACCGAAGGCTACTACCAAGATTACCAAGACCGCCCCATCGACAAGCTCGCCCGCTGCCTGAGCGAAGGGTTCGTGTTCCAGGGCCAGCCCAATCGCCACGGCACCCCTCGCGGCGAACCCAGTGCGCATTTGCAGCCGAGCAAGTTCGTGCTGTTCTTGCAGAACCACGACCAGATCGGCAACCGCGCCTTGGGCGAGCGCCTCACTCGGCTCTGCTCACCGCAGGCGCTGCGCGCCGCCACGGGGCTGTTGTTGCTGTCGCCGATGATCCCGCTGCTGTTCATGGGCGACGACGACGGCAGCTGCAAACCTTTCCTGTTCTTCACTGATTTTCACGACGAGTTGGCCGACGCGGTGCGTGAAGGCCGGCGCGGCGAGTTCGCCCATTTTGCCGCGTTCGCCGACCCCGACCAGCGCGAGCAGATCCCCGACCCGAATGCCGCCGACACCTTCGAGGCCTCCCGCCCTAAGCGCCAGGAAGTCCTGGCTGGCTGGCACGGCCTGTATCAGCAATTGCTCGAACTACGCCGCTTGCACGTCTCGCCGCATTTGCCCGGCAGCCAGGCGCTAGGCGCCGAGGTGCTCGGCGACAAGGCGCTCAGCGCGCGCTGGCGCCTGGGTAATGGCCAGCAGCTGCGCATCGACCTCAACCTGGGCGCTACGCCGCAGCCGGTCGAATTGCCGCCTGCCACGCAGCGTCTGTTCGACAGCAGCGATAACGCCCACCCCGATTCCACCCTGGCCGCGCACAGTTGCGTGGTCAGCCTGCTTGCCCCTGCCCTGGAGCCTACATGAGCGAATTGCCGTTGCACCGTCTGGCCGCCCGTGTGGGAGTGGCCCGTGACTGGATCGATGCCAACAACCGCCCGCAGCAGGTCAGCGACCCGGTACTGCGCCAAGTCCTGGCCGGGCTTGGCCACCCGGCAACCGATGACGCGGCGATCGCGGCCAGCCTGCAAAGCCTGGATCAAGCCGAAGACAGCGAGCACCTGCCGCCGCTACTGACCGTCGATATCGACCAGCCGCTGCCGCTGGCGCGTTACTTTTCTGCCGGCAGCCCGGTGCGTTGTGTGCTGGAAAACGGCGACCCTGTGGAGCTGAACCTCGACGAACAGGCGCAACTGCCCGGCAAACTGCCCATCGGTTATCACCAGCTGGATATCGATGGCCGCAGCTTCAGCGTGGCGGTAGCGCCTCTGCGTTGCCATGCCTTGCACGATGCCGTTCAAGAGCCACCGCCGCGTTGCTGGGGCCTGTCGGTGCAGCTGTACAGCCTGCGCCGCCCGGGTGACGGCGGCTATGGCGACTGCCTGGCCCTGGAGCAATTGGCCCGCAGTGCGGCCGAGCGTGGCGCCGATGCCTTGGCGATCAGCCCAATCCACGCGTTGTCGGGCGCCGACCAGCGCCACTACAGCCCCTACTCCCCGTCCAGCCGGCTGCTGCTCAACAGCCTCTATGCCAGCCCCGCGGCGCTGCTCGGCGAGCGCACCGTGCGCCTGGCCATCGAGGCCTGCGAGCTGCAACCCACCCTCGATGAGCTGGAGCGCCAGTCGTTGGTCGACTGGCCGCGCGCCGCCGACGCCCAACAGCGTCTGCTCAAGGCGCTGTACAAGGATTTCAGCCAGGGCAATCACCCGCTGCGCGAAGACTTCGACAGTTTTCGCCAAGCCGGTGGCCAGGCCCTGGAGCATCATTGCCGCTTCGAGGTTCTGCAAACCGAGGCCATGGAGCGCGGCCTGGGTGCCGACTGGCGCAACTGGCCGGCCGCCTGGCACGACCCGTACCACCCCGAGGTGGAAGCCTTCGCCAGCGCCCATCCATCGTGGGTGGAGTACCACGCGTTCTGCCAATGGCTGACGGAGCGCGGCCTGCAACGCGCCCAGGAAGCAGCGCGCGGCAACGGCATGGCCGTCGGGCTGATCGCCGATCTGGCGGTGGGTGCCGATGGCGCTGGCAGCCAGGGCTGGAGCCGCCAGGACGAGCTGCTATCTGAGCTGACGGTCGGCGCCCCACCGGATATCCTCAACCGCGCCGGCCAGGACTGGGGCATCAGCGCGTTCTCACCTGAAGGCCTCAAGCGCAACGGCTACCGCGCCTTCATCGAAATGCTGCGGGCCAATCTGGCCCATGCCGGGGGCCTGCGCATCGACCATGTGATGGGCCTGCGCCGGCTGTGGCTGATCCCCCGGGGCGCCAAGCCCAGCGAAGGCGCCTACCTCAATTTCCCCCTGGATGACCTGCTGCGCTTGCTGACCCTGGAGTCGGTGCGCCACCAGGCAGTGATCCTTGGCGAAGACCTCGGCACGGTGCCGGAAGGCCTGCGCGAAGTGCTCGCCGACAAGGCCATACTGGGCATGCGCGTGCTGCCCTTCGAGCAGACCTCGACTGGCCATTTCAAGCCGATTCTCGACTGGCCAGACAACGCCCTGGCCACCACCGGCACCCACGACCTGGCGCCGCTGGCCGGTTGGCTGCAAAGCCGCGATATCGACTGGTATCACCGCCTGCACTTGATCGATGCGCCTGCCGAACTGCACTGGCGCCATGACCGGCAAAAGGAGCGCGACGGCCTGCGCCGCCTGCTGGAAGCCAACTATGGCCCGCTCAAATCCGACGACGAGCTGATCGATGCGGCCATCCGCTACGTCGGCCATACCCGCGCGCCGCTGGTGCTGATCCCGCTGGAAGACCTGTTAGGCAGCGACGAGCAAGCCAACCTGCCCGGCACCACCGAAGGCCACCCCAATTGGCGCCGCCGTTTCGCCCTGGCGGTGCGCGACCTGCTCGACGATGAAGACGCCGCACGGCGCCTGGAGCTGCTGGCCCAGGCCCGTGAACAAGCCTGGGAGCGTGACCGATGAAACCCTTGACCGCCACCGTGCGGCTGCAATTTCACAGCGACTTCACCCTGGATGACGCGGTGCCGCTGGTGCCGTACTTCGCCCGCTTGGGCATCAGCCACCTCTACGCCTCGCCAATCCTCAAGGCCCGCGCCGGCTCGCGGCATGGCTACGATGTGGTCGACCCGACACGGGTCAACCCGGAGCTGGGCGGCGAAGCCGCGCTGCTGCGCTTGGTCGGTGCATTGCGTCAGCACAGCATGGGGCTGATCCTCGACACGGTGTCCAACCACATGGCTGTGGGCGGCGCCGACAACCCTTGGTGGCAGAGCCTGCTGGCCTGGGGGCGACGCAGCCCCTATGCCGAGTTCTTCGACATTCAATGGCACTCCAGCGACCCGCTGCTGGCCGGCCAATTGCTGTTGCCGTTTCTCGGCACAGACTATGGCGCGGCCTTGCAACAGGGCGACATCCCGCTGACCTTCGACGCCGATCAAGGGGTACTGGAGGTCGCTCATTACGACCATCGCTTCCCCATTTGCCCGCTGGACTACCCGCGCATCCTGGGGCACAGCCAGCACCCGCAGTTGCGCGAGCTGGCCCAACGCTTCAACAGCCTGCATGAGTCGCCCGAGCCAGTGACCGCTGCCCTGCCCTTGCACGCCGAACTGGCTCGCGTGGTCAACCAGGGCGCTAGCCTGGATGAGGCCCTGAGCGCCTTCGACAGCCGCACCGAAGCGGGCTTCAAGCGCCTGCATCAGTTGCTCGAACGCCAGACCTACCGCCTGGCCAGCTGGCGCACGGCGGCGGACGATATCAACTGGCGGCGTTTTTTCGACATCAACGAGCTGGGCGGCCTGCGGGTCGAGCGCGCGCTGGTGTTCGAAGCGACCCATGCCAAGCTGTTCGAGCTGATCGAGCGCGGTTTGGTCGATGGCCTGCGCATCGACCATATCGACGGCCTGGCCGATCCACGCGGTTACTGTCGCAAGTTGCGCCGGCGCGTCGACAGCCTGTTGGCCACGCGCCCGCTGGACGCTGCGCTTGAGCACTTCCCGATCTACGTGGAGAAGATCCTCGGCGTCGATGAGCACCTGCATCAGGACTGGCTCACCGACGGCACCACCGGCTACGAGTTCATGAACCAGGTGTCGCTGCTCCAGCACGACCCCGCGGGTGAAGAGCCGCTGACCGAGTTGTGGCGCAGCGTCAGCGAGCGCCCTGACTTCCCTGAGGAAGTCCGCCAGGCGCGCCATCTGGTGCTCAACGCCAGCCTGGCCGGCGACTGTGAGTCGGTGGCCCAGGCGCTGCTGCAAGTGGCGCGCGACGACCTGATGACCCGTGACCTGACCCTGGGTGCGATTCGCCGGGCGCTCCAGGCGCTGGTCGAGCATTACCCGGTGTACCGCACCTATATCAACGCCATCGGCCGCCCCGCTGAAGACGAAGCGTTTTTCCAGCAGGCGCTGAGTGGCGCCCGGCAAACCTTGAGCGAAGCCGACTGGCCGTTGCTCGACCAGCTCCAGCTGTGGCTCGGCGGCCAACCCTGGCGCCGCCTGCCGCCTGGCCGGCCACGCAAGCACCTGCGCCATGCCTGCGTGCGCTTCCAGCAGCTGACCGCGCCGAGCGCGGCCAAGGCTGTGGAAGACACTGCCTTCTACCGCTCGGCCCGATTGCTCTCGCGCAATGATGTGGGCTTTGAGGCCGAGCGCTTCAGCGCCGCGCCCGAGGCGTTTCACACCGAGGCCGAGCGCCGCCTGCGCGACTTCCCCGACAACCTGCTGGCCACCGCCACCCATGACCACAAGCGCGGCGAAGACTGCCGCGCGCGCCTGGCGGTGCTCAGCGAACGTGGGCCTTGGCTGGCCAGCCGGGTCGAGCATTGGCGCGAGTTGGCCGCGCCGCTGCGCCAGGCCTTGGAAGATGGCCCGGCGCCGAGCCCGGCTGATGAAATGATGCTGCTGCAGACGCTGCTCGGTAGCTGGCCACTGCAGCTTGACCGGCACGATCAAGCCGCCCTTGGCCGCTACGCCGAACGGATTCGCCAGTGGCAGCAGAAGGCCCTGCGCGAAGCCAAATTGCGCAGCGCCTGGAGCGCGCCGAACGAAGCCTATGAAACGGCGTGCGCGGCCTATATCGATGGCCTGCTGCTGGAGCGCGAGAATGAGCAGCTGCGCAATTCACTGGCAGAGGCTGCGCAGTCGATCGCCTGCGCAGGTGCGCTCAATGGGCTGGTGCAGTGCCTGCTACGGATGACTTCGCCGGGGCTGCCCGACCTGTACCAGGGTAATGAGTACTGGGACCTGAGCCTGGTCGACCCGGACAACCGCCGCCCAGTGGACTACGCTGTGAGGCGGGCCAGCCTGGACGACAGCACGCCGCTGGCAGCGCTGCTCGAACACTGGCGCGATGGGCGGATCAAGCAGGCGTTGATCGCCCAGGTCCTCGACTGTCGTCAGGCCTATCCAGCGCTATTTCGCCGGGGTGACTACCTGCCGCTGGCCGTGCAGGGCCGGCATGCCGACAAGGTACTGGCGTTTGCCCGCCTGGGCGAAGGTGAGCGCGCGATTGTGGTGGTACCACGTTTGACCTACGCGTTACTGGGCAACAGCCCAACACCGTTGATCCCGGCACAGAACTGGGACGACACCCGGCTGATTCTGCCGTTTGCCTCGTCACCTGCCAATTGGACTGGACTTTTCGCCAGCCGCGCGGTCAGCCCTTCTAGAGAGCTGATGTTGAGCGCTGTGCTGGCTGAATGTCCGGTCAATCTGTTGATACAACAATCTTGAGCATCAGGAGCGTCATGATGAGTGTCGATGAAAAGCGTATTCGCCAATTTGCCTATGAGATCTGGGAGTCCGAGGGCAAGCCTGCCGGGCAGGAGGAGCGCCATTGGGAGATGGCGCGCAAGCTTGCCGAAGCTGAAGCCCTGGCGCCCAAGGCTGCGCCGCGCAAGAAGCCGGCTGCAGCCAAGCCTAAGGTTGCGGCAGAACCCAAGGCTGCGGCCAAGCCCAAGGTGGCCAGCAGCGCGGCCGCCAAGCCGGTTGCCGAGAAGAAGCCCCGGGCGGTGAAAAAGCCCAGTGCGGGGTGAGTCTTTCCAGACGCCTTTGCCCAGCAATACAGGGGCCGCTGCGCGCCCCTGACACCCCCCTCCCCCTGGCCAACGAGGACTGCCATGAGCCCCCGCACCCCGAAGAAAACCCGCTCTGTCGCCCCATCGCGCATTCGTGAAGGCATGCCCTTCCCGCTCGGCGCCACCTGGGACGGCCTGGGAGTCAACTTCGCCCTGTTCTCGGCCAATGCCACCAAAGTCGAGCTGTGCTTGTTCGACTCCACTGGCGAGCAGGAGCTCGAACGCATCGAGCTGCCGGAATACACCGATGAGATCTACCACGGCTACCTACCCGACGCCCACCCAGGCCTGGTCTACGGCTATCGCGTCTACGGCCCCTACGAGCCGGAGAATGGCCATCGCTTCAACCACAACAAGCTATTGATCGATCCCTACGCCAAACAACTGGTCGGCACCCTGAAGTGGTCCGAGGCGCTGTTCGGCTACACCATTGGCCATCCCGATGGCGATTTGTCGTTCGATGAGCGTGACAGCGCGCCCTTCGTGCCCAAATGCAAAGTCATCGACCCGGCCTTCACCTGGGGCCGCGACCATCGCGTGCAGGTGCCGTGGGAACGGACCATCCTCTACGAAGCACACACCCGCGGTATCAGCATGCGCCACCCGGCGGTGCCCGAGGCGTTGCGCGGCACCTTTGCCGGCCTTGCCAACGATGAGCTGCTCAAGCACATCAAGGATCTGGGCGTGTCCTCCATCGAACTGCTGCCGATCCACGCCTTCGTCAACGACCAGCATTTGCTCGACAAGGGCCTGAACAACTATTGGGGCTACAACAGCATCGCCTTCTTCGCGCCGCACCCCAAGTACCTGGCCAGCGGCAAGATCGCCGAGTTCAAGGAGATGGTCGCCCACCTGCACGACGCAGGCCTGGAGGTGATCCTCGATGTGGTCTACAACCACACCGCCGAAGGCAACGAACAAGGCCCGACCCTGTCGATGCGCGGCATCGACAACGCCTCGTACTACCGCCTGATGCCCGATGACAAGCGCTACTACATCAACGACTCCGGCACCGGCAACACCCTCGACCTGAGCCACCCTTGCGTGCTGCAACTGGTCACCGATTCGCTGCGCTACTGGGCCGGCGAGATGCGCGTGGATGGCTTTCGCTTCGACCTGGCGACCATCCTGGGCCGCTACCACGATGGCTACAACGAGCGGCACAGCTTCCTCGTCGCCTGCCGCCAAGACCCGCTGCTGAGCCAAGTCAAGCTGATCGCCGAACCTTGGGACTGCGGCCCAGGCGGCTATCAGGTGGGCAACTTCGCCCCCGGCTGGGCCGAATGGAACGACCGTTTTCGCGACACCGTGCGCAGCTTCTGGAAAGGCGACGAGGGCCAATTGGCCGACTTCGCCTCACGCATGACGGCCTCAGGCGACATGTTCAACAACCGCGGCCGGCGCCCCTATGCCTCGGTCAACTTCGTTACCGCCCACGACGGCTTCACCCTGCGTGACCTGGTCTCGTACAACGATAAGCACAACGAAGACAACGACGAGAACAATCAGGACGGCACCGACAACAACCTGTCATGGAACTGCGGCGCCGAGGGGCCGACCGAAGACCCTGAAATCAATGCCCTGCGCATGCGCCAGATGCGCAACTTCTTCGCCACCCTGCTGCTGGCCCAAGGCACGCCGATGATCGTTGCCGGCGATGAGTTCAGCCGCACCCAGCATGGCAATAACAACGCCTACTGCCAGGACAGTGAGATCGGCTGGATCAACTGGGACCTGGACGAGCAAGGCAGCGAGCTGCTGACCTTCGTCAAGCGCCTGACCCGCTTGCGCCTGGCCTACCCGGTGCTGCGCCGCTCACGCTTTTTGGTCGGCGACTACAACGAGGCGATTGGCGTCAAGGATGTCACCTGGCTGGCCCCCGATGGCAGCGAGATGACCGTGGAGCAATGGCAAGACCCGCACGGGCGTTGCCTGGGCATGCTGATGGATGGCCGCGCACAAGTCAGCGGGATTGCCCGGCCAGGGTCTGAGGCGACGATGCTGCTGATCGTCAATGCCCACCATGACACCGTGCCGTTCAAACTGCCTGCCGTGCCTGAAGGCGACTACTGGAGCTGCCTGATCGATACCGATCGACCGCAGTTGCGCAAGCCGCAGCATTTGCCATTCGAAACGATGTTCGAGGCGACTGGGCGCTCGTTGCTGCTGATGGTGCTGCAGCGCGAGGAGGACTGAACCCAACTGGGCTGATTCGGTCCTAGACAATAGCGTTTGTTGTGTCAGTGGCGGCTTTATCGCAGGGCATTGTGGGAGCGGGCTTGCCCCGCGATGAGGCCGCCACTGACCCAACCCACTCAGCAGCCAGCCAGGAACAGGAGTCCCCGTGAACCTCGAAGCCGGCAGTCAAGGTTTCGCCTCCGTCAGCCAATCCCCGGCCGTCGACCGACTCCGGGTCCTGACGGTCAATACCCACAAAGGCTTTACCGCCTTCAACCGGCGCTTCATCTTGCCGGAGCTACGCGAGGCGGTGCGCAGCACCCAAGCCGATATCGTGTTTCTCCAGGAAGTGCTCGGCAGCCACGACCGCCACGCTGCGCGTTACCCCGGCTGGCCGCAGACCTCACAATACGAGTTTCTCGCCGACAGCATGTGGAGCGACTTCGCCTACGGCCGCAATGCGGTCTACCCCGATGGCCACCACGGCAACGCCCTGCTGTCCAAATACCCGATCCTGGAGCACCGCAACCTCGACGTGTCGATCACCGGCCCCGAGCGCCGCGGCCTGCTGCATTGCATCCTGGATGTGCCCGGCCAGCGCCCGGTGCATGCCATCTGCGTGCACTTGTCGCTGCTCGAAAGCCACCGCCAGCAGCAATTGCAGTTGCTGCGCAAACTGCTCGACGCCCTGCCCGCTGACGAGCCGGTGATCATCGCCGGCGACTTCAACGACTGGAAGCTGCGCGGCAACCGCACCCTGGGCCTTGCGCGCGACCTGCACGAAGCGTTCGAGCGCCACCATGGCCTGCTCGCCCGAACGTATCCGGCGCGTTTGCCATTACTGCGCCTGGACCGGATCTACCTGCGCAATGCCCAGAGCCACGCCCCGCAAATCCTCGGCCACAAGCCTTGGACGCACCTGTCGGACCACCTGCCACTGGCAGTGGAAGTGCGTCTGTAGCAATGATTCGGCATAGCCGCACAAGGGCAAATAGCGAACCTGGCTATGGGCAATGGATTTATCCATTAATTCAATGGGTTAACACCTGCTACAGACCTTGAACAGATCCTTCACGTTTTCTTGACGCAAGCCTTGTCCTCTCCTTAGCTGAACTTAATACCAGACGTAAAAAATTTGCGCCGGGCCTCTAGCTCGCGCCTTCGTGCGCGCTCGAACAGGCTGGCGTGCTGGTTTGGGTCGCCCTCTGTTTTGTCGTACAGCTCGTGACAACAGGCCAGGTCCTTGGGCTGTACCTTAAAAACAAGAGGAGAACCGCCATGAAAAGAACTGCGCGCCCCCTGCGCCTCGATCATGTTCTGTGCGCGGTTTCCACGTCGCTGCTCCTGGCAACCCCGGTGGAAACTTTCGCGTTCGATCTGCAAGAGGATGAGCCTTACGCCAACCTTCTGCAGCAGCCGGCGATGCCCCAGCTGTCGCTGGATCCGGTCAGCGCCAGCGGCTTGAGCCTCAATACCCTCAGCGCCTTTTCCGAGCGCATGAGCCAGCGCCATGGGCAGGCGGCACCGGACCTGGTCGCCAGCCAATGGTCGCAGTTCTTCCCCGGCATGCCCCACATCGGCGCGCAACCACCCAATCAACTCGAAGCGCCCAGCCAGCAACTGATGATTGGCCCCGACCTGTTCGTGCGCGAATCGACCTCGGGCAACGTCCACCGGGCCGGGGTATTCGTCGGCCATAACAACCTGCAAAGCAGCTTCAACGGCATGCGCCAGTTGCTCGGCGACAAGCAGCGCAACGCCGTCAACCTCAGCGGCGAGAGCCTGGGGGTGTACTGGAGCATGAGCCATGCCCAGGGCTGGCACCTGGATGCGGTGGCCATGGGCACCCGCATCGATGTCAGTGGCCGTGGCGAAAGCGGCCAGCGCCTGGATGACAGCGGCCACGCGATGACCTTCTCGTTGGAAGGCGGTTACCCGATTGGCCTGGGTGGCGGTTGGGTGATCGAGCCGCAGGCGCAGTTGATCAACCAGCAGTTCTTCCCCGGCAGCCAGGTGCAGGAAGCGACCTTGCAGGCATTCGATAGCCAGCCCAGCTGGAGCGGCCGGGTCGGTGCCAAATTGTCTGGGCGCTATGTGGTGAGCGGAATGCCGATCGAGCCCTATGTGCGGACCAACGTCTGGTACGACTTCAGCAACGCCGATGGGGTGCAACTGGACCAGGTCGACAAGATCTCCAGCTCACGCTATTCGACCACGGTGGAATTGGGCTTGGGCCTGGTGGCGCGGATGACGCCGAATGTGGCGTTGTTCGTCAGTGCCGACTACAGCAGCGATATGGATGGCAATGACCTCAATGGCTTGATTGGCAGTCTTGGCGTGAAGATGCGCTGGTAGGCGCCACCCACCCTGTGGGAGTGGGGTTGTGGGTGTCGTTAGGCTGGCTTCATGACCAGAACGCCAAGTGGCGCAGGCTCAAAGCCAACGACAATGCGCTACACCGCCTCAATGGAGCGGGCTTGCCCCGCGATAGCGTCAGATCAGCCCCCCCCCAATTGAGGCTGCTGATGCTATCGCGGGGCAAGCCCGCTCCCACGGTTAGGCTGGCTTCATGACCAGGACGCCAAGTGGCGGCAGGTTCAGGGCCAATGACAATGGCTGGCCGTGGCTGGGCAGGTCTTCACTGGCCACCGCCCCGAGGTTGCCCACGTTGGATCCGGCATACATTTGCGCATCACTGTTGAGCAACTCTTCCCAGCGCTCGCCAAACGGCACGCCAATCCGATAGCCCTCGCGCGGCACCGGGGTGAAGTTGGCCACCACCAGCAGCGGCTCGCCGGTGCTGCTCCAGCGCAACCAGGCGAACACGCTGTTGTGCGCATCGTCGCCAATCAGCCACTGGAAGCCCTGCGGCAGGCAGTCCTGTTCATGCAGCGCCGGCAACTGGCGATACAGCCGGTTAAGGTCACTGACCAACTGCTGCACGCCTTTGTGCTCGGAGTACTGCAGCAAGTACCAATCGAGCTGATGATCATGGTTCCACTCGCGCCACTGGCCAAACTCGCAGCCCATGAACAGCAGCTTCTTGCCGGGGTGAGTCCACATGAAGGTCAGGTACGCGCGCAGGTTGGCGAACTTCTGCCAGCGATCGCCGGGCATCTTGTCGATCAGCGAATGCTTGCCGTGCACCACTTCATCATGGGAGATGGGCAGGATGAAATGCTCGGAATAGGCGTAGATCAGGCCGAAGCTCATCTCGTTGTGATGATGGGCGCGGTGCACCGGATCGTTCTGGATGTAATGCAGGGTGTCGTGCATCCAGCCCATGTTCCACTTGTAGGCAAAGCCCAGGCCGCCCTGCTGGGTCGGTTGGCTGACCCCAGGCCAGGCGGTCGACTCTTCAGCGATGATCAGCGCGCCGGGGGCTTCGTGGCTGACGATGCCATTGAGGTGGCGCAGGAAATCGATGGCTTCGAGGTTTTCCCGCCCGCCATGGCGATTGGGCACCCACTCGCCGGCCTTGCGTGAATAGTCGCGATAGAGCATCGAGGCCACCGCATCGACGCGCAAACCATCGATGTGGAAGTGCTTGAGCCAGTGCAGCGCCGAGGCCAGCATGAAGCCGCGCACCTCGTTGCGACCGAGGTTGTAGATCAGCGTGTTCCAGTCTTGGTGGAAGCCTTCCAGGGGGTTGTCGTATTCGTACAGCGCGGTGCCGTCGAAGCGCGCCAGGCCATGCTCGTCGGTTGGGAAATGCGCCGGCACCCAATCGAGGATCACGCCGATACCCCCCTGGTGGCAGGCATCGATGAAAGCAGCGAAGTCTTCGGCGCTGCCATAGCGCGAGGTTGGCGCAAACAGCGACAGCGGCTGATAGCCCCAAGAGCCACCAAACGGGTGCTCCATGATCGGCAGCATTTCGATATGGGTGAAGCCCAGCTCCTGCACGTAGGGCACCAGGCGCTCGGCCAGCTCACGCCAGTTGTAGAAGCGCGCCACTTCACCGCCATCGTCCAGCTCGCAGCGCCAGGAGCCGACGTGCAGCTCGTAGATCGACAGCGGCGCATTGTAGGCATGACGTTGGGCGCGCTGCTCCATCCACTGCTGATCGCGCCACTCATGGGCAAGCGGCCCTGCCACTTTCGAGGCGGTGCTCGGCGGCAGCTCGGTGGCACGCGCCAGCGGGTCGGCCTTGAGCGGCAGCACACCCTCGCGGCCGAGTACTTCGTACTTGTAGGCCTCGCCCACGCCCAGGCGCGGCACGAACAGCTCCCACACCCCGGCGTTGTGGCGCAGGCGCATGGGGTGGCGGCGGCCGTCCCAGTTGTTGAAATCGCCGACCACCGAGACCCGCTTGGCATTCGGTGCCCATACCGAGAACAGCACGCCGTCGATGCCGTCGACCTGGGTCGGCTGCGCGCCAAAGCGCCCGGACAGGTCGCGGTGGTTGCCCTCGGCGAACAGGTACATGTCCATCTCGCCCAATTGCGGGCCAAAGCTGTAGGGGTCTTCGGTGACTTGCTCGCCACCGGCCCAAGCCACCTGCAGCTGATAAGGCTGGGCCTGATCGAGATGGGCCGTGAACAAGCCCGGCAGGCTGCCCTGGTGCATGTCGGCCAGCACGCGGCCGTCGTCACGCGCCAGCACCTTGGCATTCAAGGCATTGGGCAAAAAGGCGCGTACGAACACGCCGCCCGCACCGTCCGGGTGCGGGCCGAGCACGGCAAATGGATCGGCGTGCTCGGCGCGGGCCAGGGCGTCGATGTCCCGTTGCCGAAGTCCGCCGTTTTCACGCGTGGTTGCGTTCATTCATGACTCTCCCCAAGTGCTGATCAGTCCATGCAGACCATGCAAAGGCACGGCCAGCCACGTCGGCCGATTCTCGGCTTCATAGGTAATCTCGTAGGCGGCTTTTTCCAGACAGAACAGTTCCAATGCGGCGCGCTCGCCCTCGGCCTGTTCCCAGGCGTGGGGCATGGCGGCGGTGGCCAGGCCGTAGGCTTCAACGAAGGCATGGCGCGACTGGTGCAGGTACTGCCTTGCGACCCGCTGACGAGCCTGGCGAGCGGCGTCGGAGAGGTCTACCGCCGAGGCGCTGCGCAGGATCATCGCAGCAGCATAGTCGAAGGATCGCAACACGCCGCTGACATCTTTGTACGGGCTGTGTTTGGCCCGCCGCTCGTCTAGCGGGCGCGCCGGTTCGCCTTCGAAGTCGATCAGGTAGGCATCACCCTGCACCACCAGTACCTGGCCCAGGTGCAAGTCGCCATGCACCCGCATCAACAAGCCCCCCTGGGCCTGCTGGGCGAGGTTGTCGATGTGCTTGGCCAGGCCATCGCGTTGCTGCTGCAAATCGTCGACCAAGGCCTGGCTGTCGCGGTCCAGGCTGTCGCGGTGCTGCACCAGCAGGTCCAGCGCATGGCTGAGCTCGGCGCTGATCTGCTGGCTCCAGCGCGCGCTGTCCTCGCCGGTACTGGCGCGGGGTTTGAACGCCGGATCGTCAGTGGCGGCGGCGAGCAGCAGGTGCATTTCGCCCAGGCGCTGGCCGAGCAAGGTGGCAAAGCCGTTCAGCTCAGCCAACGCGTCGGTGTGCGCTTCGGCTTCGACGCTATCGGGCTCCATCTCATCGCGGATCGCCCGCTCCAGGGTGTTCTGGGTCCAGGCCCAGGCATCGCCCTGGTTGCTCAGGTAGCCCTGGGCGATCATCAGCAGGTTCGGCTGATCGTGCGCATCGACGCGGCTGACCCAGGCCAGCAGCGGCGATATATTGGCAAAGCCGCCAGCGGTCAGGTAGGCGCTCATCTCCAGCTCCGGGTGAATGCCGGGGTTGACCCGCCGGATCAGCTTGAGCACCACCCGATCAGCGATCACCACCGAGCTGTTGGACTGCTCGGCGCTCAGATAGCGCACTTCGCTGTCCTCGTTGAGCTCAAGCGGCGCCAGCAAGTCGGTGCTCTCAAAGCGCAGCTCGCCGGCACTGCTGGGCAGCCGGGTGCCGTCCTGGCAGTTGCGCAGCACCGCACGAATGAACGGCTCCAGCACGAACGCATCGGTGATCAGCCCGACCTGGCGGCCACGGCGCACCCGCGACAGTGCCAGTTGCTGCGGCAATGCGGTGTTGATCTGCTCCTCGGGCAGGAAGCCGAACGGTAGCTGGTAGTAATTGGCCACGCCATCGCTAATCACTTCCAGCTCGCTGAGCAGCACCGGGGTGGTCGCCGTGGCCAGGCGCACGCCGTAGCTCAGGCGTACCTGATCGAGCGGCCCTTCCTTGCCGGCGAACCAGCGCCGCTTGGGCAGGTACTGCGGCAGGATCGCGTCTTGCAGGCTGTCGATCGAAGGCGCTTCGAGCAGCTCTTCCATGCGTTTGCGCAGCACCAGCGTGGTCAGCTCCGGCAGGCCCTCGGTGGGCTCGACGTGCCAGCTGGGCATGCGATCGCGGCTGGCCAGCAAGAACCAGTAGAAGCCATACGGCGCCAGGGTCAGCAGGAACGGCAGTTGGCCAATCGGCGGGAAGGCGCTGCCGCCGAGCATCTCCACCGGCACCTTGTCGGCGTACTGCGACAGCTCAAGCTCTGCGGCCTGGGCTGCGCGGGAAACGTTGGCGACACACAAGATGATTTCGCTGTTGCCATCGGCGTCGGTGTACTCGCGAATATAGGCGAGGATGCGCCGGTTGCTCGGCGTGAGCATCTTCAACGTGCCACGGCCAAAGGCCTTCTGCTGGTTGCGCACCGCCAGCAGGCGGCGGTTCCAGTTGAGCAGCGAATGCGGGTCGTGCGACTGGGCTTCGACGTTGACCGTCTGGTAGCCGTACAGCGGGTCCATGATCGGCGGCAGCACCAGGCGCTGCGGGTCGGCGCGGGAGAAGCCGCCGTTGCGATCAGGCGACCACTGCATCGGCGTGCGCACACCGTCGCGGTCGCCCAGGTAGATGTTGTCGCCCATGCCCAGCTCATCGCCGTAGTACAGGGTTGGCGTGCCAGGCATCGACAGCAGCAGGCTGGTCAGCAGCTCGATGCGCCGCCGGTCGCGCTGCAGCAGCGGCGCCAGGCGCCGGCGGATGCCGAGATTGATCCGCGCGCGGCGGTCTTCGGCGTAGTAGTTCCACAGGTAGTCGCGCTCGCGGTCGGTGACCATCTCCAGGGTCAGCTCATCGTGGTTACGCAAGAAGATCGCCCACTGGCAGTTGGCGGGGATCTCCGGGGTCTGGCGCAGGATGTCGGTGATCGGGAAGCGGTCTTCCATGGCCAGCGCCATGTACATGCGCGGCATCAGCGGGAAGTGAAAGGCCATGTGGCACTCGTCGCCATCGCCCTCGCCAAAGTACGGCCGGGTATCTTCAGGCCATTGGTTGGCCTCGGCCAGCAGCATGCGGTCGGGGTAGTTGGCGTCGATCTCGGCGCGAATGGCCTTGAGCACCACATGGGTCTCGGGCAGGTTTTCGTTGTTGGTGCCGTCGCGCTCGATCAGGTACGGAATGGCATCCAGGCGCAGGCCGTCGACGCCGATGTCGAGCCAATAGCGCATGACATCGATCACCGCCTTCATCACCTGCGGGTTGTCGAAGTTCAGATCCGGCTGGTGCGAATAGAAGCGGTGCCAGAAGTACTGGCCGGCGACCGGGTCCCAGGTCCAGTTGGATTTTTCGGTGTCGAGGAAGATGATCCGCGTGCCGTCGTATTTCTGGTCGTCGTCCGACCACACGTAGAAATCCCGTGCCTTGCTGCCGCGCTTGGCGTGGCGGGCCTTTTGAAACCAGGGGTGCTGGTCGGAGGTGTGGTTGATCACCAGCTCCGTGATTACCCGCAGGCCACGCTTGTGCGCCTCGGCGATGAAGCGCTTGGCGTCGGCCATGCTGCCGTAGTCGGGGTGCACGGCTTTGTACTCGGCGATGTCATAGCCATCGTCGCGCCGTGGCGAGGGGTAGAACGGCAACAGCCACAGGGTGTTGACACCCAGTTCGGCGATGTAGTCGAGCTTGCTGATCAAACCTGCGAAATCACCGATGCCGTCGTTGTTGGAATCGAAGAACGACTTGATGTGCAGTTGATAGATCACCGCGTCCTTGTACCAGAGCGGATCGTCGATGAAGGCTGCTGGGCGGGAACGCTTGGCCATGTGCAACTCCTTGCTGTCCTAGACTATCTCGTGAGATGGGGTTGGCTGGATTGGGGCTGCAAAGCAGCCCCAAAACCTCAAGGTCATCCGGCTTTCTCGATCCGCCAGATACCAAACGGCTGATACCCAGGATCAATCCGCATCCACTGGGTCTTGCCATGCCAGGTCCAGCGATGCCCATTCATCAAATCTTCCCCCAGGGTGTCGGCATCGTCGTCCAACCCCAGCTCCCACAGCGGCAACTCGAAGCTCGCCTCCTGCACGTTGTGCGGATCGAGGCTGATGGCCACCAGAATGTAGTTGTCCCGCTCCGGCGTGCGCTTGGCGAAATACAGGATGTTGTCGTTCCAACAGTTGAAGAACGCCACCCCCAGATGGGTCTGCAAGGCCCGGTTCTGCCGGCGAATGCGATTGAGCTGGGCGATCTCGGCGACGATGTTGCCGGGGGCGGTGAAATCACGCGGACGGATCTCGTACTTCTCCGAATCGAGGTACTCCTCCTTGCCCGGAATGGCCGCGGCTTCGCACAGCTCAAAACCCGAATACATGCCCCACAGGCCCGAGCCCATGGTCGCCAGCGCTGCGCGAATGAGAAACCCGGCACGCCCGGAGGTCTGCAGGAAGAATGGGTTGATATCGGGGGTATTGACGAAGAAGTTCGGCCGGTAGCACTGGCTCCACGGTGGCTGGTTGAGCTCCTCGAAATACTCACGCAACTCCTGCTTGGTAGTGCGCCAGGTGAAATAGGTGTAGCTCTGCGCATAGCCGACCTTGCCCAGCCGCGCCATCATCGCAGGCTTGGTGAAGGCCTCGGCGAGGAAGATCACCTCCGGGTGCTGGCTGCGCACATTGGCGATCAGCCATTGCCAGAACGGCAGCGGTTTGGTGTGCGGGTTGTCGACGCGGAAAGTCTTCACGCCCTCCTCGACCCAGCCGACCACCACGTCACGCAGCGCCAGCCACAGCGAGGGCACCGCCTCGGCGGCATAGAAATCGACGTTGACGATGTCCTGGTATTTTTTCGGCGGGTTCTCTGCATAGCGGATGCTGCCGTCGGGACGCCAGCTGAACCAGCCGGGGTGCTCGATCAGCCAGGGGTGGTCTTGCGAGCACTGGATGGCGAAGTCCAGGGCGATCTCCAGGCCATGCTCAGCGGCAGCCGCCACCAACCTGCGAAAGTCCTCGCGGGTGCCCAGCTCAGGGTGGATGGCATCATGGCCGCCTTCGGGGCTACCAATGGCATAAGGGCTGCCAGGATCGCTGGGTTCGGCTTGCAGGGCATTATTGCGGCCCTTGCGGTGCTTCTTGCCAATTGGATGGATGGGCGGGAAATACAACACGTCAAAGCCCATGTCGCGGATCATCGGCAGGCGCTGGTGAACATCATTGAAGGTGCCATGGCGCTCAGGGTCATCAGTGATCGAACGCGGGAACAGCTCGTACCAACTGGCGAACTGCGCTGCCGGTCGATCGACATCGAGGGGAAACTCAGCGCTGCGGGTCAGGTAGCTGCGGTGTTCGGCCTCGATCATCAGCCGCGCGGTCTCGGCGTCCAGCAGCAGGGCGACCTGCTCGTCCGCAGGCAGCTCAGACAAGCGCGATTGCAGCGCAACGATCGCTTCGCGTAGCGGCCCCTCGCTGCGCTCTGCACCCTTGCCCAGCAGCAACCTGCCCTCCTCCAGCTCAAGCTTGACCTCGACCCCGGCGTGGTACTTCTTTTCAAGGTCATGGCAGTAGGTGGCGAACGGATCGATCCAGGCCTCGATACTGAACAGGTGCAAGCCCAGCTGGACAGGCGTGAACTCGGCCAGCCACAGGTCGTTACCCGCCGCCTGCATCGTCACGCCGTGCCAGTGTCGACTGTTGGCCTCGCGCCAGTGCAGCAGCACCATCAACTGGTCATGGCCGTCGCTGTAGACCTTGCTGCTGACCTGCACCGGCTGGCCGCTGATGGCCTTGGCGGCGAAGGTGCCACCGTCGAGCACCGGGCTTGTGTTTTCGATCACCAAACGTGGCGCCAGCAGCGCCTGCGACAGGCTGATGGCCTGTTCGGGGTGGTCGTTGGCCATGGGTACGCTTTCGAAGGGCTCGCTGCGAGACATCGGACTGTGCTCCCTGTTGGCGATGGCGGTAAGGGTTCAGAGCCGTCGGACGCGGGAGGGGTTCAAAAAAATTGAGCGAATGGCGCAGGCCCGGATCAAAGCCTCTACACCCTCTGAACACCCCAGCGAGGACAGGCGATGAACATTCCCATTCCACCGGAAACTCCCGATCCGAACATCGACGACCCCAGCTTGCCGCCGCCGGTGCCCGAACAAGAGCCGAACGAGCTGCCGATCAAGCCGACCGTGCCGCCAACCGTGGGTGACCCGCCGAGCCAGGAGCCACCGGTGAAAGCCAAAGGATAGACCAACGGCCTGATAATTCTGCCAGTAGCTGCAATCGCGCCAGGTTCCGATGATGGGTTCTCTCGAACAACAACAGGAGAACCCAGCATGGATGAGTTGCTCACCCGCGTGGACAGTGAACGACGCCTATTGCAGGCACTGCAAAATGCTGGCGCCGACTACGCCACGCTAAGCACGCGATTGAAGGAAATTGACAGCCACAAACTCAACCGCGCCTTGCGCGATTTGGGTGTGACCGTTGATCTTCAGCACGATTCGGCCATCACCCTGCACGCCTTGCTCGATACGTTATGCGGCTCGACGAATAAGACGCACGATTGTTGATTACTTCCAGCGGACATCGCCGCCTCTGCGCCAGCCCTACTCCCACGGATTGACCGCCCTAGACCAGGTCATGCGATCCCCGTGGGAGCTGATGTACTCATGAGAGGCCGTCAATGATCTCAACAGCATCAAGCCGTTCTCTGCTGCCCGGTCAATTCCTCGACACTGATTTCACGCATGCGAAACTTCTGCACCTTGCCCGTAACCGTCATCGGAAACTCATCCACCAAACGGTAATGCCTGGGCACCTTGAAATGCGCCATGCGCGCCTTGCACCAGCTATGTAGCTCCTCAACCGTCGCCGTGTGCCCGGGATGCAGCTTGATCCAGGCCACCACCTCTTCCCCATACTTGCTGCACGGGATGCCGATCACCTGGGCATCGGCCACCGCCGGGTGGGTGTAGAAGAACTCTTCCAGCTCGCGCGGGTAGATGTTCTCCCCTCCCCTGATGATCATGTCCTTGTTGCGCCCAACGATGCGTACATAGCCCTGCTCATCCATCACCGCCAGGTCGCCGCTGTGCATCCAGCGCGCCGGGTCGATGGCATCGGCGCTGGCCTGGGGGTTGTCCCAGTAGCCGAGCATCACGCTATAGCCGCGGGTACACAGCTCGCCGACCTGGCCACGGGCGACGATGCAGCCGTGCTCATCGATCAGCTTGGTTTCCAGCTGGGGCTGGGTGCGGCCGACGGTGGTCACGCGCAGTTCCAGTTCGTCGTCCGGGCCGGTTTGCAGTGAGACTGGGCTGGTCTCGGTCATGCCGTAGGCGATTTGCACCTGGGCCATGTGCATCTGCTCGATCACCCGACGCATGACCTCGATCGGGCAGGTGGCGCCGGCCATGATGCCGCTGCGCAAGCTTGAGAGGTCCAGTTGCTGGCGTGACGGGTGGTCGAGCATGGCGATGAACATGGTCGGCACGCCATAGAGGATGCTGGCGCGCTCTTCGGCCACCGCGCGCAGGGTCAGCTCGGGGTCGAAGGCGTCGTTGGGGTAGATCATGGTGCTGCCATGGGTGATGCAACCCAGGTTGGCCATGACCATGCCGAAGCAGTGGTACAGCGGCACCGGGATCACCATGCGGTCGTGTTCGGAGAGGGCGAGGCTTTCGCCGACCATCCAGCCGTTGTTGAGAATGTTGTAGTGGCTGAGCGTCGCCCCTTTAGGCGCACCGGTGGTGCCGGAGGTGTATTGGATGTTTACCGGCTGGTCGAACTGCAAGCTCTGCTGGCGGGCCGTGTAGGCCTCAAGCGACGTCTGCCCTGCCCGTTCGGCAAGCGCCTGCCAGGGCAGGAAGCCTTGCGGCGGCTGGGCGGCCAGGCTGATCACCCCGCGTAGCTGGGGCAGGCTTTCGCTGGCCAGTTCGCCCACGGCTGCCGTGGCCAGCTCGGGTACCAGCGCTTGCACCATGGCGTGGTAATCGGAGGTCTTGAAGGCATCGGCGCAGACCAGCCAGCGGCAGCCGGACTGGCGCAGCACGTAGTCCAACTCAGCAACGCGATAAGCCGGGTTGATGTTGACCAGAATCGCGCCGACCTTGGCGCTGGCCAACTGCAGGATGCACCACTGGGCGCAGTTGGGCGCCCAAATGCCGACCCGATCGCCTGTGTTGACGCCCAGCGCCATCAAGGCGCGGGCATGCGCATCGACCTGTTCGGCCAGCTGCTGCCAGATATAGCGCACGCCCTGGTGGCGTACCACCAGCGCTTCGCGGTCGGCATGACGGGCCACGGTGGCAGCGAAGGCCTGGCCGATGGTCTGCTCGAGCAAGGGCCGGTCCTGGCGGCCGCGGGTGTAGCTGGGTTGATTCATGACTGTCCCTTCTTGTGGTTGTTCTGGGCATGACTGAAGCAAGCGACGAATACTCTGGCGCAGATTTACGTTAACGTAAAGGTCATGAACGGATTGACAGTGAAGTGAGCCAGGTTTACGTTAACGTAAAGGTTACAAGCAGCGTGGGAGCGGGTTTGACCCGCGACAGCAATCCAATGGCATCCAGGGCCATACTGATATTGATAGACGCCATCGCGGGGCGAGCCCGCTCCCACGCGCCAAGCTCACTCAGGCCTAGCCAAGAACAAGAAGGTGCCCCACATGCATTACCCCTCCCTGAACTTCGCCCTGGGCGAAACCGTCGACATGCTGCGCGAACAGGTGCAGGCCTTCGTCGCGGCCGAACTGGCCCCGCGCGCCGCGCAGATCGATCAGGACAACCTGTTCCCCGCCGACATGTGGCGCAAATTCGGCGACATGGGCCTGCTCGGCGTCACCGTGCCGGAAGAATACGGCGGTGCCGGCCTGGGCTACCTGGCCCACGTGGTGGCCATGGAAGAGATCAGCCGCGGTTCGGCCTCGGTGGCGCTGTCGTACGGCGCGCACTCCAACCTGTGCGTCAACCAGATCAACCGCAACGGCAGTCACGAGCAGAAGCAGAAATACCTGCCCAAGCTGATCAGCGGCGAGCACATCGGCGCCCTGGCCATGAGCGAACCCAACGCAGGCTCCGACGTGGTATCGATGAAGCTGCGCGCCGAGAAGCGCGGCGATCACTACGTGCTCAACGGCAGCAAGACCTGGATCACCAACGGCCCCGACGCCAACACCTACGTGATCTACGCCAAGACCGACCTGGACAAGGGCGCCCATGGCATCAGCGCGTTCATCGTCGAGCGCGACTGGAAAGGTTTTACCCGCAGCAACAAGTTCGACAAGCTCGGCATGCGCGGCTCGAACACCTGCGAGCTGTTCTTCGATGACGTCCAGGTGCCCGAAGAAAATATCCTCGGCCAGCTCAACGGCGGCGTGCGCGTGCTAATGAGCGGGCTGGACTACGAGCGCGTGGTGCTCTCCGGTGGCCCGACCGGGATCATGCAAGCGTGCATGGACCTGGTGGTGCCATACATCCACGACCGCAAGCAATTCGGCCAGAGCATCGGCGAGTTCCAGCTGATCCAGGGCAAGATCGCCGACATGTACACCCAGCTCAATGCCAGCCGCGCCTACCTGTATGCCGTAGCCCAGGCCTGCGACCGTGGCGAGACCACCCGCAAGGACGCCGCTGGGGTCATCCTCTACACCGCCGAGCGCGCCACGCAAATGGCTCTTGAGGCGATTCAGATTCTGGGGGGCAACGGCTACATCAACGAGTTCCCGGCGGGGCGTCTGCTGCGCGATGCCAAGCTGTACGAAATCGGCGCCGGCACCAGCGAGATTCGCCGGATGCTGATCGGCCGCGAACTGTTCAACGAAACCCGCTGAGCAAAAGGAACTGGCGCCCATGGCTATCCTGCATACCCAGATCAACCCGCGCTCGGCAGAGTTCGCCGCCAATGGCGCGGCCATGCTCGAACAGGTCCAGGCCCTGCGCGGCCTGCTCGCCCACATCGCGCAGGGCGGCGGGCCCAAGGCCCAGGAGCGGCACACCTCGCGCGGCAAATTGCTGCCACGTGAGCGTATCGACCGCTTGCTGGATGCCGGCTCGGCGTTTCTTGAGGTCGGCCAATTGGCCGCCCATGAGGTGTACGGCGAAGACGTCCCCGCTGCCGGGGTGATCGCCGGCATTGGCCGAGTCGAAGGTGTCGAGTGCATGATCGTGGCCAACGACGCCACGGTCAAAGGCGGCTCGTACTACCCGCTGACGGTGAAAAAACACCTGCGCGCACAGACCATCGCCCTGCAGAACCGCCTGCCGTGCATCTACCTGGTGGATTCGGGCGGGGCCAACCTGCCGCGCCAGGATGAAGTATTCCCGGACCGCGAGCATTTCGGGCGGATCTTCTTCAATCAGGCCAACATGAGCGCCCTGGGCATTCCGCAAATCGCCGTGGTGATGGGCTCGTGCACCGCTGGCGGCGCCTATGTGCCGGCGATGGCCGACGAGGCGATCATGGTCCGCCAGCAGGCGACCATCTTCCTCGCCGGCCCGCCCTTGGTGAAGGCCGCTACGGGTGAAGTGGTCAGCGCTGAAGACCTGGGCGGCGCCGACGTGCACTGCCGCACCAGCGGCGTGGCCGACCACTATGCCGACAACGACGAGCACGCCTTGGCCCTGGCCCGGCGCAGCGTGGCCAACCTCAACTGGCACAAGCTCGGTAAGCTGCAACGCCAGGCGCCAGTGGCGCCGCTGTATGCCGCCGATGAGCTGTACGGCGTGGTGCCAGCCGATGCCAAGCAGCCGTTCGATGTGCGCGAGGTGATTGCGCGGCTGGTCGACGGCTCGGTGTTCGATGAGTTCAAGGCGCTGTTCGGCACCACCCTGGTGTGCGGTTTTGCCCACTTGCACGGCTACCCGGTGGCGATCCTGGCCAACAACGGCATCCTGTTTGCCGAAGCTGCGCAAAAAGGCGCGCACTTTATCGAGCTGGCCTGCCAGCGCGGCATCCCCTTGCTGTTTTTGCAGAACATCACCGGCTTCATGGTCGGCAAGAAATACGAAGAAGGCGGCATCGCCAAGCACGGCGCCAAGCTGGTCACCGCGGTGGCCTGCGCCCAGGTGCCGAAGTTCACCGTGATCATCGGCGGCAGCTTTGGCGCGGGTAACTACGGCATGTGCGGGCGGGCCTACGACCCACGCTTCTTGTGGATGTGGCCCAATGCGCGGATTGGCGTGATGGGCGCCGAACAGGCCGCTGGGGTGCTGGCGCAGGTCAAGCGTGAGCAGAGCGAGCGCAGCGGCCAGGCCTTCAGCGCCGACGATGAGGCCAAGCTCAAGCAGCCGATCCTCGATCAGTACGAGCGCCAGGGCCACCCCTACTACTCCAGCGCCCGGCTGTGGGACGACGGCGTCATCGACCCGGCACAAACCCGCGACGTGCTCGGCCTGGCGCTGTCTGCCGCGCTGAACGCGCCCATCGAACAGAGCCGCTTCGGCATATTCCGGATGTGACCCATGAGCGATTTCAGCACCCTTGAACTGATCAAGGACCCGCGCGGCTTCGCCACCCTGTGGCTGAACCGCGCCGACAAGAACAACGCCTTCAACGCGCAGATGATCCGCGAGCTGATCGTCGCCATCGACC
Source organism: Pseudomonas urmiensis (assembly GCF_014268815.2). Classification (NCBI taxonomy): domain Bacteria; kingdom Pseudomonadati; phylum Pseudomonadota; class Gammaproteobacteria; order Pseudomonadales; family Pseudomonadaceae; genus Pseudomonas; species Pseudomonas urmiensis. The sequence goes on from NZ_JABWRE020000001.1 coordinate 2,818,336, forward strand.
AGCTCGGCGCCGACGCCAGCCTGCGTTTCGTGGTGCTGCGCGGCCGTGGCCGGCACTTCAGTGCCGGCGCCGATCTGGCCTGGATGCAGCAATCGGCGCAGCTGGACTTCAACACCAACCTGGACGACGCCCATGAACTGGGCGAGCTGATGTACAACCTGCACAACCTCAAGCTGCCAACTGTGGCGGTGGTGCAAGGCGCGGCCTTCGGCGGCGCCCTGGGGCTGATCAGCTGCTGCGACATGGCCATTGGTGCCGAGGACTCCCAGTTTTGCCTGTCCGAGGTGCGCATCGGCCTGGCGCCAGCGGTGATCAGCCCGTTCGTGGTCAAGGCCATCGGCGAGCGCGCCGCACGCCGCTATGCGCTCACCGCCGAACGCTTCAGCGGCCTGCGCGCCCGCGAGCTGGGCCTGCTGGCCGAGGCCTACCCTGGCGCCGAGCTTGAGCAGCAGGTCGAGGCCTGGGTCGACAACCTGCTGCTCAACAGCCCCCAGGCCCTGCGCGTGAGCAAGGAGTTGCTGCGTGAAGTCGGTCATGGCGAGCTGACCCCGGCCGTGCGCCGCTACTGTGAAAACAGCATCGCCCGCATCCGCGTCAGCCCCGAAGGCCAGGAGGGCCTGCGCGCCTTTTTGGAAAAACGCCGCCCTGCCTGGCAAGACTTTGATAAGGAACCGCGCCCATGAGCCAACCCACGCTGACCACCCTGCTGGTCGCCAACCGCGGTGAGATCGCCTGCCGGGTGATGCGCACGGCCAAGGCCATGGGCCTGACCACGGTCGCCGTGCACAGCGCCATCGACCGCGAAGCCCGGCATGCGCGTGAAGCTGATATTCGTATTGACCTGGGCGGCGCCAAGGCTGCCGAGAGCTATCTGGACATCGACAAGTTGCTGGCCGCCGCCAAGGCCAGTGGCGCCCAGGCGATTCACCCAGGGTACGGTTTCTTGTCGGAAAACGCAGGTTTCGCCCGCGCCATTGAACAGGCCGGGCTGATCTTCCTCGGCCCACCGGCCAGCGCCATCGACGCCATGGGCAGCAAGTCGGCGGCCAAGGCATTGATGGAAAACGCAGGTGTTCCGCTGGTGCCGGGTTATCACGGTGAAGCGCAAGATCTGGAAACCTTCCGCGCCGCCGCCGAACGCATCGGCTATCCGGTGCTGCTCAAGGCCAGCGCTGGCGGCGGTGGCAAGGGCATGAAAGTGGTCGAGGAAGAAAGCCAGCTGGCTGACGCCCTCGCCTCGGCCCAGCGTGAGGCGCAGTCGTCGTTTGGCGATTCGCGGATGCTGGTGGAAAAGTACGTGCTCAAGCCGCGCCACGTGGAGATCCAGGTATTCGCCGACCAGCATGGCAACTGCCTGTACCTCAACGAGCGCGACTGCTCGATTCAGCGTCGTCACCAAAAAGTGGTCGAGGAAGCGCCAGCCCCAGGGCTCTCGCCCGAGTTGCGTCAGGCCATGGGCCAAGCGGCAGTGCGTGCCGCCCAGGCGATTGGTTACGTCGGCGCAGGCACCGTGGAGTTTTTGCTCGATGCCCGCGGCGAGTTCTTCTTCATGGAAATGAACACGCGCTTGCAAGTCGAGCACCCGGTGACCGAGGCGATTACCGGCCTGGACCTGGTCGCCTGGCAGATTCGCGTGGCGCGTGGCGAGGCGCTGCCGATCAGCCAGGCGCAGGTGCCGCTGATCGGCCATGCGATCGAGGTGCGTCTGTATGCTGAAGACCCGGCCAATGAGTTCTTGCCGGCCACGGGCACCCTCAGCCTGTACCGCGAATCGGCGCCTGGTGAAGGCCGGCGGGTGGATAGCGGCGTCAGCGAGGGCGACAGTGTGTCGCCGTTCTACGACCCGATGCTGGGCAAGCTGATTGCCTGGGGTGAAGATCGCGAACAGGCGCGGCTGCGCTTGCTGGCGATGCTCGATGAGTTCGCCATTGGCGGGGTGAAAACCAACATTGCCTTCTTGCGCAGAATTCTCGCGCATCCGGCGTTTGCCGCGGCAGAGCTGGATACGGGTTTCATTGCGCGTCATCAAGAGGTGTTGCTGCCGACTGCCAGCGAGCTGCCCGCCGCGTTCTGGCAGGCTGCTGCCGAGGCCTGGTTGCAGAGCACGCCTGCGCAGCTGCGCGCTGACGATCCTGGCTCGCCGTGGGATGAGCGTGAGGGCTTGCGGTTAGGCTTGCCAGCACGTAGCAGTGTGCACCTGACCAGTGCTGGGCAAGATCAAGCCGTGGCGCTGGAGCGCAGTGCGCCGTCCACTTTGCGCCTTGAAGGCGAGCAGCTGTGCGAGGACCGCGACGGCCTGCGCCGCCGGCATCTGGCCATTCGCCGGGCTGGCACGCTGTATCTGCGCTGGGAGGGCGACATGCATGCCATTACCGCGTTCGACCCGATTGCCGAGGCTGAAGCCAGCCACAGCCACCAGGGCGGGCTCAGTGCGCCAATGAACGGCAGCATCGTGCGGGTACTGGTCGAGCCTGGGCAACTGGTCGAGGCCGGCACCGCGCTGGTGGTGCTGGAGGCGATGAAGATGGAGCACAGCATTCGCGCGCCCCAGGGCGGGACGGTGCAGGCACTGTTCTGTCAGGAGGGGGATATGGTCAGTGAAGGGGCGGTGTTGGTCGAGTTGGCTGACTGATCGGAGATTTTGGGGCCGCGCTGCGGCCCTTCGCGGCGGTTCGGCGCCCCGACAAGCCCGCGAAGGGCTGCGAAGCAGCCCCAAAATCCCAAATCTAAAAAATCCCGTGAACCCGCACCACCACGCCTAGAAACTCACACCCAGGTTCGCACAGAACCGTCGGATAGCGCGTATTCAGCGGCCTAAGCAAGCGTTCACCGCCCTCCTCGATCAACTGGCGCAGCACCGCTGATTTGCCCGGCTGGCGAGCAATCACCAGCTTGCCCGGCTGCACCTCAAGCCCGGTATCCACCAGGATCAGCATGCCCTCGGGCACGCTCTTGCCGCTGGCGGCATTCATCGAGTCGTTTTCCACCGGCAGCCAGTAGGCATTGCCCGCAGGCATGTAGTCGGTCTGCTCTTGCAGTTCGCTTGCCGTGGGCAGCCCTTCCTGCAGATCCGCCCAACTCAGCACCGGAAAACGAAAACTGGCATAGCGCAACGCTTGCGCCGACAGCGGCTGCTCGGTGGCGTAACTGCCCTGCGCCTCGCGCACCAGATCACGCTCGACCACCATCGCCTGCGCCTCCAAATACACCAGGCCCAGCACTTCGAGTTTCTCGTTGATGGTCTGCAAGGTCGGCCTGCGCGAACCGCGCAGCCAATGACCGACGCCGCCTTGGGTCATCTGCAGGCGCTCGGCCAGTTTGATCTGGCTGAGGTTGTGTTCGCGCTTGTAGCGCGAGAGAAAATCGATCCAGTTTTCCATGACCGGAACAATACGGGCTGTATTAATCTCATCAATACACATTGTGAATTATCTTCAAGGAGCTAATTAGTACAAATTGACCTATGCTCGGCATTCACTGTCCTTGAAAGGAAATCGAAGGTATCCAAATGAATCCGCAGAAAAACGAAGATACAGATCTCGACAGCGAAGCCGCACGCCGCGCCCTCGACTATTACCTCAACCCCACCCCACCGCGGCCGAACCTGGACAACAAGCTCTGGGCCCTGCAGCCGGGGGTTTCCAGCACTGAAGCCCACGACCATGCGCTGGCCCTGCTGCGCTGCGCCGCAGCCACCGCCCACGAAACCGCCGTTCACCAAGACGGCATGACCCGCGAGATCACGCTGGCGCTGATGCACATGGTGAACATGGCCAGGGCGCTGCTGGAGCACAAGCAGGCGGTTCAATCAGAAGGGAAATAAGGGAGAAACGTGACAGCCGATTCACGGCAATGGCCCCGATTGCCGGGACCGAGGAAGTGCATCGGTAAAAGTATTTTGCCGAATTAAACAAATATCATTTGACTGGCAAATGATAACGATTATTATTGCACTCAGCAGGTCGCGAGACCCGCTGGATAACCTGGAGCCCTTAGGTCGGACTCTCAGATTATCTCCTCATCAGGCTAATCACGGTTTTTGACCCGGCTTTTTGCCGGGTCTTTTTTTTGGCTCTTCAGGCTAATGAAGAAGGGTTACCGCTTGAATGGCCGCGATGATAGCAAAGGTGTGTCAATTGGTGAACGGTTGTTACAGCGTTTTGCGCAAACAGCACTTGAGAATCAATCTCGTTACCATTAAGCTGGCTGCGCATCAGGGAAGATGCCCCCACCCCTACCCTTGAGCAAGGAGCAATCCATGACCCGCCTGCTGCTGCCCCTTGAACACGCCCCGCACACTGCTGCAGCACTGGATGATGACGCCTTGCTGCATGCCCTCAAGCGCCTGCCGCGCCGGGTGCAGCAAGTGTTTCTGCTCAACCGCCTCGATCAACTGGATTTTGCCGCTATCGCTGCCCGGCTCGATTTGCCCTTGCTCAGTATCGAGCGGCATATGAACCAAGTGTTGCAGGCCGCTCGCCCGCACGGCGATGGCTTGGCCGGTGTCGCCGGGCAATGGTATGTGCGCTTGCAAAGCCCGCAGGTGACCGCGTGCGAGCGGATTGATTTTCGCCGCTGGCTGGATGCAGCGCCCGCGCATCTTGAGGCGTTTCACCAGACCGAGCTGCGCTGGCGCAGCCTGCTCGGCCCAGCGCGACAGTTAGGCCACGATGACTGGTACCGGCAAGGCCGGGCCGCGTTGTCGCTGGGGGGCTGTTCGATTGCCATTGGGCTGGGCGTCGCAGCCCTGTTCGCCTTGGGTTTCTGGGCCTGATTTGTGGGTCGATGAGGTCGCTATCGCGGGGCAAGCCCGCTCCCACGTGCTGTTTCATTGAACACTGACAGCTTCATTGAACACTGTCAGCTTCATTGAACACTGACAGCTTCATTGAACACTGTCAGCTTCATTGAACACTGTCAGCTTCATTGAACACTGACAGCGTGGGAGCGGGCTTGCCCCGCGATAGCGACCTCACTGACACCACGCAACACTTTACCCGCACAACATTCGAACCAACCCCTCCACCGAGGGGTGTACAGTAGCGTCACAACAAAAGCCACAGGAGTCTGGCAATGACCGTGACGCTGTCCCCCCTGCAGATCGACTGCGATTTCGATTCCGGCAACATTCAGGTGAAGGACGCCAGCGACCCCAGTCGGGTACACCTGGCCATCCGCCCTGACAGCCACAGCGACCACTTCCAATGGTTCCACTTCAAGGTCGACGGCTTGACCCCGGGCCACACCCACCACTTCAGCCTCGACAACGCCAGCCAGTCTTCCTACGAGAATGCCTGGGATGGCTATCAGGCAGTCGCCTCCTACGATCAGCAAAGCTGGTTCCGCGTGCCCAGCCAGTTCGATGGCCAGGCCCTGACGTTCCAATTGCAGGCCGAGCAACCGCAGGCCTGGTTCGCCTACTTCGAACCTTATCCGCGCGCCCGCCACAATCAACTGATCGAACGTGCCCGCCAGCTCCCTGGCGTCGAGCTGTTGGCCAGCGGACGCAGCGTGCAGGGCCGCGATATCCCGCTGCTGCGTGCAGGCGATGGCGCGGCGGGCAAACGCAAGCTGTGGCTGATCGCCCAGCAGCACCCCGGCGAGCACATGGCCGAGTGGTTCATGGAGGGCGTGATCGATCGCCTTGAAGCCAACGATGCGAGCATCCAGGCGTTGCTCGCAGAGGCCGACCTTTACCTGATCCCTAACATGAACCCTGACGGCGCCTTCCTCGGCCACCTGCGTACCAACTTCAAGGGCAAGGATCTGAACCGCGCCTGGCAGGACGCCAGTGTCGAGCTCAGCCCAGAGGTGTTCTTCGCCCAATCGCAGATGAAGCTGTATGGCGTCGATGCCTTCATCGATGTGCATGGCGATGAAGAAATCCCCCATGTGTTTACCGCTGCCTGTGAAGGTAACCCTGGGTACACGGCGCGGATCGAGCAGCTCGAGGAGCAGTTCCGCAGCACCCTGTGCAGCGTCACCAAGGATTTTCAGACCGAGCATGGCTACACCCGCGATCAGCCGGGCCAGGCCAACATGACCTTGGCCTGTAACGCGGTAGGCCAGATGTATGACTGCCTGTCGCTGACCCTGGAAATGCCGTTCAAGGACCATGACGATGCGCCCAATGCGCGTACCGGGTGGTCGGGCGAGCGTTCCAAGGCGTTGGCGGCGGCAGTGCTGGAAACCTTGCGCAAAATGGTCAGGGATTTGCGCTGACTGTACCGCCCTCATCGCGGGGCAAGCCCGCTCCCACGCATCTTTGCTTGCGAAATGCACGTAGTGGGAGCGGTGCACGCCCAGCCACCTCAGAACTGCACATCAAGGATCACACTGTCGGTGTAACTGGCCGCCGGCGGGCTTGCCTGGTCCGTGTACACCTTGGCGTTGTAGTTGAACACCTGACTCCCGATGCCAGTCCCCGCGCCGGGGTTTACATCCGCATCGCTACTGGCCCGCCGTGCGCTGCTCAACATCCCCCAGCGGACATTGCCGGCACTCTTGAAGATGTCGTAAGCCAGATAGTTGTTGGCCGCCGACTTCATCCGCCGCCGCCCATTGAGCACATTCTGCCCATCATCGAGCCCAACGGTGTAGTTGCTGCCTTTGGTGCAGGCAATATTGATGCTCTGGTTGACCGTACCAAACCCTGCCACCACCGGCGCACTGGCAAAGCTGATATTAGGCGTGGTGATCTGGCAATCGTTGCTCACCGTCAGGCTGACGGTCAGCGTCTGCACGCCACTGCCGATGTCGCGCCCCAGGCAGATAGCGCCAATGCCAATGCCTGAGCAGTAGTTCCAGCTCCAGGCGATGTTCAGGGTTTCCTGATACAGCCCGGCGGCCACATTGGCGCCGACCACCGTTCGAAAATACAGCGGCACCGACTTGGGCGTGGTGCCACTGAGCAGGCCCAACGCATCGATGATGCCCCCCGGGGCGAAATCGAACTGGGTACCGCGGGCGATTGGAAACGAGGTGGTGTTGTTGGCATAGATGGTATACGGGATCACATCGCCAGTAGGGCCCACCAGGCCGCTGCGACTGGAGGTAATGGTGGCGTAGAAGTGGTCGTTGCTGGTCAGCAGCGACAACAGCGAGCCGGTGCATTGCAGGCCGGCGTTGGTGCTGCTGGCCGTCTGCACCGTGCTGCGCACCAGGGTGGAATTGATGGTGCCAAAGGCGGCCGGCGCGGTCGCCACCGACGAGCACAAGGCCCAGGCCGGAGCGGCTGGCAGCAGCAAGGCGCACAGCAGCGCGCTGCGGCTGAAGGTGTTCATTGGCACACCAGCGGGCCGATCAATGGGATGGGCCCCTGCCCTTCAGGCAGATCGAATTCAACCTGACACGGGCCGCCATCCGCCACGTCGACCTGCAAGCGGTTGTGCGCCGAGAGGTTCTCCAGGTAGACCAAGCCATCCCAGCCCACCACTGCCTGGGCGCCGCTGTGGGCGTCGGTCACGCGGCTGCCAAGCTTGAGCACCTGCTGCCTGGCGTCGACCAGCACGATGCTCGCCGCCAGCACCTGCTTGAGCGGGAACTCCAGCAGATAGCCGCTACCACGCCGCACCGCCACGCGCTGCTCGACCTGTGGCGCGAGGATGTCGGCGGGCAGCTCCATCGGATCGATCTCGTACTTGCCGCGGTAATAACCGCTGCTGTACGGCACCAGCAGATGGCCTTTGCTATCGGTGCGCCCAATCAGCTGGTTTTCATAGCGCACCGGCACGTCGGCATAGCCGCTGGTGCTGACCACGACAAAGGCATCGTCGATGCGGTTGGCGGCAAACACCCCGGCATCCATCCACACCAGCGAGCCACTGGCGTCGGCCCAGCGGGTCATCGAACCACTGCTGCCATAGGCCCCTGCCTGCAGTTGTACCGACTGCAGACGCCAGGTGACGTCGGCCTGGCGATAGGCCTCGCGGTCACCGTCGGCATAGCCCAGGTTAAAACCAACACCGCCTTCTACTGGCACCGCGCGGCTGTAGTTGACCCGTTGCAAGCGTTCGCCGTCCGCGCTGCGCTCCATGCTCAGGGCCAGGGTGCCGCGCAGGTCGAACGGGATCACCCACTGCGCCTGCACTGCCCACTGGCTGTCACCGACTTCGCGGTTGGCCGACAGGTACAAGCTGCTGTTGCCCCACAGCGGCTTGCTCCAACTGAGGTTGATCAGGCGGGTGCGTGAGCCGTCGCCAGCGCGCACGTCGAAGTAGCCCGCGCCAAGGCTGCCATAGCTGTCCAGGTTCAGGCTCAGGGTGACCTGCTCGCTGCGTTGCGACAGGCGCATGTAGGGGGTGTCGACCCGCGACAGGTCGGCATACTCGCCATGGCGTTGCAGGCGCTGGTAATTGAAGCCCAGCCGCTGGCTGTTGTACTGATAGCCCAGGGCCACCTGCTGGCCCTGCTCGCCTTCGAAACGGCTTTGCGCCACTGCGGCATTGAGCACGCCAAAGGTGCCCAGGCGCATGTTGCCGCCCAGGCCACCGAGCATCAGCGACTCGGCGCTTTCAAGGTGGCTTTCGAGGGTGAAATTATCGCTCAGGCCATGGCGCAGGCTGGCCGAGGCGACGCCTGGGCCGTAGCTGAAATCGCGCAGCGCATAGTCGCGACGCAGGCTACCGGCGGCCAGGGAGAAATCGCTCAAGCCCTTGGCCAGCAAACTGCTGGTGACGTAGAACGGCAAGGTGGTCGAAACCTGTCGGCCCAAGGCATCGGTGGTGACCACCACTGCCTCGCCCGCACCATTGATGAAGGGCACATTGGTCAGGGTGTACGGCCCAGGCTGCAGCTCGGTGGTGCTGGTCTTGTAGCCGTTGATGAACAGGTCCAGCGACGTCGGCACCGCCGCTTCACCGGCAAAGGCCGGCAAGGGATAGGTGACCAGGTCGGGACGCGCGCCAAAGTCGCGCGACAGCTGCACACCGCCGACCCGCACCGAGCTGGTCCAGGGCAAGGCGCCGGTGATCACATCCCCGGCTTCGAATGTCAGCAGGCGCTGTTCGTCGGTGTAGCGCCAGGTAGTGTCATAGCGCAAAAAGCCCTGGCGGCTATCGTCCTCAGGTGCCCCATTGAATGACTGACGCCACTGCCCGGTCGTGGCGAAGGTGCCCCAGCTGTCGAACAGGCGCAGCTCGTTCCAGGCCGCCAGGTAGGTGCCGCCTTCATCGGTGTCGTTCAGGTACAGGTCGTAGTTGAACAGTGCGCCGAAGCTGCTGCGCGCATCGCTGGCCGGGTACAGGTTGCGAGCACCGACCTGCTGCCCTGGCAACCAGGCGGCGGGCACCTGCAACAGCAGCCGTTGATTCTGGCTATCGTAGTCGCTGTGCAGCGCCGCAACGCTATCCAGCGCGATTTCGCCCTGCGGCGTACCCGGCAGGCTGATGCCCGCGGCACTGAGCGCCGCACTGTCGATGAACAAACGCCCGGCACGCTGTTGCACGGGCACCAACTCAGCCTTGGGCATCTGGTTCACCAACAGGTCGAGGTACAGCGTGGCGTCGGCAATGGCGGCGGTTTCGCTGGGCGGCGGCGGCAGCTCGTTGGCCACGCCAAGGCCCGGCCCCATCAGCAACAGGCCTAAGCACACGCGGCATGTCGCCTGCGACACGCATTTCACACACGGCTTCCAGCCATTGTCGGGTCCTCCATGGCCCCTGACGTCGTTTCACGATTGCTTCAACGGCCCTGGCTGATCGCCTGGGCCGCATCCTGTCCATTGACCCGGCCCTTGAGCACGCTGGCGGCACTCGGCGCGCTCGGTGCCGGCCAGCGCATGCTGGCGCCGGGCAACACATAGCCGAGCAGGCCCTCGACCACTGGCGTATCCCGGCCGCCCTGCTGCAACACCACATCAGTCAGGCGCGCATGCACCGGCCCTGTGTTGCGCAGCTCAAGGTAGGGCTTGCCTTGCACGCTGACCGGGCGCCAGCTCAGTTGCGGCTTGCCGACGCCCTCGGCGCTGCGCTTGCCTTCAGGGTCGGGCTTACCCCACAAGCCTTCGCCGTAGACGAACAGCGGCACCGAATAGCGCATTTGCAGGCGGATCGCCGCCAGGGTGCCTGCGCTAGGCGCATCGGCCGGCAGCGGCGAGGGGATTTCATCGATGATGATCCGGTAGGCCTGCTCCTGGCCGGCCGGTGAAGTGCCGGTACGGGTCAGGCGGATCAGCTGTTTTTGCCCTGGCGCGATATTGGCCACCGGCGGGCTGCCGATGATCTCGCGCTGGGCCTGAAACTGCTCCTGGTACTCGCCCTGGCGCCAGGCGAATACCCGCACTTGCAAGCTGGCCGGCGCCGTGCCGCGGTTTTCCAGCCACAGTGCGCCGGCCTTCTGGTCAGCTTCGAGCACCGGGTCGATCGGCCAGATCAGCACCGAGGTGGCGGCCCCTGCTGGCACACTGGCCAGCAGCAGCAAACCGATCAATGTTCGCGCCCATTTTGCGCCTGCCCCCATGCTGCTCTCCTTCGCTCGTTGTGATTGATCCAGGCTTCACCAGGTCACCGTCACCTGCACCACATCGGTGTAGGTCCCGGCCGGCAGCGTGCCGCTCAACTGGGTGCGCCCGTACACCGGCAGCTTGATCGCCGTCGGGTCGCTGTAGCTCACGCTCACGCTCTGGCCAATCGCCAGGGCCTGGCTCAGGGCGGCGTCGCGATAGAGCTGGTAGGCGAGCAACTGGCTGCCGCCATTGCGTTTGAGGTTGCGGCTGCCGCTGGCGCTGTTCTGGCCGCCATCCAGGCTCATGCTCAGCGCCACCCCCGGGGTGCACTGGAAGGTCACCGTGGTGCCACCCAACGAGGTGCTCAGGGTGGCGGTGGACAGCGCCGACTGGCTGCCGAAATTCAGCACGCCATAGTTGCTCACCCCGCCCACCACCAGGCAGCCAGCGACAATCTGCGCGCTGACCTGGAAAGTGCTGCTGGTCACCGCCCCCAGCGGCAAGGCCATCAGCAGGCCGAGGGCGCCGACGCCACTGCGCAGCCAGGCGCTCATGGCTCAGAACGTCAGCTCGACTGCCACCGTGTCGGTATAGGTGCCTGCCGGCAGCCCGGCCTTGCCACGCGCCTGGCCATACAGGTTGACGGTCTGCGCCACGCCCGTGCTGGTCGGCAAGGTGATGGTGCCGTCGATGGCCAGCACCTGGGTGTGGCCGGCATCGGTGTAGAAGTCGTACGGCACGAAGTTGCCGCTGCCATCGGCCAGGGCGCGGGTGCCACCGGTCGACTGGCCGTCATGGGCGCCGGCGCGCACGCGGATCGAAGGCACCGTGCCATTGGAGCAGAGAATGCTCATGGCGCCACCGCCCGGGCCGAGTACCTGGGCATTGGCAGTACCGAACAAGGCGTCCTGGGTACCGAAGTTGAGGCTACCGAAGTTCAGCCCCGAGGTGCCGGCGCTGCCGTTGACCTGGCAGGCGGCGGTCAGGGTCAGGGTCGAGTTGATCGTGCCGGTGACGGTCGCGGCCTGGGCCTGGGACGCCAAGGCCAGACCGAGGCCAGCGAGGATGGAGCAAGTGACATGAGTGCGCATCGGAATCTCCTTGGGTGTTACCAGTCCAGGGTCACGCTCAGGGTGTCGCGGTACAGGCCTGCGGGCAGTGCGCGCGGTTGCGCGACCACCACGCCGTAGATCGGGATGGGGATCTGTCGGGTGCTGCTGATGGTGAAAGTGCGCGCCTGGCCGACCCCATAACGGTTATTGCCATTGGGGTCGACGGCCAGTTGATAGGGGATCAGTTCGCGACCATTACTCAAGCGGCGCACGCCATCGCCGCCATTCTGGCCGCCATTGATACGCACGCTGAAAGCGCGCACCGACGGCGTGCAACTGATCTGCAACCCGCCCTCACCGCCCGCCTCGTCGACCCGGCCTTGCAGGGGCTGGTCCCAGCTTGGCCCGCGGGCGCCGAAATCCATCACACCGGGGTTACCCAAGGTGGCCGGTTGCTGCGGGTCGCTGCTGATCTGGCAGGCCGCGCTGATCACCAGGCGCGCCTCGATAAACCCCGTGGTGGTGCCATGCACCACTGAGCTGGGCAACAGCAGCGGGCCGAGGGTCAGCAGCAGGAACGAGGTGCGGTTCATCGGGCGGCGTCCTTGTCCATGGCGATATCCCTACCAGGTGAGCGTGACTTTGAGCAGGTCGGCGTACAGGCCTGGGCGTGGCACCCAGGCCAGTCGGTCGATCCGCGCGTAGAGCGGAAGTTGCGCCGAACCGCTGTCCGGCACCCGCGCCGCGTGCGCCACACCGACGCTCAACGGTTGGCGCCAGGCGGCATCGCGGTAAAGACGGTAAGGAATGGGCTTGGCCTGGCGGTCGTCGCTGGCCAGAAAACGCAGTTCGCCAACGCCGCCATGCTGGCCGCCGTCGACGCGGATCTGATAAGGCGTATCAGGGTTGCACTCCAGCCGCGGTGGGCGCTGGCTGAGCAGCACGCCGGACAACGGCGCGCCCGGCCCGTCCAGCCGCGCAACCGCGCCCAGGTCGATGCGACCCAGCGCTTGCGCGCCAACGTCGCGCTGCTGGTTGACCAGCATGCAGCCGCGCTGCACCTGGACCCGCACTTCGACCAAAAAGTCCGCCGCCAGGGTGCTCGCGCTTAACAGCAGGCCCGACAACACGGCCAGAAAGCGTCTCGTCACCTCGATATTCCTGTCTGTAGGTACTGAGCTTGAGGGTAGCAGCCGGGGGAGATAGCGCCGGGCTCGGCGGCCCCTTCCTTGGCATTAATAACAAGGGGTTAGCGCAGGTTTGGTAGGGGCTGGAGGCCATCATCGCGGGGCGAGCCCGCGCCTACAGAGGGCACGATCTGTTGTTGTGAAAGAATTTTCTGACACAGCGGCAGAACCCCTGAACTTATCAGCCCTCAAATGGCCATATGCCGGCAAAGCAGACGACATTCTGATACCGTGCATGTGAAACATCCTGTGCCATGCGCATTCCGCCATGCGCGGACGGAACCGACAGGAGAACCTCTTTTGACTACTGCCCAGAACGCGCTCGACCAAGCGGTCGAACGCTGTGCCCAGGAACCGATCCAGGTCCCCGGCAGCATTCAGCCGCAGGGCTTTCTGCTGGTGCTGGACGAGCACGACCTGCGCATCCTCCAGGCCAGCGAAAACGCCGAGCGCTGGCTAGGCTTGCCAGCCCGCGAGTTGGTCGGCTGCACCTTCCCCGACCTGATCAGCGAAGGCTTCGACCTGCGCGCGCACCTTCAGTACCTGCCTGATGACGAAGTGTTTCCCTTCCATATTGGCGACGTGCAACTGCGCCAAGGTCCCGGCGGCGAGCGCATGCGGGTGCTGGTGCATCGCCATGACCAGGTGCTGATCAGCGAATTCGAACCGATTCGCTCAAGCCCCGGGCCGACCGGCCATGGCGACTATTACCCGCTGGTGCGTGCGTTCGTCAGTAGCGTGCACCAGGCAGGCTCGATCGAAGAGCTGCTGCAGCAGTCGGTGGTGCAGCTCAAGCGCATCACCGGTTTCGGCCGAGTCAAAGCCTACCGCTTCGATGCCGAAGGTAATGGCCAGGTGCTGGCCGAGGTGGCGGACCCTGGCTACCCAAGCTACCTGGGCTTGTGCTTCCCAGCCTCCGACATTCCGCGCCAGGCCCGCGAGCTGTACCGGGTCAATCGCATCCGGGTGATCGAAGACGCCAATTACCAGGCCTCGGTGCTTGTCCCAAGCAACAACCCGCGCACCGGCAAACCACTGGACATGAGTTTTGCCGCGCTGCGCAGCGTCTCTCCGGTGCACCTGCAATACATGCGCAACATGGGCACCCTGGCCTCGATGTCGCTGTCGATCGTGGTCGATGGCCAGCTGTGGGGCTTGGTCTCGTGCCACCATGAACAGCCGCACCGGGTCGACTTGCCGACCCGTACCGCCTGTGAGTTGCTCGGCAGCGTGCTGTCGCTGCAGATCGAGTCACGCGAGGCGCATACCAGCACCAGGACCCTGCTCGACATGCGCCAGCGCATCGTGCGCATGCTCGCCTCGATGGCCGACCATGACAACGTCAGCCAAGGCCTGCGTGCGCTGCCCGATGTGCTGCTGGACTTCGCTGGCGCCAGCGGCGCCGCGATCATCTCCGCCGAACGCTGCGACCTGATCGGCATCACGCCGCCAGAGGCCCAGGTCAACGCCCTGGTGCACTGGCTGGGCGGGCGTGGCGAGGTGTTCCACACCGACAACATTCGCCGCGATATCGACGAGCTGCCGGAACTGGCCGAACACGCTGGCGGCCTGCTGGCGGTGTCAATCTCGCAAATCCACTCCAATTACCTGGTGTGGTTCCGCCCCGAGCAGATCCGCACCGTGACCTGGGCCGGGCGCCCGGAAAAACACATCAGCGCGCAAGGCTCGCTCGACCCGCGCAACAGCTTCGAGCGCTGGCAGGAGCAGCTCAGCGGTTTCTGCCAGGCCTGGGATCCACTGGTCATCGAAGGCGCTCAGGAACTGCGCGGCGCGGTGTTCGGCATCGTCCTGCGCAAGGCTGAGGAGCTGGCGCAATTGGCCGGCGAGCTGAAGCGTTCGAACAAGGAGCTTGAAGCCTTCTCCTATAGCGTGTCACACGACCTGCGGGCGCCGCTGCGGCATATCGCCGGCTACACCGAGCTGCTCGGCGAGATCGAAGGCGCCGGGCTCAGCGAACGCGGCCGGCGTTTTTTGCAGCACATCGAGGAAGCCGCGCACTTTGCCGGCACCCTGGTCGACAACCTGCTCAACTTCTCGCAGATGGGCCGCTCGGCGCTGCGTCTGTCGGATGTCGACCTCAATACCCTGGTGGAGGCGATCCGCAGCGAAATGGCCCCCGACTATGCCGGTCGCGAGATCGTCTGGGAGGTCGAGCAATTACCCAGGGTGATCGGCGACCCAGCTTTCATCAACATGGCCCTGCACAACCTGATCGCCAACGCCATCAAGTACACCCGGGGCCGCCAGCCTGCGCGGATCTGCATCGGCGCCCGGCAACTGGAAAACGAAACCGAGATTTTCATCTGCGACAACGGCGTGGGCTTTGACATGGCCTATGCCGGCAAGCTGTTCGGCGTGTTCCAGCGCCTGCACCGCATGGAAGATTTCGAAGGCACCGGGATTGGCCTGGCCAGTGTCCGGCGGATCATCGAACGGCATGATGGCCGAGTTTGGGCCGATGGCCAGATCGACCAGGGCGCCAGCTTCCATTTCACGCTCCCGCGTAATTCAATCAATACCTGAGGCAACCGTACGATCATGCTCAAGCCCATCCTTTTGGTCGAAGACAACCCTAGGGACCTGGAGTTGACCCTCCTTGCGCTGGAGCGCAGCCAACTGGCCAACGAAGTCATCGTCTTGCGCGATGGCGCCGATGCCCTTGATTACCTGTTACGCCGTAACGCCTACGCCGATCGCGACGATGGCAACCCGGCGGTGTTGTTGCTGGACCTGAAACTGCCCAAGGTCGATGGCCTGGAAGTGCTCAAGGAAGTACGCGCGACCGCCGAGCTGCGCAGTATCCCGACGGTGATGCTGACCTCCTCACGCGAGGAGCCAGACCTGCTACGCGCCTACGAACTGGGGGTAAACGCCTACGTGGTCAAGCCGGTCGAATTCAAGGAGTTCGTCGCCGCCATCTCTGATCTTGGGGTGTTCTGGGCGGTGCTCAACGAGCCGCCACCTGGCTCGTTGCGCCTGAACCGGCGCGGCAGCAATTGAGCCTGGCGCCGATGCTGCCCAGCCCGCTGAAACTGCTGATGGTCGAAGACAGCTCGATGGACGCCGAGCTGAGCTTGCTGCGTCTGGAGCGCAGCGGCCTGCAGATTCAGTCGCAGTTGGTGTTCGACCATGTCGGCGTCGAGCACGCGCTGCGTGAAGCCAGCTTCGACCTGATCCTGTGTGACTGCGTGCTGCCCGGCTCCTCCGGCACCGAGGTGCTGGCGATTGCCCAGCGCCTGGCACCGGATGTGCCGTTCATCTTCCTGTCGGGCATTTACGGCGAAGAGCACGCGGTGGAGATGATCCGCCTCGGCGCCACCGACTACGTGCTGAAAAAGAACCTGCCGCTGCTGCCCAAAGCTGTACGCCGGGCACTCACCGAAGTGCAAGAGCGCCAGCGTCGGCGCCGCGCCGAAGAGGCCTTGGCCGATGTCGAGGCGCGCGCACGGATTGCCATCGATGCCGCCGGCATGGGCACCTGGGACTTTCGCCCCGAAGACGGCCTGCTGCTGTGGGACGACCGCTGCAAGACCCTGTTTGGCCTGCCCACCGATACCGAGATGAGCCTGGATGTGTTCTACGCGGGCATCTATCCCGATGACCGGGAAATGGTTCGCAACGCGGTCGAGCAAGCCATGCTGCCCACCAGCGATGGCCGCTACCGGGTTGAGTTTCGTATCGCCCAGGCCAACGGCCTGGAGCCACGCTGGTTGCTCAGCAGCGGCCAGTGTCAGTTTGTCGAAGAGCGCTGCGTGCGGTTCTCCGGCGTGCTGCAGGACATCCAGCAACAGCGCCAGGCCACCCAGGCGCTGAAACAGCTCAACGAGATGCTCGGTGAGCGCGTCGAGCGACGCACCCGCGAACGCGACCGCGCCTGGGAGTTGTCCCAGGATTTGCTCGCGGTGCTGAACAAAGACCTCACCCCCGTCGCGCTCAACCCTGCCTGGGAAGCCAGCCTGGGCATCTCGCGCGAGCGCCTGAGCCAGACCTCGCTGCTGCACCTGTTGCCCGAGCAGGATCAGGAGTCGTTTCTTGCCGAACTGGCGGCCCTGGCCCATGGCCGCACCAGTGCGCGCTTCGTGGGCCGCATCCAGCATGCCAGTGGCCAGCAGCGTTGGTTGTCGTGGGTGGTGGTGCCGGAAGACACCCTGCTCTACGTAGTGGCGCGCGACATTACCAGCGAGCGTGAATCGTCCCTGGGCCTGGCCGAGGCCAACGCCCGCCTGCGTGAGCAGATCGATGAGCGCGAACGAATCGAAGCGGCGCTGCAACAGATGCAGCGCCTGGAAGCGGTTGGCCAGCTCACCGCAGGCGTGGCGCACGATTTCAATAATCTGCTGACGGTGATCCTCACCGGCGCCAGCTTCCTTGAACGCGACCTGGACAAGGCAAACTACGAGAAGGCCCGCAGCCGTCTGCAACACATCCGCGAAGCGGGCGAGCGCGGCGCCAAGCTGACCTCGCAATTGCTGGCGTTCTCCCGCCGCCAGCGCCTGGAGCCGGTGCCGCTGAACCTCAACCAGACCTTGGCCGGCCTTGAGGAGCTGCTGCGCCGCACCCTGGGTGGCAACATTTCGGTGCGCCTGGACCTGGACGACAGCCTCTGGCAAGCGCTGACCGATCCGACCCAAACCGAAATGATCATCCTCAACCTGGCGATCAACGCCCGCGACGCCATGCCCGACGGCGGCCAATTGACCCTGACCACGCGCAACACCCAGGTGCTGGCCCGCCCGCAGCGACCGGAGGACCCCGAGCCTGGCGAGTACGTTTCGCTGTCGATCCGCGACACCGGCTGTGGCATGAGCGAGGACGTGGTGGGCAAGGTATTCGAACCGTTCTTCACCACCAAGGACATCGGCAAGGGTTCAGGGCTGGGCCTGGCCCAGGTGTTCGGCTTTGCCAAACAATCCGGTGGCGGTGTGCGCATCGATACCGCACCGGGGCATGGCACGCTGGTGTCGGTCTACCTGCCGGCGGTCAAGCAGCCGTACGTGCTTGAAGCGGCAGTGGTCAATCAAGCGCAGCCGCTGGCGGCCGAGGGGCGCGATCGCACCGTGTTGCTGGTCGACGATGATCACCTGGTACGCGACATGATTGGCGATGTGTTGCGCCTGCACGGCTATCAGGTGCGCCAGGCGCATAGCGGCGAGCAGGCCTTGGTGCTGCTCGATGAGCACATCGACCTGCTGCTGACCGACTTCGCCATGCCCGAATTCAATGGCGCGCAGTTGGCCTTGGCAGCGCGCACGCGTTTTCCCAAGCTGCCGGTGGTGATCCTGACCGGCTATGCCGAGCTGCAGGGCCTGGAGTTGGCCGATAGCCTGGTGATCCAGAAACCGGTGCAGGCGCAAGTACTGGCGCAGGCATTGAACGATCTGTTGGGAGCGGTCTGAGCAGGAAGCTCGGCCGTTTTTCAAACGAAGAAAGCGGGAGAGTGTTGGAGGGTAAAGCGAGGAGGAAAATGGCAGGGGCGGCTGGATTCGAACCAACGCATGGCAGGATCAAAACCTGCTGCCTTACCGCTTGGCGACGCCCCTGTATCGGATGCGACGAGTGCTGGGCACTGTCGTTCTGACAACTCCCCGTGGATGACAACATGGGTTGCTGTCGGGGAATGCGCGGCACTTTAACAACAAACGTTCGATGTGGGAAGTTTTTTTTTAAAAAAAATTGCCGGAAAACAGCAGGTTAGTCATTAGCGAGCTGTGTGAGCGCGGTGATCGTGCAGGCACCTCTCGACCATCCGTCGTAATTTCCCAACGCTGCCTCAACACAATCGCCTCGCCCCCTTCCAATCAGATAAGCCATATCAGCGCATCACAAGGAGGGCGCCATGCCAGTTTCCCATGACCTGTACCAGGACCTGCACTACCCGCGCGAGATCGTCCAGCAACGCCGCCAGCAAGACCCGAAGCTCGATCGCCTGCTCGACGAGTACATCGATATCGACAATCAGGTGCTGGCCGCAGAAGCGATCTCGGCGGGCATCGCCAACGATGACGATCTGCACCGCCTCAAGGAGCGCCGCCTGACGGTCAAGTACATGATCGAACGGCAACTCGAACGCAAAAGCTGAGTCGCGAGACTGCTTGAGCAACGCCGGCGTGCGCGCCTCCACAAAGCGCCAAGCAGGGTGATCTTACGAGCGACATTGTCCGGTATCCGCCCAGTATCGGAGCTATCGCATAAGGCGATCGTTGCCTGCCAATTTATCTATTGGTCAAAATAGCCGCGCTCGCGCATGCTGCGCCCTGCCCTGTCCTTCGAGGAATTTTCGCTGTGTCCGCCTGGATCCCCACGCCGCTGCGCCACCTGCAGCAACGCCTACGCAGCGAAGCGCGCGCCGACAGTGCGTTGCTGGCCAGCTTCGAGGATAAAGCCCGCGAACGTGGCTACACCCTGAGCGACGGCCAGCACCGGGTGATTGCCTGCATGGCCGAGCAGTTGGCACTGCTGGAGCAAGGCCAGGCACGCAGCCTGTACCTGTATGGCGCGGTCGGGCGCGGCAAAAGCTGGCTGCTCGATGGTTTTTTCCAGGCGCTTGCAATCGAGGCCAAACGTCGCCTGCACTTTCATGACTTCTTCGCTCGCCTGCACCAGGGCATGCATCGCCACCGGGCGCTGGACGATGCCTTGGGCGCGACCCTGGATGAGTTGATCGGCGCGTGCCGCGCGCTGTGCTTCGATGAGTTCCATGTGCATGACATTGGCGATGCCATGTTGCTGACCCGGCTGTTCACGGCGCTGTTCGAGCGGGGGATTTTTGTCCTCCTGACGTCCAACTATGCCCCTGAGGGGCTGCTGCCCAATCCGTTGTATCACGAGCGTTTTCTGCCGGTGATCCGCTTGATCAACGGCCGCATGCACGTGCTCGAAGTGGGCGGCGATACCGATTTTCGCAGCCTGCCCGCCAACCGCGAGCATCAGCGCTTTACCCAAGGCCACTACGTGTGGCCGGGTGAGGCGCAGCAGTTGCAGGCGTTGCTGGTGCCCGCTACCGAACCGGTCATGCTGGAGGTGAACCAGCGCCCGCTGCGCGCACTGGCCAGCGATGAGCGACACGTGATGTTTGGCTTTGCCGATTTGTGCGAACAGCCGACGGCGGTGATCGATTATTTGCACATGGCTGGGCGCTATGAGCGCTGGGTGATCGCAGGTCTGGATGACCTGGCCGAGTGCTCGCTGGCGGCGCAGCAGCGCTTCGTCAACCTGGTGGATGTGTTGTATGACCAGGACCGCGAGCTGGTGGTGATTGCGCGGCGGCCGCTGGCGGACAGTCTGGGTGGGGCGATTGCTGATCTGATGCGTACGCGCAGTCGCTTGGGGCAGTTGCATCAGGTTGGGCCGGTAACGCGCTTGGACTGACCGCCGCTATCGCGGGGCAAGCCTGCTCCCACGATAGCCGCGATAGCATCAGTTCGCTTCCACGCCACCTGTGAACGCTGCGCTATCGTGGGAGCGGGCTTGCCCCGCGATAGCGATATCAGCGCCGCCGCATCAGCCAGCCCTGGGCAAATCCGCCAACACCCCTTCAATCTCGCCAAGCACCGCCGGATCATCCAAGGTCGAAGGCGGCACATAATCCTGGCCATCGGCAATCTTGCGCAACACGGCCCGCAGGATCTTCCCTGAGCGAGTCTTGGGCAAACGCTTGACCAAGCGCACCTGGCTAAAACACGCCAACGCGCCGATGTGCTCGCGCACGCTGGCCACCAGGTCCTTCTGCAGCTGCTGCTCGCCAATCCCTTCGCCATCCTTGAGCACCACCAGCGCCAACGGCACCTGCCCTTTGATCTCGTCATGCACGCCGATCACCGCGCATTCGGCCACTGCTGGATGGCGTGCCACCAAGTCCTCCATCTCGCCAGTCGACAGCCTGTGCCCGGAGACGTTAATCACATCGTCAGTACGGCCCATGATGTAGACGAAGCCATCGTCATCCAGATACCCGCCGTCGCCGGTGTGGTAGTAGCCAGGATAGGTGTGCAGATAAGCCTGCAGATAGCGCTCATGATCACCCCACAGGGTCTGGCTGCAACCGGGTGGCAGCGGTAAGGCAATCACGATCGAGCCTTGCTGGTTGGGGCCCAGCAACTGGCCGTCGTCATCCAGCACCTGCACGTGATAACCGGGCACGGCGCGATTACTCGAGCCGGGTCGGGCGGCGCTGCCCTCAAGGCCGACACAAGGCGCGGTGACCGGCCAGCCGGTCTCGGTCTGCCACCAATGATCGTGCACCGGCTTGCCGCTGACCCGTTCCAGCCATTGATGGGTGCTGGAGTCGAGTTTCTCTCCTGCCAGGAACAACTGGCGCAGCGAGCTCAAGTCATGCCGGGCGATCAGTTCGCCATCGGGGTCTTCCTTGCGAATCGCACGCATGGCAGTGGGCGCGCAGAACAGCGCATTGACCTGGTACTGCTCGACTACCCGCCAATACGCCGAGGCATCGGGGGTGCGGATCGGCTTGCCTTCGTAGAACACCGTGGTGCAGCCGTTCATCAATGGCCCATAGACGATCAGTGAGTGGCCGACCACCCAGCCCACGTCGGAGATCCCCCACCAGACATCGCCGGCCTGCATGCCGTAGATATGGCGCATGGCAAAGCTCAGGGCCACCGCGTTGCCGCCGTTCTCGCGCACGATCCCCTTGGGTTTGCCGGTGGTGCCGGAGGTGTACATGATGTACAGCGGATCGCCCGCATCCAACTCGACCGGTGGCACGGGCTGGGCGTTGGCCAGCGCTTGAGTCCAGTCCAGGTCACGCCCGGCTTGCAGTTCAGCACGCGCCTGCGGTCGCTGCAGCACCAGCACCTGCTTGGGCTGATGCGTGGCCAGCTGCAGCGCGCGGTCGACCAGTGGCTTGTATTCGATCACCCGCTCGAACTCCAGCCCACACGAGGCGGTGAGCAGCAGCGTCGGCCGGGCATCGTCGATGCGCAGCGCCAGCTCGTTGGCGGCAAAGCCACCGAACACCACCGAATGCACCGCGCCAATCCGCGCACAGGCCAGCATGGCCATCGCCGCCTGGGGCACCATGGGCATGTAGATGATCACCCCATCGCCCTTGCACACGCCCAACTCGCGCAGCAGCCCGGCCAGGCGCGCCACTTCATCGCATAGCTGCTGGTAGCTGAAGCGCTGCTGCACGCCGGTCACCGGCGAGTCGTAGATCAGCGCGGTCTGCTCGCCGCGGCCCTGCTCGATCTGATGATCGAGCGCCAGGTAGCAGCTATTTAGGCGGCCATCGGCGAACCAGCGGTGGGTACCGTCGGGGTTGTCTTGCAGGGTCTGCAAAGGCTTGCGATGCCAGGCCAAATGCTCGGCCTGCTCGGCCCAGAAGGCCACGGGATCGGCAATGGAACGGGCGTAGCTGTGCTGGTAAGTCATGTCGGTCGCAACCTAAATACTTGTTGTTATTGAAGGGCGAGCCTCCAGTATGGACCGCCAGCACGCGCCTGCCATGGGACGAAAGTCCATAACCGACCTGCAAATTCGCAGACCCAGCGCCACGCCCAGGGAGAATTTGCCGGTATCATGCCGGGCCCTGCCCCAGCACCCGTGCCACTGCCCCATGCATAGCCTCGACGACCTCAGAGCCGGCCGCCTGCGCGGCATCCCCCGCCTTAACCTCAAGCAAGGCCTCGAGCAGTTCCCCGAGGAAATCTTCGCGCTGGCCGAGAGCCTGGAAATACTCGACCTGAGCGACAATGCCCTGAGCACACTGCCCGAGGATCTGCATCGGCTGACCCGGCTCAAAGTGCTGTTCTGCTCCAACAACCGCTTCAACCACCTGCCCGAGGCGCTGGGACGCTGCGCCAAGCTTGAGACCATTGGCTTCAGGAGCAATCAGATCAGCGAGGTGAGCGGCGCCGCGCTGCCGCCCAGCGTGCGGGCGCTGATCCTCACGGACAACGCGCTTGAACGCTTGCCAGACAGCCTGGGCCAATGCCATCAGTTGCAAAAGCTGATGCTGACCGGCAATCGCCTGAGCGCCCTGCCCGCAAGCCTGGCTGATTGCCAACGGCTGGAGCTGTTGCGTATCGCCAGCAATCGCCTCACCAGCCTGCCCGACTGGCTGCTGCGAATGCCGCGCCTGGCCTGGTTGGCCTATGCCGGTAACCCGCTACCGGAGGGCTTTGTCGCGCCCCCTGTGGATGCCCCGTGCCCGAGCATTGCCTGGCAAGACATCGAGCTTGGGGCAGAGCTCGGTCGCGGCGCTTCCGGCTTGATCCACCTTGCGCACTGGCGCGGCCAGGACGCGCCACTGGCGGTCAAACTGTACAAAGGGGCGATTACCAGCGACGGCTCGCCCCTGGCGGAAATGAGCGCCTGCATCGCTGCCGGTGATCACCCGCAACTGGTGCGCCTGGCCGGACGCATCGATGACCATCCGCAACAGTTACCGGCCCTGGCCATGCAGTTGATCCCCGCCCATTGGCACAACCTCGCCGGGCCGCCGAGCCTTGCCAGCTGCACCCGCGACCAGTATCCGGACGCACGCCGTTTATCGCCCACGGCGCTGCGCCGGCTGGCCCTGGGCATCGCCTCGGTCTGCGCGCACCTGCACGCCCGTGGCCTGAGCCATGGCGACCTGTATGCACACAACATCCTCTGCGATGACCACGGCCAGTGCCTGCTCGGCGACTTCGGCGCGGCCTCCTTCCACTCAACAGCCGAGCAGCCTGCCGCCATCCTTTTGCAGCGTTTGGAAGTACGCGCCTTCGGCATTCTTCTGAGCGAACTGCTGGCGCACTGCACGCAGCCCGATGAGCAGCTGCAGGCTTTGGCCGAGCACTGCCAGCAGGCCGACGTCGCCCAGCGCCCAGGCTTCAGCGAACTGCTGGCGCTACTGGCGCATTGAGCGGCCACTGCGCGGGGCAGGCGGCAAAGCCAACACGCCGCTGCCCCAATCCGGTGCGAAGCCTCTAGAATAGCCGCCACCTACCTCAACGAGCTCAGCCATGGACATCGATCAGGCCCGTACCTTCCTGGAAATCGTCCGTTGCGGCAGCCTGGTCGCCGCCGCCGAGCGCCTGTTCGTCTCGCAAACGGCGATCACCGCGCGGGTCCAGCGCCTGGAGCAGCAGCTGGGCTGCCAACTGTTCGTGCGCAGCCGCAGCGGCGCCAGCTTGACCAGCGACGGCGAAGCGTTCGTCACCTACGCCAACCAGCTGGTCGAGACCTGGGAGGCGGCGCGCCGCGACCTGCCGCTGCCGCAGGGCTGCCAGCAAGTGCTGCATCTCGGTGGTGAAGTGAGCCTGGGCAATCCGATGCTGCTCGACTGGGTCAGCGCCCTGCACCGCGAGCTGCCGAGTCACGCGATTCGCAGCGAGGTCAGCGACGGCGAGTCGCTGCTGCGCAAAGTGGAGATGGGCCTGCTGGACGCGGCATTGGTCTATCAGCCGACCTACGGGCCGGGCCTGCAGGTCGAGCAGTTGATGGAAGAAAAGCTCATCCGCATCCGCCGCGTCGATCTGCCCGAGCCCTACATCTATATCGACTGGGGCGAAGCTTTTCGCCGCCAGCACGACGCCGCCCTGCCCGACTGTGCCCGCGCGGCGCTGAGCTTCAACCTCGGCCCACTGGCCTTGCAGTTCATTCTCGACCAGGGCGGCAGCGGCTATTTCCGTACCCGCGTGGTCCAGGCGTACCTGGACAGCGGCGTGTTCGAGCGGGTGCCGCAGGCGCCGGAGTTCACCTACCCGACCTTCCTGGTGTATGCCCGCAAACGCGACAGCGAGGCCTTGCAGCAGGCCTTCAGCGTGCTGCGCCGGCAAGTCGCCGCCGGCGCCAGCGATTGGTCACAGCGCTGGGACCCGATCATCTGATTTCAGCGCAGCGGCGTTGAGCAAGTGTCGCTTGAGCCCGGCGATCAGGTCGCTCTGGGTGATGACCCCGACCAGGCTGTCGCCATCGAGCACCGGCAGGCAGTGCAGGCCCTGCTCGCTGAGCAGCGGCAACAGCCGCTCCAGCGGGTGCTGGCTGCTGACGCTGACCACCCGCCGACTCATCACCTGCTCCATCAGCACCGGCTTGCGCCGCAGCACGCCGCGCCAGCTGAAACGCCCACGAGCCATGGCCGGGCCAACCAGGTCGCTAAGGCTGACGATGCCCACCAGGCGGCCTTGATCAAGCACTGGCAGGGTCTTGAGGTGATGGCTGGCGAGCATCTTCCAGGCTTGCTCCAAGGTGGTGTGCTTGCTGGCGAACTGAATATCCCGCGACATCACCGAGGCGGCGGTGATCCCGCCCAGGCTGCGCTGCAAGGCGTGTTGCTCGGTGGCGAGGATGATCCGCTCCAGCTCGTCGCGGGTGACGTCGACGAACTCGCCGATGTCTTCCAGCGCCTGGTCGAGGTCGGCGCTGTTGATACCGACGCGCTCGCTGGGTAATGGATCGTGGGTGTGATGCAGGTCTTTACGCGGCAAGGGGCCCTTGGGGTAGCGCACCCCGGTCAGGCGGTTGTAGAGCACCGCAACCGTGATCAGGATCAGCGCGTTGAGCATGATCGGCTCGAGCAGGTGATCGCCTAGCGCAACCAGCCCTGAGTCGGCCAACACCGCACTGACCGCCACGCCACCACCGGGTGGATGCAGGCAGCGTAGCAGGCACATCACCAGGATCGAGATGCCCAGGGCGGCGCCAGCGACCCACAGCTCGCTACCAAAACCATGGCGCATCGCCAGGCCCACCGCACCGGCCAGGGCATAGCTGCCCAGCACCGGCCAGGGTTGCGCCAAAGGCCCGGAGTGCACTGCGAACACCAGCACCGCAGTGGCGGCCAGGGGGCCGAGCAGGTGTAACGCGATGGAGGGGCCGTAGGCCAGGCTGCACAACCAACCGGCCAGGAACAGGCCAAGCAGTGCGCCGAGGCCGGCACGTAGCCATTCTTTGCGGGGGATATTCAGAGGCGCCGGCAACAGGCGCTGCAATCGACTTTCAGGACGCGAGGCAGACATCGGGCAGTTGATCGTGTTCCAGGGGTTGATGGGTTATGTTTTTTAAAAAGAAAGCCCAGCCGCAATTGGCCTGGGCCCTGTATTGCAGATGCAATCGCTAAGGGGTTCCGTCCGTGGAGATGGAAACTGGTAAGTTTCGTGGCAGGGATTGTGCCGGGCGCACCGTTTTGGGGCCAATTCAAAAAAATGCGCTTGAGCTGCAATATTTTTGCAGGGTGGGACGTGGGCTGGCAGGGCCGGCCTCATCGCGGGGCGAGCCCGCTCCCACGAATGTGCGGCTAGGTCGACGATGGCGTGGGAGCGGGCTTGCCCCGCGATGAGGCCCCGGCGAACGACGAAATTCAGCGCCCCTTGCGCGGCAGCTCGATGCTTACCCGCAACCCACCCAGGGGACTTTGCAGCAAGGCGATGCGCCCGCCCCAGGCCTCGACGATATCGCGCACGATGCCAAGGCCCAGGCCATGCCCATCGACCTGCTCGTCGAGCCGCGATCCGCGCTCAAGCACCTGCATGCGGTTGGCTTCGGGAATCCCCGGGCCGTCATCGTCGACCCACAGCTGATAGCCATCGCTCGTCTGGGCAATGCCAAGGCGCACTTCGCTGTCGGCCCACTTGCAGGCGTTGTCCAACAGATTACCGAGCAGCTCCAGCAAATCTTCGCGGTCCCACGGCAGCAGCAACCCCGGTGCGACATCGCGCTCGAGCAACAGCCCTTCACCATGGATCATGCCCAAGGTTGCCAGCAGCGCCGGCAGTTCTGCATCACAGTCGAACTGCGCGCCCGGCAGCGCATCGCCGGCCAGCCGGGCCCGGTTTAGTTCGCGGGTCAGGCGTTGCTGGATCTGTTCCAGCTGCTCACGCATCTGCGCCTGCACCTCGGGCAGATCCTTGAGCCGTTCACTGGAGGCCAGACTGATCAATACCGCCAGCGGCGTTTTCAGTGCGTGGCCGAGGTTGCCCAAGGCATTGCGCGAGCGTCGCAGGCTGTCTTCGGTGTGCGCCAGCAGGTGGTTGACCTGATCCACCAGCGGTTGCAACTCACTGGGCACCTGGGCATCCAGCTGAGAGCGCTGGCCTTGCTGCAACTGGGCGATCTGCTGGCGGGCGCGCTCCAGTGGGCGCAGTGAGCGGGTCACGGTGATGCGCTGCAACACCAGCACCAGCACCAGCGCCACCAGGCCCATGCCTAGACCAATCTGCTGCATCCGGCGAAAGCCATCGCGCACGGGTGAATAGTCTTGGGCGACGCTGATCGAGATGTCCTGCCCCAGGCGCCGGTAATCGGCGCGAAAGGCCAGCAGCTGCTGGCCTTCTGGCCCTAGCTCATGGCTGTCTTCCAGGCCGGGCTTGGACGGCTTGGGCATGTCCAGGTCCCACAGCGAACGTGAGCGCCAGGTGCCCTTGTCGAAGTCGATGCGGAAGTAATAACCAGAGAAGGGCCGCTGGTAGGCGGCAGACACCCGCCGCTCGTCCAGCTGCAGGCCGTTGGGGCCGCGCACCATGGCTACCAGCAGGTTCTCGCTTTCCTTGCGCAGGCCGGTTTCCAGGTAGCGTTGCAGGCCTACCTCGAACAGCCACAAAGTCAACTGGGCCAAGGCCAGGCCGACCACCACCAGCACCGCGACCAGGCCCAGGCTCAGGCGCGCCTGAATCGACTTCACTGGCTGTTCCCGGCGTAGACGTAGCCCTGGCCGCGACGGGTCTCGATCACGCTGCGCCCGAGTTTGCGTCGCAGGTGATTGACGTGCACTTCGAGCACGTTGGAATCGCGCTCGGTCTCGCCGTCATACAGGTGCTCGGCCAAG
This sequence comes from Pseudomonas urmiensis, assembly GCF_014268815.2. NCBI lineage: Bacteria > Pseudomonadati > Pseudomonadota > Gammaproteobacteria > Pseudomonadales > Pseudomonadaceae > Pseudomonas > Pseudomonas urmiensis. Next base: position 2,845,807 of record NZ_JABWRE020000001.1, read on the forward strand.
TGGCTCTTGGACAACACCTGCCCCGGATGCAGCATGAAGTAGCGCAGCAGGCGAAACTCGGCGGCGGTCAGCTGGATGTCGACACCTTCGCGGCTGACGCATTGCCGCCCCTCATCCAGATGCAGCCCGGCAGCTTCCAACTTCGGCTGGTTGGCCAGGCCCCGCGCACGGCGCAGCAAGGCCTGGATGCGCAGTTGCAGCTCTTCGGGGTGGAACGGTTTGCTCAAGTAATCGTCGGCCCCGGCCTTGAGCCCTTCGATGCGCTCGGCCCAGGAGCCGCGCGCGGTGAGGATCAATACCGGGGTGGCCAGGCCTGCCGCGCGCCATTGGGCCAACACCTCCAACCCCGGCAACCCGGGCAAGCCCAGGTCGAGGATGATCAGGTCATAGGGTTCGCTTTGGCCCTGGTACACCGCATCGCGGCCATCGGCCAGCCAGTCCACGGCGTAGCCCTGGCGTTGCAGGCCCACCGTCAGTTCGTCCGCCAGGGGGACATTGTCCTCGACAAGCAGCAGGCGCATTCAGTCGTCTTCCTCGTCTTTGAGCAGCACGCCACTGCGGGCGTCCAGCTTGATCTCGCGCACTACGCCGGCAGGGGTCAGCAACTCGACTTCATACTCGTAACGGTTGTGCTTTTCTTCCAGCTCCGCCTCCAACAGCCGCGCCCCGGGGTAACGCCCCAGGGCGGACTCGAGCAGTTGCTCAAGCGGCAGGATGATGCCCTTTTGCCGCAGCTCAAGGGCTTCATCCTGGTCAAGGTCACGGGCCACGGCCAGCGAACAGACGGTCATCAGCGCAAGGGCGAGGTAGCGCGCCGTTCGCGGTACAGGGTTCATCAGTTATCCCGAGCGTCCTTGAGTACTTCACCGGTCTTGGCGTCCAGGTCCACGTCCCACTCGACGTTCTGCGCATCACGCAGCTCGACCTTGTAGATGTAGCGGCCGTACTCGTCTTCGAGTTCCGAATCGGTGACGGTGGCGCCTGGGTGCTTGGCGACCGCCTTGGCCTTCAATTCGTCCAGCGACATGATGGTCTTGGCGTTGACCAGCTTGACCACTTCGTCAGGCTGGACGTCTTTGGCCAGGGCAACGTTGGCGCCAAAGGCCAGGGCAGCGGCGGTGAACAGGGCAGTCAAAGTTTTCATGAGGGTCTCTCCGTCGAGATGTGTAATTTGTCTACGGGGTTAAGATTAACCACCGGTCCTTAACTCAACCTGAAAACAGCTGGCGCCATGATAGCGCAGCGCGTTAGCCGCCGGTTCCCTATAATGCCCCGCTTGTTAGCCGCGAGGTCGTGCATGAGCGCCATCCATATCAAGTCCCCTGCCCTGACGTTCAAGGCGGGCAAGCGTGCCTTGCAACAGATCCGCGAGCGCGGCCTGCGCGCCGCCGATGTGGGCGTGGTGCCTGGTGCTGCGGGCGGGCCAAAGCCGCTGGGGATCCAAGGGCTGGACCTAGCGCTGTTCGGTGAGTGGCTGCCTTCGGCGCCGCGCCAGCGGGCATTGATTGGCGCCTCGATCGGCTCCTGGCGCTTTGCAAGTGCCTGCCTCAATGACCCGGTTGCCGGCCTGCGCCGCCTGGGCGAGCTGTATACCGAGCAAGACTTCGCCAAGGGCGTGACGCCCGCCGAAATCAGCCGCAGCTGCCAACGCATGCTCGATGACCTGTTGCAGGGCAACGATGGGCAGATCCTGGCCAATGCGCACTACCGGCTGAACATCATGGTGGTGAAAAGCCACGGCCTGCTGGCCGACGACCATCGCGCTCGGCTAGGGCTGGGCTTGTCTTCGGTGATTGCCAGCAACCTGCTTGGGCGCGCCCGGCTGGGCCGGCATTTCGAACGGATCATCCTGCATGACGGGCGTTCGCCACCGCCGCTGGATGAGCTGACCGACTTCCCCTCGCGCTACCTGCCGCTGGACCTGGCCAACCTGCGCCACGCCCTGCTCGCCTCGGGTTCGATCCCCATGGTCATGCACGGGGTGCGTGATATTCCAGGCGCTGGCAGCGGCACCTACCGTGACGGCGGCTTGCTCGACTACCACCTGGACCTGCCCTACCGCGGCGATGACCTGGTGATCTACCCGCACTTCACCGACAAGGTGGTGCCCGGCTGGTTCGACAAGGCCCTGCCCTGGCGCAAGGGTGACGCCACGCGGCTGCAGAATGTGTTGCTGATGACCCCCTCTGCGCACTACCTGGCGGCCCTGCCCTACGGCAAGCTACCTGACCGCAACGACTTCAAGCGGTTCATGGGCGATGCGCCAAGCCGCAAGCGCTATTGGTACAAGGCGATTGCCGAGAGCCAGCGATTGGGCGATGAGTTACTCGAGTTGATCGCCACCGGGCGGCTGCACGAACGGCTGCAACCGTTGTAGCGGGCATGCTGGTAGAATCGCCGTCAGCATTTTTTACAAGAGTCTCTACAGCGTGGAAATCTTCAAGGATTCCACTATGGATTCCCGCCGAAAACCGAGCGATACCACAGACAGCCATGGCGCCCTGAATGCGGCGTCATTGGCGTATCGCCGCGTACCACTCTGTACCTTCCCAATCCCAAAAACGTAGTACATCATCCAGTACATCAGACAGACAGCGAGAGGCAATGTACTAGTGGCGCTTACGGACACCGCGGCCAGGCAGGCCAAGCCCCGGGAAAAGGGCTACACCCTTGCGGACTCGCTCGGGCTAACGCTGTACATCGCTGACACTGGCGTAAAGAGCTGGCATTTCAGGTTCACATGGCTGGGCAAGCAGGCCAGGATTTCGCTTGGGACTTACCCAGAGATAGGCTTGAAGGAGGCGCGTTCGCGGCGGGACGAAGCGCGCGAAGAGGTTGCACGGGGAACTGACCCGCGCGAATCAAGGAGGGTGAAGAAGACAGAGCGCCTTGGCGCCCAGGAGAGGACATTCCGCCGCGTCTATGACGAGTGGCTGGAATTCAGGAAGGGAAGCCTGACCGAATCGACGGTCAAAGTCATTTCGAATGCTATGGAGCTGGATGTACTGCCGGCCTTCGGACTGCGCCAGATCGATTCGATCAAACGGTCTGATGTGATCACGCTGATCCGCCGGATCGAGCGGCGCGGATCGGTGACCACCGCCGTCAAGACCAGGCAGTGGATGGCTCAGGTGTTCAGGTATGCCATCGCCACCGGAATGATTGAGAACAACCCTACGGCGGAAATGCACACTGTCACCGAGAAAATGGCGCCGCACAAAAACCGGCCGTTCCTCGCCTTCTCGGAGATGCCGACCATCATCAAGGCTATTGAGGGCAGCCACTCGGGCCTCCAGCTGCAATGCGCCACCAAGCTCCTAATCCTCACAGCCTGCCGACCGGCAGAGGTGCGCAAGGCCGAGTGGTCGGAGATAGACCTGAACACGGCCACCTGGTCGATCCCGGCCATCAAGATGAAAATGCGCCGCCCCCACGTGGTGCCACTGTCGAGCCAGGCCGTCGAGATTCTGCGCGCAATGCTGCCGATATCTGGCGGGATGAAATACGTGTTCCCTAACCGCTCAGATGCCGTGCGGCCGATCGGCATCAACTACGCCGTGAACCTGCTGGACCGATGCGGCTACACCGGACGCCAGTCGCCGCATGGGTTCCGGCACCTGTTTTCCACTGAGATGAACAGTCGCGGATACAACAAGGACTGGATTGAGCGGCAGCTGGCCCACGCAGATAGCAGCTCAATCCGTGACGTGTACAACCACGCCACATATATAGAGCAGCGCCGCGAGATGATGCAGGCATGGGCGGATATGGTCTTTCCTGCCGATGACTAACCTTGGCTGCCAAGCTCGGCAAGCCTGACCTGGGCAGAATGCTCAATCGCCAGATACAGCCGCTCGATCGCATGGGCTGGCAACGCCTTCAGTACCTCAAGCGCCTCGACCAAGCTCTCAGCCCGCGCCTGGGCGATCAGGCAGTTGACCGCCGTATCGCAGGTCTCGATCTCAGCGATCCGCTTGCGCAGCAGCCCATGGATCTCCGGCGGCATGACGATGCCCGGCAGGAACTCGCCGTGCTCAGGGCTTCCGTAACGACCACTCACCATAATCTCTCCTTTTGCTGGAGAGCCCAGTATAGATGGGCTGGCAGGCCAGGCCGGCTGGTCGACTTCTCGTCGCTAACGGGGCACCATTCCTTGCCTATGTACTCCACCGAATACATCGACGCCGGTGCATCGGGAGTCGGGGGAGGCGGAATGTATGATGTCGACATTGAGGCCGAGGCCTGCGTGCTCCATTGCGAAGTCACTAGCTTGGTGGACGAGCCTTTTCACCTCACCGCCTGGGCAAACGATCCCGACGCCCTTGGCTACCGGGAGCTTGAATTTCAAGCGATCTCAGGAGAGTGGTTCGATCCCGATGGCAATGTTCATGACCTCGGCCAGAATGGATGCGCCGAGGTAGCTGAGCGCTACGCGGAGTACATTGAGGAAGAGCTATGGCGTCTGGTCGATATGGAACACGCCGCCTGACTGCTCATGCTCCAGCAGTGCCCACACCCTAGCAGCCTCGGCAAACTCAAGCATCTCACTGAGCTGATCGGCATCAACCTCTCGGCGCCGATGCGCGGCCATCGCCATCGCGCAGAGAACAGCGGCCCGTCCATCTGGATCGGTTGACAGTGCAAACTGGTCGTTGAGCTCATCTAGCCAGGCTCTTGGCAGTCCGCTGATCATACAGTCCGGCACCACCACGACTGCGCGTACAGCACGCCGTCGATATCTTCCAGGCCGTTGATGTTGATTCCGAGCTGGGCCATGCCGTTGACCTTTGCATCGTGCAGCCTAGGGATGATGTCGGGGCCAGGTGCCGAGTTGAACACCCAGGCTTGTGTCGATACGCGGCCAAGCGGCTCGCTGTGGTGATCTCCGATATGAATGTCGGCTCGCAGTGCCTGGACCTTCCGAAGCTTTTCTGGAGGAAGGGCTACACCGCGCTCGCGCCGCCGAACGATGAGGAAATACATAGAACACCAATACTGTATATCGATACAGTATTCCACCACTGAGCACCGCTACAGCGCCAGTACCACTCGGCGGACTATGCTTACGTGCTCATACAGGAGGGCGGTGTATGTGCGGGAGGCTAACCCAATACCGGGGAATACACGACTTCGTTGAGACCTTAAGCCTGCCAGAGTCTTGGCATAACAACGTTGGCGACCAAGCGCTGGAAAGGTACAACGTAGCCCCAAGCACCCCGGTAGCTGTGCTCCGCATGGGTGAAGCAGGCCTACGCGCCGATCTGGTGAAGTGGGGATGGCGACCGCACTGGGCAACCGATCGCGCGCCACCGATCAATGCTAGGGTCGAGAAGGTCGCGCACGGCCCGTTCTTCCGGGCCATCTGGCCCAGCCGCGCCATCACGCCGGTCGACGGGTGGTTCGAGTGGGTCGATGAAGGTGGATCGAAGAAGCAGCCGTACTACATCCGCCGGCGCGACGGGCGCCCTTCCCTCTGCGCCAGCATGGGCCAGTTCGTTGGCAACGAGCATGATGGCTTCGTCATCATCACCGCCGATGCCCAAGGCGGCATGGTGGACGTGCACGATCGTAGACCTGTGGTGCTATCCCCCGAGCTTGCCCGCGAGTGGGTCGCGCCAGGTACACCCATGGAGCAAGCAGAGCAAATGGCGTTGCAGCTTGGCGAGACCGCCGAGGCCTTCGAGTGGTATCGCGTTAGCACAGCTGTTGGCAATGTGCGAAACCAAGGGCGGGATCTGATCGAGCCAGTTCAGTGACGAATCAACGGTTGATGCCCTAGCGCGTATAGCTGGTAGTCGGTCACGGCTTGGTAAGCCGACTCCGCAATCTGGCGTAGCCGCTCCACTTGCTCGGGCGCCTCACCGTCGGCCTGGGCTTGGTGGTACCGGCGAAGCGCGGCAGTCGCCTCCTGAATCAGGGGCTCGCCCGCCTCAATCATTCCTTCGATGGTCCGCTTCACTGGCCTATCCTAATGGCTTGACCAGGACATTATAGGATGCCTCGCAGGTCTTGCCTGCTATCCGGACACGGTCATAAGCTTGCGCCAGCTCTCCCACTTGAGCATCAGCCTCTAGGCGGTCGGAGAGAACACGGTAGTTCCTTAGGGCTCAATTTGCGCTTTATCGCACAACCCCCATAATTCAGGGTGATAAAACCTGTTCCTGATAAGAATGTGTGGGCATAATTGCGTTCCTGACACATTCCCAGATTAGCGCTGGTTATATCTGAGTAGCATCCAAGGAAGGAAATGATGAAGCCTTTTATCATCCTGGCCGTATGCGCGAGCCTTCTGAGCGCCGCCCCTGCATGGGCCCAACCTGAACTAAATGAGCGATCCAGCTCATGGCTCAAGGAGCCAAACGATTTTTTGGGAATAGACCTTCATGGCGATTTCACGGCACAGATGCCTTCTTGCCCTGACGAATCAAGTAGCCAAAAAAAGCTTTGCCGCCTAGCTACGTCGTCCCCTGATCGTTTTGAGATCCGTGGGTTACCATATCTGCCAATATCTCCTGGTTATGGGATGGTCGCGGTCGCGCCCCATGGAAAGCTCACAGAGCTCGTACTCAGCGGTAACGCAAACAGTCTGCACTTAGTAGGCGAAATGCTGACCGACAAATATGGAGAGCCCGGTGTTGTCACCAGCCGCTGGATAAAAATGTCATCAGGCGCCTCTTTCCAGTCTGAAGTGGTGAAATGGGAGGGCGAGAAAGTAGTCATGAAGTTTCAACGAGATGAAGGCGATTTAAGCCGCTATACGGTGACAGTGTCCGTATTTACAGACGCGTCTGAGACGCTCGAGATCGAAGAGACTGCTAAACCCGCAACCCAAGACGGTAATCGGGATTTCTCTAAGATCTGAAACGCCAGCAGTTACAAAGGATGACTTTCCCTCTTACTGATGACGTTGAAGCGCGTCGTATGAAGCTTCGCAGGTGCGGCCAGCTATCCGGGCGCGGTCATAAGCTTTCGCCAGCTCTCCCGCTCGAGCATCAGCCCGTGCGAGCAGGTCGGAGAGCACCATGGCGGCGCGGGTGGCTGCCTGGCCGCGGGCGATAGCGGCGGTATCCGTGCCGGTGCAACTGACGGAGGCAGCGAGCTTGGCGCCGTCGTCGCGCAGCCGCTGGCCAGCAGCATCGGCGCCAGAAGCACCAGCATCAGCAATGGTTCGTTCTTCCTGGGCATGGGCTCTTGCCTCCTCCTGCGCCTGGGCGCGTCGTTGTTCTTCTTCCCGCGCGCTGCGCTCCCCCAGCACCTCAGCCAAGCGGTCGCCGCTGTCCCGCTGCGCTGATGCCTTGGCGCACTGGGCGCGCTCAACGGACCGGCCGTGCTGGTAGGTGCCCCAGTAGGAAGCCACGATGAGCAGCAGCGCGATTACCCGCACTCCCCAGCCGTTCATGCCAGCGCCCTGCGCAGGCCCTCAGCAAAGATTGCCGGCGGGTATTCGAAATTGGCGTTCTCGTGTTTGATGATCGCCTGCACCAGGCCGCCCAAGATCTTTGGGTCTTTGATGTTGGCGATTTGATCGGACGGGCCCAGGCCGCAGCGATCAGCCACAGTGCGGATGTACGCCCCAGTGTCGTTCTCAACCTCCGGCGCCCACCGCTTGATGATGTCCTTGACGGTCCGCAGCTTGTGTTTGTTGTAGTAGGTCTGCAGCAGCTTGCCCAAGGCACGGATACCGTTCTCGGGCGTGTCGAAGATGACGAATCGGCCGCCCGGCTCTTTGCCAATCTGGCCAACCCAGTTATTGGCCGGGCTGTGATCGATGTTTCCAGGGTTGCGATTGCGCACTCCGCGGGGAAGCGAATGGGTCATGGGTTTTCTCCAGACAAAAAAATACCGCCAGGCGGCGGTTTCGGGGTTCCTGCTTAAGAGCAGATCAGGCGGCGTCTTCGAGCGCCGAGAGGCGAGCTTCAATCCCTGCGGCAATGAACATATTCAGCTCGTCATAACGGAAAGAGTAGCGGTCACCTGCTGGCGAACCCGGCGTGATGGTATTGATCGACTCGTACCGGAACTCCCAATGGATACCGGTTCCCGGCGAGGCTTCCCACTCCTGCACGTCCCTATCATCGGGAGCATATTCCTTCTCGCCAGTCACTTCGTTGAGGCTGTACAGCTTGCCGTAACGCTCAGTGATGGCCACTTCCTCGACTGCTTCCCACTGGTCGTAGCAGACAAATCCGTAGGCCATCGGATCAAGTCCGTGCCCGGCCATAATTTCCATAGCCCGCTGCACGGTCATCCCGATATGTACCCGAGCCTCGTCGCCTTTCTCGGCTACCGCCTGCAGCCATTTGTAGGTGCCTATCTCTCTCGATAGCTCTTTGGCTGCCGCGATCTCACTGGCGGACATCGCAGATACAGGCGTCTTCTCACGCGCATCCGAGGTGTTGATGGTGCCGGTGGCGGCGTACACAACAGGCCACCGGTAGTTGCTAGCACCGAGCTGCATGGCAGCGCTGTTGTCGACCGCCGGGGTTAGTTGATAGCCACTGCGCGTGGTCTGTGTGTTGATGTTCATCGCAAGCGGGGTAAGGCCCGCAGTACCACCGAAGCCAGTGGCCCGATGCTGGAATTGCATGGTCCCGCCATTAAGCACCATCCAGATGCCGGTGGCGGTGCCGCCCTCCTCCATCCACATCCCTGGCGTGCCGCCCTTGAACCGCAGCTGAGCACCGGTCAGAGTTTTAGTGCCTCCGATCTCCTGATCGCCGAATGTGGTGACGGCGGTCGCAGCGTACTGGACTCGGTTCCAAGAGCCCCAACTGTTGTTGTGCTTAGACCGTGTATACCGGTCTGAGCCAGCCGTAACTAGAAACCATTCCTGCACCGCATATGCCGGGTTTAGGTTCTGATAGTGGCACAAGTAGCCTTGGGCGTTTGCCGGCAGCCCCTCGGCAGTCCCGGGTGTGCCCGCTGTGGTGCCATTGGTGATATAGAACCCCGTAGCCGTCACCGAGTCGGCGCTATTGGGAACAACCAGCGGCATACCGCCACCGATCCCATAGTCGCCCGCTTTGAGGACGGGAGTGAAGTCAAGCGTCGAGTTGGTCCGGCTGAACATGCTACCGGTTGTGTAGTTGATCGCGATCTGCACCGCAGCTGTGGTGGTGTTCAGCCGGTTGGTCCAGACGGCATACGCGCCGATCGCCAGACCTCTGAACGCGGTGCCCGCCACATCCACGCGGTAGATGCCGTTCGCTAGCGTGGCGCTGTCCAGGTCTGCTTGGGGGACGTTAGGGCTACCGCCCACCGAGCCGAATCCAAACTGACCCACCCCCAGGGCATTGATGGCGGCCTGGGCGGCAGCCTGGTCTGCCACGTTCCACAGGCCGCGCCCGAACGCTGTCGATGCCTGAGCGGCCATGGTGCTAGCGGATGCCATGTAAGGCACGCCATTGGCCGTCATGGTCAGCGCTTGGAGTGCCTGCAAGATCTGTCCACCAAGACCCAAAGTGGTCCGCTGCGCGGGAGCGTCAGCATCATCTAGCAAGGCGCGGCCGGCCCCAGTGAGGGGGGTCAACGCCACCGTGTCAGGGCCAGTGGCATACATCAGCTGGTTGGCCGCCCAGACGGAGGCAGCAATGGCGCTCAGCTTGGGATTGGCAGGCTGGCTGACGCTGCCGTCGTACAGCTCGGTGAAGTTCTCATTGACCTTAGTGAACGCCGTCCGGGCGTCGTCACCGTCCTGGCCGCTGGGCGATGTCCCCAGGTTGATCTGTTGTTGGGCCATGCGGCCTCCTGCTAGTAGTTTGTTACGTCAATGACCATGAGGGTCGGCGGTTGCATTAGCGGAGAGTTGCCAGGAGGAGGATCGCCGCCCCCGCCAACAAGTCGTGATGTGATTGGCCCCTCCCCTACACCCACAGTGTTTGGCCCCACCGAGATCATGTAAGACCGCAGGACCCAATAAGGCAGCCCCGCCTGGGCCGCCCCCGTACTGCGTTTGGGGTAGCTGCCGAATCCCGCTGCGTACTTCCTAGATGTCGATGGCCACGGCCAAGATGCCCCAGAAGCAGCAGATCTATGGATATCGGCCACCCGCAGCCATTTGGCGCCAGCGTCGAATGTCAGCACGCCAGCGGCGTTATAAAGCTGCAGCCCGGAGTTAGTCGGGGTGATGGTCTGGTCGGCAAAACCATAGACTTCTATCGCTGCCTGGGTGCCACACACAAACCGCCAGGTGGTGCCGACCCTCGAAAAAAGGGCGATACCGTTCTGTACGTTGCAAGAAAAGAACAGAGATTTGACGTTACTCGGCACCGTCAAATCGAACTGATACAGAGTCCCGACGAAGGGCCTTGTGTCAGCAGTAAACGGACCCGAGTAAGTAGTTCGAAAGGCTAAAGTGGCCACCCGCACGTCGGCGTCTATCTGAAACGCGCCGTCATCGAAGTAAAAAACCGCACCAGCAGGCATCAGTATGTCCCCACAGAAATATTGACGGCCCGACGCGGGACATTGTTGCTAGAAGTGGGGTACTGGTAATCAACAAAAGACCAGGACACCACTCCCCCATTGATACTTACATTCGGATAGGCATAGAGCTGCGCCAGCGGCAAGTCGGCGGAGTTGTCTTCAACGAAGAAGAACGGCTCTCCGCCGTCAAGCAGTGCTGAAACAGTGCGCGTCCCATTCGCCGTCCCACTCGAAAACGTCTCATATACCCGTCCGAGGCGCGTGGTGGCGTCGAGGATGAGGTTTCCATCCTCATCCCAGAGTTGTAGACCGACAGGCATATCAGCCCCAGATCCCGAGACGACCGCGCAGTCGCGTGGTGTCATAGAAGGATAAAAGTTGATGAGTTATGTTCATCCGGCCTTGCCCTGGACGAACCCCGTTTATTTCAAACTCGTTGGTGACGAAGTTGATCCGAATGCCTTGCTGCCCAGCAACATAGTTGCTGCTCTTCAATTCCCCCGTAATGATCAGGTTGATGATGTCGGCCTGGTTGATGATCGCGCTGTTCATGAACACCTGGCCGTTCTGGATGGCGAACACTGACTTAGGCGTGCCGCCAGGCTGGTGCATGACAGCAAACAGGTTGGCCAGGAAGATCACCATGGACTGCATGCCTTCCGGCGTATTCTCGACACTCAGCCCCATGCCAGCGCCGTAGTAGCGACCGTTCACGTCGACGCCCACCTTGATGTTCCGGGTGGCCGACACGTTGCCTTCCAGGTCGACCAGAGCCTCCGAGGTGTCCTGCACCAGGGCCTCGGTGGTCCCTACCCGGCTGCTCAACTGCGTAACCGAGCTGCTGATCGCCTGATCGGCGTTCGCCCGCGTCTGTGCCTCGGTGATAATCGCCGCCTCGTTGTCGCCGATCTTCGAATTGGCGTTCGTGATCTGGACGGTCAAGGCCTCATCCGCCGTTGCTCGAGCTGTTACCTCCTGCTGCAGGCGCGCCTCAGTGCCATCAACCTTCGCCGACACAGTGGTGATTTGCGTGGCCAGCGCCTCGTCAGCGGTGATCCGGGCGTAGGCTTCCTGCTCGAATCGTGCATTGAGGTCGTCACCGATCTGCGCCTCGACGGTATCGATGCGCCGGCTGAGGGCCATGTCTGCGCTGCTGAACGAGCTGTAAATCGACGAAGCCGTCGCCCTCACACCAGAGTCGCCAGCCTTCCACTCAGTGGCTCCCGCCATGCGGGGGAACACCTGGGTTTCCACGCCGATGATCCGCGTGGCCATGGCTGCCAGTTGACCGTCCATCTCCTCTACGCTGGTCTCTACGCCGTCCAGGCGAATAGCCAGGGCGGTGACCATTTCGCCCAGCGAGGCGTAATCGCCGATGTACTCCCAGAACGCAGCATCGGTGACCGGGGTGCCGGCCGGTACATCTTGCTTGGCCCGGTACAGCTTGCCGTCGAGCTTGACCAGAGAGCCAGCCAAGTAGGCCTGGCCTGCATCCCAATCCGGCGCGCCAACTACATCGGCCAGCTGGGCTTGTAGCGAGTCAATCTGGTTCTGCAGGGCGATATCGCCGGCGCTCAGCCGCTCGTTAACCGACCCCGGACCCTCGCCACTGATTTTCTCAATCTCGCTGAGCAGGCTCTGGCCCAGATGACTCTCGGTGATCTTGCCAGTGATGTAGTCGAGAATGGCATCGGCGTCCGCGCTGGACTGGCCGTAGATCCAGTCGGACCATGGACCAATGTTTCCGGTACGATCCACCAGACGACCACGGAAGTAACGAACCACCGCGGCGGCCATCCCGCTGTGCAGGTAGGTCGGTGTCGGGTAGGCGAACTGGCCCAGCGCGACAGGGTTCTGCCCGGTGCTTTCTGAAGCCATCTGGATCTCGGTATAGGCCGTATCGCTGGTGCCTTCTGGAAAACCCCAGTTCAGACGAATACCCAGGATCTCCGAAATGGTATTGAGGTAGGCCAGCGCCGGCGGCACCCCCTCTTTCCCCTTTAGCTCAGTCAGCATCGACTCACGCCAGTTTGACGTAATGTCGAACGAACTGACCGCGCGCACGCGGGCCAGGTAAGCACCCGCGTAGATGCCCACCACATCGACGGATGCCGCCCCGATGCGCTGCAGACGTACCCAGTTGCCGTTGTCCTTGCGCCACTCCACGTCGTAGGACACGGCGCCTTCCACCGCAGGCCAGGCGATGGTCATGGTGCTGACCGCGATGCCTTGGGAAATGGCATGGGCCGAAGTCAGCGTTACGCTGGACGGTGGTGGCACGGTGGTGATCGGGATCACGCTGATTGGGCGCTCTTCCAGCTTGGCACCGGTGTCGATCGCTGCGAACTTGCTCGGGTTGAACTCGAGCGCGGTGATCTCGTATTCACCCTCCTGAGTGCGGGTGGTCTTGAGCACCCGGAACAGCTGGATGGCCAGGTCGTCGTAGTCGATCGCCCATTGCAGTTGCGGTTCAGGTTGCACGCTGTAGGAAGTGGTCACTGTCACTGCCCGGCCATTCACCGACTGCACCGTACGCGCCTGGGCGGAGCCGTTCGGCAGGTTCAGGATCAATCGGTCGCCGGCCTTGATCGGCGTGTCGCGGTCCAGGGTAATCACCCGGCCGGCAGCCGCAGAGATCCGGCCACCATTCGGTCGACCAGCGACCAATTCATCAGCAACGGGGATCACGAAGCCCGGCAGCGGGATGCGGCCCTCCATACCGGTCTTAAAGGTAACAGTGCGGTCCTGGCTGTTGCTGAGCAGCGCCCACTTGCCGCGGCGTTGGGCCTCGGACGCGCGGGTGCAGCCGATGGCTGAGATTTCGACCGGCCGGTCCCGGTACCGGCGCTGGAGCGCGTTGTCGGTAACCGGGATCACATCGGTATCATAATTGTTCGCCGGGTTGTCGTAGCTGACCAAGGCCCGGCTGTAGTGGGTGTTGCGTTCGGCACCGCCATAGACGAAGTCGCCATCAATGACGTTCGACCTGGTAAAGACGTAGTCGATGTCTTGCGCACGCGGCATATCCGCCTGCATGAACAGAGAGCCGTGAGCCCAGTACACCATGCCACGGTAGATCGCCGACAGGTCACGCAGCAGCGTCCAGGCCTCAGCCCTACCCTGCAGGTTCATATCGCAGAGAAAGCGCGGCTCCACACCACCAACGCCGTTCGGCACCATTTGGTCGCAGTACTGGGCGATGCGGTACATCTCCCACTTGTCGACCATCCACGGCTTGATGCGCTTGCCCAGGCCGAAACGGTCTTCAACGCACAGGCCGTAGGTCACGAACGCCGGGTTGTTGGTCCAGGCCTGCTTGAACGTGCCGTCCCATACCCCGGTGTAGGTACGGGTCACCGGATCGTAATTGCTCGGTACCGGCCAGCGCTTGGCTTTGCACTTCACAGTCACGGACGGGATGTTCTGGAACTGCTGGGCGTCGAACTCTATGTACAGCAGGGCGGTGTTCGGGTAGCGCAGCTTCTCGTCGATGATCTCGGTGTAGCCGGCGATCGTCATCGTGTCGGCTACGGTGCCGCTGTTCTGGTTCGGCGTGATCCGGCGGACGCGGAACATCCAGCCCGAGGTTGCCGCCGGCAGGTCCACGCTGACAGAGCGCTGGTAGCCGTTGGTGGTCTTGCCATTCACGGCGCCGCGGTTGGCCTCTACATAGGCGCCGCCATCGGTCGCGACGTCGATGGCGTACTCAATGCGGTAGCCGTTGGTGTTGCCGCTACTGTCCTGTTTGACCAGCCGTGGCCAACTGAAACGAAGGCGCAGGCGCGACAGCTTGGTGTTGCTCAGAGCACGGGTGAACGGAGCATCGCTACGCAACTCGACGTTGACCGTGGTGTCGCTCTCGATCGCCGGAATACCCTTGATGTATTCCTGCTCGACAGTGCCGCGGCGCCACTCCCATTTCACGCCAGGAAAGTTCACGTTGCCGCTGGCGTCCATGATCGGCGTGTTGTCGAGATAGATATCGCGGTCGGTCGGCGTACCGTCAAACTCGCCCTCACCAACGGCCAGAAGAATACTGGCTATGTTGGTCGACTGTAGACTGTCCGGCGACTCAACTGGTGTTTTCGGCTTGCTGCTGCCGCCTTTTGCCCCGGCAATATCGAGCTGTTGTGCTGCGCCCATGCTTTCCTCCGGGCATAAAAAAACCGCCCCCAGGCGGCTTGTTCGCTGGTACGTTGCTACTTCTTGTCTTCGGCCCGAATCGACGCGGAGATCACCGCCCCACCCCATCGGCGCTCACCGATACAGATCGGTACCGGGTTGCCGCTGGCGGTCGTGTTCTTGGCTGAGCCGAATGCATACGACGGTAAGTTTTCAGGGGCGGCGCTCTGGGATAGGCCCTTGGCTTGGGGGCTGAGCATCTGAATGACGCCGCCAGCGACCAAGCCAATACCTGCTCCGATGAGGGGCGCGCCAAATGGAGTGGCCGACAAGAACACACCCGCGACGATCATGACGGCTCCCACGATTGTCTGCAGGATGCCGCCTCGCTTGCTGCCCACGACTATCGGCACAATTCGAATTTCTTGGCTTCCACCTCGCTCGAAGTCCTTCTGGCCGATGTTTTTGCCGTTACGGAAAATCGCGAACCGCATGCCTAGAGAGTCCAGTCTTTTCACCTCATCCTCGAAACCGGAAAGCGTTGCCCTCAACGCTGAGAACACCTCCGTTACGGTTCCGCTATCAATGAGACGCCGATGGGTTCGACCGAATCGTCGAAGAAGCGGGCCAGATAGCTTAATAGTGGTCATTCCAGCATTGGCGTATGCAGCGATCATGCAAATTCTCCAGGCAATAAAAAACCGCCCGAAGGCGGTCAGTCAGTTGTAATCGATATAGGGTCCTATGTAGACACCGCTCATGTCTCCACTGATTCGGTACACGCTATCTTTTCCGGTTTCCACGTTTCCGGTAATAGATCGCACGGCCATTCCGCCACAGAGGCCAGAGCCGGCCAAGCCGATTCCGAGATTTGGTTGCCCAGGCGGCAGGTAGAAGCTGGCCCGCTGGCCAGGGCCGATTTTTGCGGACTTCTTCCCATCGATGTACACCACGATGTCGCATCCAGAGCCTAGCGCTCCCGAATCGCGAACCACCGTCAACGATCCACTGTCAGCGCCCTCCTTCGACTGGAACGCATAGATCTCGTCCCTCGGCACAGGGTCAGCTTGTTGAACAGGTGTTGCGGAAGTCGCACACCCAGCCAGCAGCGCCAACCCCGCCGCCCCAATCAGAATTCGCATGTGATCCCTCCTCGTTGATGGCTGGAATCTACCACTATCCATAGAATGTGCCCAAGGCCGGCCAAACGCCGGGCCCATCCCGTTGGTAAATCGAAGCAGAGGGCAATCAGAATGCAGGTCACATGCTCAAAATTCGAAGCAGCCTCACGCCAGCTGGATGAAGCGATAGGACTGCTCCTAGCCGATCATGATCCACTGGCGGTTCGCACGCTCGCCGCGGCTGCCTTCGGCCTGTTTGCCGATCTGGTTGAACATTCGAGACCGGACAAGTCATGGCGGTCGCGCCTCATACAAGATTCCGGCCTGGATAAAAAGCAGGCATTGGCAGTGATACACAATGCCCAAAACTTCTTGAAGCACGCAGACCGAGACCCTCACTCACAGCTTTCTTTCGACGAAAGCGAGAACGAAGAACTGATCTTCATCGCCACCCTCGACTGCGGCGAACTGGGCGGCCCGTTGACCACGGCTATGCAAGCATTTCAGATTTGGTATCTAGCGCTGAACCCAGGCAAGCTCGGTGCGGATCATGACCTAACCCTGAGAGCGAGTTCGGCGTTTCAGGATCTGCCCACCAAAACCCGTGAAGAGCAATTCGCTGCCGGATTGGATTTTCTCCGCCTCATGCTCGAGAAGTACGGCAGAGGTTCATACAAGCCTCGAAGCAATTAGCTATAGAGACGCAAGCCGGTGCCAGACGCAAAAAGCCCAGCGCGGGGCTGGGCTTCCGGAATGGCACATCAAAGCTTAAAGAGCACGCAATTCCGTAAAAGCTTTGGCAATGCAGTATGGGATAACTGCGCAAGCCAACCCCATCGCAGCGGAGGCGGCTTCCTGCGGGGCGCTAGTTGCCATATGGATACCGCCATAACCGATTACCGCCCCAATCAATGACATGATGATGGTGACGATCCACATGAATTTGGCCACTTGTATACTTCCTTTGCTGTTTGGCCAAGGCAGTAGGCATTGGCGCTTTAAGGCGCCGAATCTAACTCTGGAGAAATAGAGTGTCAATTTGCCACTGCTCCACCTAGCTGCTGATCAACCCTGGACGAAAAGCCAGTACGCGGCCGTGCCAAGAGCGTAGTAGCGTTGTGCATCCAACGAACCGCCCCGGTCCGTTGCCGGAAAGCCCATGGACTGGGGCATTGAAGACCTAGGAGGTCAACATGAGCGATGAGCAGTACGCCCAAAGCAAAAAAGACTGGATTTACACTTGGGGCGTGGTACGTGACGAGCCGGTAATCATGGTAGGCGCCTTTCGAACCAAGGCGGAAGCAGAAGCAAGAGCACGGACTATGGGTGAAGGCTACAAGGCCAGCTATATCTTCCATCTTCCTGGTACTGACGAATTCGTTGTAGAGGACGAGCCAAATAATTGACCCCTAGGTCAGATCGCCGCAAAAGTGATCTGACCAACCTTGGTCAAAAGCTTGGCCGACAACCCAGGGCCGCCATCGTACTTCCGGTGGTAACCATCTCCACCAGGACCGATTTTTCCGGAAATTTTTATTCGGTCGATTTCAATGCCGCCATCAAGGATTGCGACTTCTGCGTGATCACCGACCATTGCGCCTTGGCGCACAGTGAACAGGTCACGGATGGTAAGTACATAGCTCTGCTGCATGTTCTTCTCCTGCGGCCTTGCCGCTTCACTTCGCGTCACGATGACGCAATACAAGGCGCGTTCGATCGAGCCATGGCCCGCCGAACACGATGATTTCTGATGGCCGGCCCAGCAGGTGGTGCAGCATGAAGGGCCCAGGGCCGAAGACCTCGGCATTCTCCTCCTGCAACTGGGCGTCGGCGCCCAGGTAGATGCCAGCGTGGTTCGGGTGTGCCGTACGCCCAACCGCCATCACGATCATGTCGCCACGCTGCGGCTGGCTGACCTGGTAGAACCCGGCTGCCTCATAAGCCTGTTCGTACAGGCTTGGGCCTGCGGCCTGCTCCCACCATCCATCGTCCCGGGCATAGGCCGGGAACTCCAGCCCCCACTCTCGCTTGTACCAGTCTGCGCAGACCTGCCAGCAGTCCCAGGCGCCGTGCACGAATGGCCGAGCAAGCAGCGGTGTCTCGCCAGCGGGAGTGATAGTGCGCAGGTCTCCCTCCGGCCAGGACAGAATGTGCCAGGGCAAGCCTGTGGCCTCGCACATGGCAAGGTCACGCGGCGACGGCCGGCTGGTGGCGTCCGGGTGCGAGTGGACGATGCCCACTACCTCGCCCTGGTCCTCGGCCGCGGCGTACTGCTCGGCCGAGATCCGGAACTCTTCGCCAGGCTCGGCGGCAGTGTTGTCGCAGGGGATGTACCGCTGCGATCGGCCAGCAGCAATGATCAGCCCGCAGCACTCTCGCGGGTATTCAGCCGCGGCGTGCGTCTGCACGGCGGCGAGGATGTGTTTGCGCATGGTCAGCTCCGGGCGATCAGGGATACGGCTGGGAAGCCGCCGAAGGGTAGTTGGTTGCCCTGGCCCCAGCGGACGACGCAGCCAGAATCGAGGCAGCCGTTGCACTGGTCCTTAGCCGGGTTGTCAGTCGGGTTGCCGTCAAGGTCGAAGTACGGGCCGGTGTAGCCGCAATTGGGGCCACGGTAGCCGGCTGTCATCGCCCAGTGGCAAAGCTGGGTCATCTGCCGGCCAATCGTCTCACCGCCCACGTCGCCAGGGCTGGCCAGCTCCCACGCAACCGTGGTGCCGTTCTCGGAAACCTTCTGGTCGATGTACCAGACCTCGATCGCTTCCTCGGAGGGATCGGCCTCGAGGTTCCCATCAGGGAAGTTCGAGGCGTCCAAGTATCGCGCCATGGTGTGGCGCATCGTCAGCTTGAACTCAAGCAGGTCATCGAACGCCAAGCACAGTGCCGTGATCCGCCCTTTGACGTTGCCCACCGACAGCGTGGGCCGCACTGCGGTACCGTCGGAGTTTGCCTCGATACCCTCGATCTGCATGGGCCAGGCGCCGTATTCATTGCCCTGCCACCAGATCGACTTGGCGGTTAGCTGGTCAGCATTGGCGCCGGCAGTCGCCAACTCCTGTGGCGTGTGCGGTATCGCATGCCCATGGAACCGCAGGATGTCGGCACCAAAGTCCGAGCCATCCAGCTCGAACAGCAGCACCTCGCTGCCGGGCTCCAGGGTCTGGATGTCCTTGATCAGTGACATGCTTGTTCCTTATGGGTGGAAAGCCCGCTCGAAGGTAGCGGTGACCTTGAATCGGCCGCCGCCAACAGGGGTGGGTTTGGGGTCAGGGCAGGTGAACAGCCCAAGATCGCCGAGCGGCGTAGACCAGAGAAATGCCTTGGCACCACCGTGCCGGTCGAAGAACTCCATGACCTTGCGGACTTGAGCCTTCGTTCCGGTTACGGTGACGGGGTAACTGTCCTCTTTATTGTTTGGCCCATCGCCCACCACCTGCCGGTAACCGCCACCGAATCGCGATTCGCGAACCCGGTAGTTGATGTCAGGCGTTTCGCCGCGCTCGGTCGGCCAGCGGAATGTTTCGATCGCCATCAGCGTCTCCCTTGGGTGTTGCGGTAGCTCACGCCACCAGGGCGCCACGAATCGGCAACAGCCTTCTCTGCCGCAACTTGCACCTGCTTTTGCATGTTCTGCTGTAGCAGGGTCTGGTCGAGGGTCAGCCCCTCATCGCTGCGGTCTGGAATGCTGATGCTCACTGGAGCATTGATCGATATCGATGTGCCGCCACCGCTTCCGCTCGACACGGCGCGAACGCCGAGGTTTCCGTCGGGGGTCCTGGTCAGCGGCATGATCGCCTCGGGCCCAGCCTCGCCGAACACCCCAGCCCCTTTCGCGAATGCGAAGAACTGCGGCGTGTCGTGCACCTGGTTGCTGAATTTCGACAGGCTCGGTGAGTCGTAGACACCGCCTTTGGCGTTGGGGACAAATCCGCCCTCGCTGAAACCACTCGTGCTCACCGTCTGACCACCGGGGGTAAAGTAGGCTCCAGCTACAGAACCCAAGATGCTGCCGGCGATACCTGCTATAGCCCTTTGCGTGGCAATCCGCGCCATATCCGCCAGGACCGACTTGGTGAAGTCTGCGAACGAGAACTTCCCCGTCATCGCGAAGTTCACCACCGCGTCTTCCATGGAGCTGAAGGCATTGGTGAACAGCGTTCTGGTTTGGCCCGCCACGTCCCGCGCCTGTTCCAGATAGTTCTGGAAGGCCGAGGATGCGCCATTGCGCCAGTCGCCCTGGGCCTGGGTCATAAGGTCGTAGTTGGCGATGGTGGTTTCTTGCAGGTCCCGCTCGGTTTTGCTCAGGGCTGCCAGCTTCTGGTTGTACTCATCGAGGCTCATGCCGCGGGAGCCATCACCATACTGGTTGGCCAGGTCCAGGCGCTGCTGGTTGATGCGGTCGGTGATGCCGTTTTGCTGATCTTGCAAACTGCGCTGGCGATCGCCCAACCCGAGGCCCTCGGCAGACCGCTGCCCCTGCTTGCGCAATGCCTGCACCTGCTGATCAAGTGCGCTGGTGTAGGTCTGCACCGCCTGAGCCTGCTTGCGCAGTCGACCTTCCTCGTTCGAGGCCAGTACGGCTAACTCCGAGTCGGCATCCTTCTGCGCCTTGACCATGTTGGCCCGCGCGTCGGCAATCTTCTGGTCCAGCTGGATGCGCTGCTGGGCTGTGGTACTGCTGCGCCCTTTGGCTTCCTCCAGCGCCTTTATCTCCGCCTCGTAGGCATTGGTGACCTCGGCCTTCTGCTGCTCGATGATCGCGGCGCGCTGGGCAGCGTACGAGTCCTGGGGGATGATCCCGGCCTTCTGCGCGGCATCCAGCTCCTTCTGGTGGTTCTTGTACTCGGCCAGGATGGCGGCCAGGGCGTTCTTCTGGTCGTTGAAGCCGGAGAGGTCGACGGAAGCGGTTCGCCCGCCGGTGTCCTTGAACTGCTTGGCGATGTCAGCCTGCACCCGGGCGATGTTCTCGGGTTTCAGCCGCTCATCATTCGGGTTGACCTTGCGGATCGCATCGAGAGACTTGCTGTATTCCTTCAGCGCGTCCGCCCGCTTCTCGGCATTGGTTCTGGCGGATTTCTCCAGCGCGTCTACCTTGCCTATAGCAATAATCGCGGCTTGTTGCTGCTGAGTGTCCAGCGCCCGCGCCTTGGCAATTGCGTCGAGGGTATCCCTCTGCTGCATGAGCCCTTTGAGTTCAAGGCTGGTGTTGGTCAGTTTCTCCTGCGCCGCCGTGTCGCTTGGGTCGCCATTCACGGCACTCTGGGCTGCCGCGACTTGACGCTGCAAATCTACGATGCGGCTTGCGATGTCCTGATCCCGGCCAATGTCCTTGACCGAATCGACCGTTGCAGCAATCTCTCCCCGAAGCGTTTTCCAGCCACGCTCCCAGATCGACAGGTTATCCGTGACCTCCTTGCTACGGTTCTTGATGGTGTCGACATATGTGTCGGTTAGCAGCTTGGCGGCGCCGATGGTGTCGCCCTGCTCCTTCAGTGCCACGATCTGCGAATAGGTCGAAGCGGTGAGGAAGTTGTACTGCTCGTTTAGGTCTTTCGCGGCCGTTACTGGGTCTTTGCCGATCTTCACGAACTCGGCCACGGTCTCTTCAATTGCCGTGCCGGTTGCCGTTCGCCACTCCAGGGCGGCCTCGGTGATCTCGACGAAGCTGTCGGAAGCGATCTTGCCGCTACCTGCCAGCTGGGTGAGCACTTCCGCCGCGGCGCCAGTGGTGCCGACTGTCGCCGCGACCTGGCGCGCCATTCCTGACATCTGATCCGCCGTTGTACCGGCGGCGTTACCGGTCTTGATCAGCTCCTTCTGGAAGCCTACGGCCTCTTCGCTACCCGAGTAGTAGGCGTAGCCGAGCACCCCGACGGCAGCAGCCGCGACGGTGAACGGGTTCACCAGGCCCAGGACATAGCCTCCAAGGGCTTTAGCTGCTGGACCGATGCCTCCGAACATGTCCTTGAGCTGCCCGCCCTGCTGCAGCAGCACGGTGAGTGGGGCCTGGCCACCCTGCAGCGACACGAAGATATCGGTGAACTGCGCCGGTACGCCGCGCAGTGCGGCAGCGGTGGCCTTGGCCGACATGCCAGTCTTGTTCAGCGCAACATCGGCCCCGCCCAGTGCCGTGCGCGCCTGGTCGATCTTCGCCTGGTACTCGCCAAACGTCTCCGCATCGAGCGCGCCACTGGTGCGGAAGCCCTTCAGCTTCTGCTCCATCTGGTCCAGGCGACTCATTGCTGCGACGGTCGGGTCAATCTTGCCCAGCAGTTCCTCAAGCGCCTGGCCTTCTTCCCGATGCGCGCCGGCGGCCTTCTTCGCCGCCTCAGCTTGACGCTCCTCCGTGGCGATGAGGGCCTGGGCCCGGCTGTTGATGGCCGCCTGACGGCTGGCGCTGTCCGACAGCACGGCATTCGCCTGGGCGGTGACCTCGGCGCTCTGCTCGGTCGCCCGGTTCAGCGACTGAACGTACTGGCTGGCCTCCAGCGAGGCCTTGGCCACAGCCAGAATCCTTGCCTGCTGCTCGTCGGCAGATTCGGCAGCGCGCCGTCCGGCCTGGGCACCGGCGTCAGTAGCGCTGGTCAGCGCTTCCTGCACCTTGCCCGCCTGCGCGGCCTCAGTCCGGAAAGCCCCCATGTTGGCGGCGGCGCTGTTGAACGCCGTGGATGCGTTGGTAACGGCTCGCCCCACGGTCGCCATTTGCTGCGCCAGCTCTGTCTGCTTAGCGTTGAGCGCCTGAAGCTCCTGCACGATCTGCCGGGTGTCACCCTGCAGGCTGCCCAGAGCAGTCTCCCAGGCACGCCCAGTTCGTCCAGCTGACTCTTCGCTGCGCTTGCCGGCATCCGTCAGCTGGTCGAGGTTGTCCTTGGCCTCGACGGCATCACCGGAGTCGATCTGAAGACCGAGAGAGGCAATGGTGGTCATGATCTACTCCATCGATTCGGCCATGACGGCCAGGGCCTCAACCTCCATGACGCGGAGATCGGGGAAAATGTCGGTGAGGTCGCGGCGCTTGATACCGAGCATTGCGGCTGTTGCGGGAATAGCGGTGTAGTCCAGGCCGGACGGACCGCCCGAAGCCACCCGCCACTGCGTGGCCAGGGCATCGAATAGGCGGAAGGCTGGCCAGGCGTCGGGCCATACCTCCACTTCCTCCTCTTCGATGTCTTCTGGGGTCAGCCCCAGCGCCGCCAGTTGCTCGGCGGACGGACCAGACTCATAGCAGGCCCGGGCCGCCGCCCTCAGTTTCCCAGGCGGGCCGGGCTGTAGGCGGCCTGGTAGGCGTCGATGACCGCCTTCGGAGCGCCGGTGCAGGTGCGCACCAGGTCAACAATGGCCTCGGCACTGAACTCGTCCTCCAGATCCCAGCCAGTGACGATCTCGCCCAGTTGCTCGGCCTGCAGAGCGATCTCACCGGTGGTGACCTCCTCCCACGTCGCCCCGTCCTTATGGGCCTTCTCCGCCCAGGCATCGCGGGCCTTGTTCCAGCGGTCGAACATTGCCGACAGGGCCACGCGGTTCATGTAGCGGAACTGGAATTCCACCGGCGCCGGCTCGGCGCCAATTCGCGGAACCTGCACCACGGCAGCGAAAGTGGGGTTCTGCGCGATTTTGATCTTCGCCATGAGGGTTCCTTACGCGCCGGCCAGAATGCGAACGGGACGGCCCGACAGCGCGATGCTGATGGTGCGCGTCATGAGGTTGTTCCGGTCCATGGTCGGGGTGGTGGTGATGCTCACGTAACCTGGATAGAGGATTTGGTCGCCACCTGGCAGTTTGAGACGCACCACAACGAGCTCCTTGCTGTCGCCGTAGTTTTCGACCAGAGCGACGTAGGCGGCGGCCGGCTGATCTTCGACGGTGATCGACAGTGTGATCGGGTTGCGGTTGGTCGGGAACTGGCGGTCATCGTCATCTTCCAGATACCCCACGGTGAGGTATTGCTGTTCACCGCCAGCCGAGGTGAACGCGGTCACCTTGGAGATCTGTGCCCAAGCGGTCACGGGGAGGACCGAGCCCACTCCGGCGCCAGGGGTGTACTTGTCCGTATTGGTGGTGTTGAGGCCTTTCAACGCGAATGTGTCGGCAGCCCCGTTTGCGGCACTGACAGCGCGGTCGGCGATGAGCGCCCAGCCGGAGCTGACCAGCATGATGTCGCCGTTTGTGATGTCGTGATCGGCAGCGGTGGCCACCGGTGGCGCGGCATTGGTCAGGGCGGTGAAGGCGACGGCTGCGCCGAAAACGCTGGCGATTTCCAGCACGGCGCCGTTCGGCAGCGGGAATTTTGCGGCCATGGAGTGTTTCCTCGTTGTTGCCGCCGGGCGGCGGTTGGTTATGCCCCAGCGGGCGGTTGGTCCGCGACACCGCGGTAGGTGAAGCTGGCCGGGACCGTGTAGGTCGCCGACTCGGTGATGGTTGGGCCCTGGTCAACTGGTTCGGTGACCAAGCCCTCGAAGCCGTTGCGACTGAGTTCAGAGTCCGCCCTGAAGAGGCTCGAAAGCTCGTCCACCAAGGCCTCGGCTGTAGCCAACGGCTGGCCCGCCGGGCAAACGATGCTCACCTGGTAGACGCCGGTGTACTCGTAGGCATCGCTGCCCAGATAGCGACAGGTGGTGCCCGCTGGCAGTTGGAACGCCTGCAGGTAGGTTTCGTCGGCCCCGGCCACGAACCCCTGCTCGAAGTTCGCGACCCGGATAGGGCGCGCGGTGGCCCAGGCCATCAACTTGATCTCGATGGCCTGCCTGGCTCGTGCTTGGCTCATGCTCGATGGGTCCTGGTGGCTTCTTCGACGATGCGCTGAAAGTCGGCGACGGTGATCCGCACCATGCCGCCCGGCGCCTGCGAACTGTGGCCGTACTCCAGAGGGATGGCATACGGGAGGTTGTTAACGATGAATGCGACCTCTCCGGCTGAGAGATCACCGGCAGCCAGGAGAAGCCTGTCCAGCGTCTCGCCAGCGCTCTCGATGTCCTCGATCTCGCCTGCCGCCGGTACGCCGGTGGTGAGCTGCCAGTTGCTACGAAAGCGACCGCCCACATAGCCCTGGCCAGCCCTCCGAACGCCGAACCCGAAGTTCTCGCGCTGTTCACGCTTGGTCAGCGGCTTGCGCAGTCGCAGGCCGCCTTTCAGGTTGCCGCTCTTGGTGTAGTTGGCCTGGTCGGCAGTGATGCCGGCATTGATGGCCGCCGCCTTGGTGTTGTAAGCCGCGATCTGCTCAGCCGCGCTGCCCTGGGCCTCAACGTTCACCTTCCAGAGATCCGGGTTGCCGACCGGCGACATGGTCACCAGACTCCGGCCGACCATGATCACGACCTCACGGAAGGTTAGGTCCATCGCCTCCTTGGCGGCCTCTGCGAACTGCTCCAGCTGCGTAGCAAACCCGCCGTCCAGACCGCCGTAACGGCTGGTCATGTGTGAGCCGCGGGCCATGGTCACTTCCTCAGTTGAATGGTCCAGGTGGCCTTGGCCGCGTCCTGTCCGACGTTCATGACTCGGTAGCCGCTGATGCGATCACCGATGGCTGGGGTAGCAGGGTCGTCTGTGACCGTGCCGCCGTCCTTCACGAGCAGATCGCTCTGCAGCGCCTTGAGGCGCACGTCTGTCGCCAGGATGCGCGTACCGTCGATCTCCCGGGCCTTGTACTGGCCGAAGACACCGCGACCGACATAGTGCAGCGTTGTCGCTGGCGTACTGCCGCCCTTCTCAGGGTCATAGGTGCCAGGTACAGACCGGCTGCCATCAACCACAGCCACTGCGTCGGCCAGATCCGTATCGAAGGCCTGAGCCAGCTCGGCCTGTAACTCGCGTCGAAGCCCCATGTCACCCCCTGACGATCTTGACCTGGCCGGTGCCTAGATACCGCGCCAGCAGGGCCAAGGCGAAGGACTCACCAGCGCTGATGGCCTTGGACGTAGCCGAGTAGGTCTTGCTGCTCGACACCCCGTCCGCATCCACGGACTTGCTTAGCACGCCGGTTTCCTTCGCCTGGAACAGGTTGCCAGCCGCCGCCTCTAGTGCCACCTCTGCGCCCGCCTGCACGACGTCGGTGGGAACCGTGTCGAACTCAGGCAGGCCCTGGTTGGTGAGCCAGGTGTTGGCCATCAGCACCGCACGCGCCTTCTTTTCATCCGGCGCCCAGGTCTGGCCCAGCAGAGCGTCGACCTGCTCGATGCTGATGTAGGTGTTCATTACTTGGCCTCGTCCAGCAACTTCTGCAGGTCTTCCAGGCTGGCCTCAGGCCCGAACTGGACGCCCTTTTCGGTCAGGGCCGCCTGAAGCTTTGCCTTCAGCTCGGCCTCTTCAGCAGCTTTCTTTTCAGCTGCGGACTTGCTGGCCTTGGTGGCTTTACCTTCCTTGATCGGCTCGGGATGCTCATAACCGTCCGGCGCGAACGTGGCGTCGATGATTTTGTAACCCTTGCGACGCAGGTAGGTCTTGCGCTCTGCCGAGACCGGGTGTTGCTCGTAAATGATGGTTTCGCTCATGGCGATCTCCTGAGGAAGGCGCCCCGAAGGGCGCGGTACCGGTTACTTGGTGGCGTCGCCGATGGTCATGACGCCGGCCGAGCCCTTGATGCTGTTCGCCACCAGGTCCCAGTTGGTGCCGGTGGACAGCTCGGAGTTGGTCGGCGACTTGCCGCCGTTGGCGGTGTCCCAGGTGTAGCCCTTGAGGCCCAGGCCGAAGGTGTAGTCGGCCTGCATGGTGGTCTCGATGCGCTCCTTGCCGTTGGAGGTTTCGATGTTGGTGATCAGGTCGGAACCATCCATCACCATGGCCGCGCCGTCGGCCAGGCTGAGCACCTTCTGCTTGTTCGGGGTGCCGGCCTCGTACAGCGCCGGGGCGTCGGTGACTATGACCGACTTGCCCAGCACATCGACGACCAGAACACCGCCCGCTTGGAACAGCTGCTGGTTGTTGGCCAGGTTCTTGCCGATCAGCGCGTGGTACTGGGCGCCGGTCATGACCTGGGCGATCAGTCGTGCCGAGGCGTCGCCGAACAGCGCGTGGGCACCGTTGATGGCGATGTAGTCGACGCCAGCGGTAGCCGACACGTCGTTGAGCGCGCCCGGCTGGTTGCCGATGGCCGCGACCAGCGCAGCAATGGCGGTGTTCAGCTGGTCCGAGACGATGGCTTCGGACAGGTTGCGGCTGATGACTTCCAGCGCTTCCTCGGGGTTTTTCTGCACCCAGGACAGCTGCGCAGGCTCCCACAGGATCGGGCCGAAGCCGCCGGCGATCTTCACCGAGTCGTACTGTTTCTGCGACAGCGGGGTCGCCGCCTGGTTGCCATTCGCGGCGTAACGGTCAACGCGACGCTGAGCGCCGTGCAGGCCCGCCCAGAAGGATTCCTGCAGGAAGTCACCGTCGATACCTTGAGTGGTCAGGCGAATCGATCCAGCCGAGGCGGCGTTGAACTTGTCGACGTCCTGGGTCAGGGTTTCGATGGTGGCGTGGCGAAGGTATTCGTTGAACACCTTCATGTTCGAAAGGGCCATTGGGCCTCCTTATTCGCTTGCGATCAGGCCTTTCATGGCTTCCAGGCGCTCTGCCTTGGTGCCACCGAAGTTGCCCTGTGTGGTTTTGTTGCCACCACCGCCGTTCGGTGCGCCGCCGCCATTGGCACCGGAGCTCTTCAGGATGTGGTCGCGATGGGGGTACTGCGAGACGAGGGTTTCGAGCGCTTCGTTGAAGTCGGCCAGCTCACCCGGGCGGCTGCGGCTGAAGATCTTCTGGCCCTGGGCGTCGTAGGCGACGACCTTGCCTTCTTCGATCTTGAAGCTGTTGCCGAAGGTGGCCTGAACCATGTCAGCCGGAACCGCCATCTTCTCGGCGATGAACTGCGAGCGGGCGAAGCTGCCGCCGATCTTCTCGGCATACAGCTGCTGCTCGAAGCCCTGCGCCTTGGTGTTGGCTTCGTCGAGCTGGGTCTGGAAGGCCTTGCTGATCTCGCCCTTCACCTTCTCGATCTCGCCGGCATCCACCAGCTTCTTGGCGTCGAGGTTGGCGACGATATCCAGGGCTTTCTTGGCGGCCGCGGCATCTTCGATGCCTTCGAACGCCTTGGCGGTCTTCTCGAAGCCGTCGGCGCGCTCGCGGTGCGACTTGGCCTCGGCATTAAGCCGGGTGATGGTGTTGCGGGTGCCCACGGCATCGAAGGCGACCTCCTTGCCATCGTCCTCGACGTAGACCGGCTTGCCATCCTCGATCACGGCGTACTGCTTGCCATCCACTTCAACGGTCTTGAGTTTCATGTCGTCTCTCTGGGCCATCCGGCCAGTTGATGAGCCATCCGGCCCCAGTTGCGCCCCGTCCATCCGAACCGCAGGCATAAAAAAGCCCCGGCAGATGCCAGGGCTCGTAAACGCGTATCAGGTATTAATCGTTGAGGTCAGAAGTTCCTGACCCCCTCGTATCGCAATCTGTGCAAATCCACTTTCCGTTACGAAGGACGGTTGCAATTGCACCGTCATCATTTTCACACAGGCGATCGTCGTCGTGATGCTCCAGCTCGTCTTTGTCGCTCATAGGTGCTCTCCTAGCAATGGAAGGCACAGCTTAGACGAGCCCCAGCCCCGCGAACAATGGGTTAATGAGCCGTTGAAGAACGTCATTCAAGTTTCAAGCGAAGCTCTTCAAGCGTGAGCAGCTTGCCCTTGTCGTTGTAGAAGGTGCTGAGTTTAAGCCCGCCCTCACGCATCAGCCGGCCACGCTCCGGGCCAAGGATCTCGTCCTGGCGCGTTGCTGACTGCTTGCTCAGCCATTCGGCGTAGGTGGTCAACCCGGGTACTTGGCCGTCCATGCTCGCCCGCGTTGCGCCGTCGCTGAAGCCCAGGGCCTTGGCGCTCTTGAGCACCGGAACCTTGGAGGAGCGGCAGCAGAAGTGGATGCGCCCGGGCCCGGCCAGCCACGGGATCGTGTGGCCGATGGGCTTGTAGGTGCCCAGGGTGTAGGGCATCCGGTCGCGGATCCGGCAGTCGGACGACGTGTGGTTGTCCAGCGTACTGAGCCACTCCACGTGGCTGATGATGTCGCTGTTGGCCTCGTACGCTGCGTCGCTGGCCGTTTCGGCTGTATGGGATACCGCAGACCGCACCACCGCCTCAACGTCGCGCCTGGCCTTCTGGAGGGCCCCGTCGGCGTATTGCTGAACCCGGCTACCCATGACCGTGCGGACGATCTCCGCAGTGGTGCGCCCCTCGACCACGCCCGAGCGCACAGCGTCGCGCACTGTGGCGGCGCGGCTGGACTCGATGCCAGCCATCCACTCCCTCAGCAAGCGCCCCTGGAACGGTCGGGCCTGCGCGATCGACTTCACCGCGCTGAACGCTGGGGAGACGACCGGGTATGCATCCTGCACCAGGGCCGGGAGAATGGCCCGCAGCGTGCTCTGCTGGAACGCCAGCTCGTAGCTGATCAGCCCGTCGGTCAACTGGTCCATGGCCAGGCGGATCTCAATGAAGGTCTGCTGGTTGATCCGCAGCACCGCCGACAGGGCGATATCGACAGCTGCGGCCGACAGGTCGGTGCCGAGATTCTCGATAGCCTCGATCAGCGCCGCGCGAAGGTCGGCGTCTTTGCTGTTGAGGATCTTGATGATGGTCACGACCTGGCTGTTGCTCAGCCTGGACAGGTCGACCTCATGCCCGATCAGCTCGTTCAGCAGCTTCTCGTTGGCCGTCTTCATCACAGTGCCCCGAGGGCCGGGCCTTGGGCCTCGATCTTCGCCCGCTCATCGTCCCAGTCGTATTCGTCGCTGATCACGCCGCGGCGCTGCATCTCGGTGAATAGCGTTTCCTTGGAGATCATGCCGGCATTGGCCATCGAAACCAGCGTCGGCAGGGAGACCTCTGGCATGAAGTCGACGTCGTAGTTGCCGCGCATCTCGACTGCGCCACCATCGCCCAGGCTGCGGTACTCGGCCATGAACTGGAGCAGCTGCGCCAGGCAGTCGCCGAAGTGGTTGGACATCCGCTGCAGGGGCGACAGCTCTTGTGCCGCCTCCTCCTCAGCCTGGGTCGCGGTCTTGGTCGCGGCCTTCTCTGGCGTGAGCAGCTTGCCGCCAGCCATCCGCATCTCATCGAGCAGGTCTTTCAGCGCGGTTCTACCTGCCTCTACTGCCTTACCGGTGTGTTCCACATACTTCAGGTCGCCATTGAGAGGCAGGTCGGTCAACGACCCGGTGCCGACCTTGAACTCGGGCGGCATCACCTTGCCCTGGTCAGTGAACTGCATCTGCACGCCGATGCGAGCCAGGATCGGCACGCGGATGACGTGCAGGATGTTGTCCTGGTCGCTCTGGCTCTGCCAGTGCTTGACGTTCAGGTGTGCCAGCTCCAGCAGTGGCGGCTTGGCCGTCATGAAGCCAGTGCGGCCGGTGTAGAAAGTGACCCAGGGGATGCGGCTCAGGCTGTTAGTGCCCTCCTCGTGCAGCACCCACGCGGCCTTTGTTGTGCCGCGCCGGTACGTGCGCCATTTGCCAGGGAGCAGGACGCGGATCTGCTCGACGCTTTTGGCGCCGAACTCACCCTCCTCCTCCTCGACTACCTCCCGGTAGCGGACCATGGTCAGGACGCCGCCCTTGGAGCGCCAGCCGAGGACCTGCGAGGGCCTCACCAGAACTGCATAGGGGCGAACCCCTGCAGCCTGCTCGTCGGCCTGAGTCTTCAGGTCGCCGGCCGGCGGGTGATCAACGAATGCGTGGCAGAGGCCTAGCCCCAAGCCATCACGGAAGAACTCGACAGCCCAGGAGTTGAGATCGTTACCGGCGCGGTCGATGTCCGTGGCCATCTCAGCAATCTGCTCGGGCACATCGTCGCCCAGCTGCAGTGGCTCGGCGAACACCCGCGAGGTCATATTGCCGACCGTCTCGGAATACGCCGGCAGCAGGGTCGAGAGGCGCAAGCGCTCCCGGTAACCTTCGTCCGACTCTGCCGGGTACTGCGGCAGCAGCCTCTTGCCCGCCGCGCGCATCGCCATCGTACCGCCCATGAGTGGCGTGATCACGGCCCAGTACCCGCGCATCTCGTCGACGGCGGGAAGCGTGATGCTTGGGTTATCGCTCATGGTCACATTCTCAAGGATTGGGTCACGATCACTGGTTTGACGATCGGATAGTCATGGTGGATGAAGTAGCCGCCAGCGTCGTTGGCATGGTCATTACCCTGGCTCTTGTCCGGCTCACCTGTTGGCGCCCAGATCTGCTGCTCGAGGCAGTCGGCGTAGGTTGGGCAGAGGTCGGTGTTGACCCGATAGCGTCGCTCGCCCGCCGAGTTGCAGAACATGGCGTTCATGGCGTTGATCCGGTCTTTCACCGGCGGGTTTGCCTCTGGGGCCATCACGGTGAACCCGGCCTGGCGAAGCAGCTCAAGGTCAGTGGTGCTCGCATTGACCGATTTCCGGCCTTTGCCCGAGGCATCAGGGAAAACCAGAATCTCGCGCGTCTTGCGGTAATTGCCCTCGGCGTACAGCCAGTAGCGCTCCTTGATCTGGCGGATCATGTCGGGCGTGTCGTAGCCGTTCATGATCTCGCCCACCGCATGGGGCATGCCCAGGCGCTTGACGTGGACGATGGCCGACATCTTGCCGACGTTGAAGTCCATGCCCACGAAGATAGGCTCGCCGTGCTGCACAGACTCGTGGCTGCCGTTCAGCTTGCGGTTGTAGGCAGTGTAGATCGACCCGGAGTTCAAGTTGACGAACTGGCCGTTCAGGTAGGCCAGGATCAGCTGCTCCGGGTAGGAGTCCATCAGGGATGGGATGTAGTCCGGCGGCAGATTCAGCTCGTTGTCGAACGTGCTGGCCTGCACCAGGCCGTACATGCCCTGCATCGCTGGCTTCTCGCGCAACTGCTTCACGAACTGCTGGAAGACGAACTTGAACCCCTCGGGGGTCGTTGTGACGTCTACGCCGTTCTTGAGCCCGTCCACGTTGTAACGCATACGGGCGATGATCTTGCGCCAGGCGTGCTCAGCCTTGAGCTTGGGCAGGACGTCGAGCTCATCGACCAGGGCATGACCGATCTTGAAGCCAACGATGGTCTGCGGCTTCTCCATCGAGCGGCAGATGGTCGTGCTGCGGTACTGGCCGCCGCTGTAGAACTCGACCTCCTTGTCGCTCTCCTTCGTCTTGACCTTGAGGCCCCAGTCGAAGGCGACCTCCTCGATGGTCGGGAAGAAGATATCGCGGATCTGCGGGTACGTCGGGGCGAAGTAGCCGGAGTTGATCCTGGGCCATTCCCAAACGTGCTTGCAGATGCCAGCGCAGCCTACCCAGGTCTTGCCCGAGCCGAAGCCGGCCACGAAGCCGCGAAACTTGTGCGGCATGTTGATGAAGGTGGCCTGCGGGCAATTAAGCGTCGGCATCGCGCTTCCTCGCATCCATCACGGTTACCTGCACGGAAGTAGGTACCGCGTTCTCCTGCGGCACATCCGCCTTGGTCTGCCGGTTCACGTACACGTCACCGACTTCCTTGGCCGCCTGCTCCAGTAGCTGGGCAGTCAGCGCCATGTTCTTCATGCTCTCGGCCTTCTCGGCCATCCTGCCCAGCGCACGGAGGCGGTAGGCGCGGTGCGCGATCGGAATATCTGCCGTCTCGGCCGTGAACCGCTCCCGGCATGCATGAAACATTTCCACCCATCGCTTGGCCAGGCCACGCCCGGCGTACTTAGTTGGGTCATGCCCTTCGCACACCTGGCGACTGACATCTACCCCAAATTCTTTCTTGACGGCCTCCACCACCTGGCTGGGTGTATCGAAGCAGGCCAAAGCCTGAACAATGAAGGCTTTGACCTCGCTTCGTAGTGCTGCCATGTGAATATCATCCGTCAGGACCTGTCAGGATTCAGGCCGACTTGAGCAGGCAGGTTCCGCAGGCCCTCGAAATGTTGATCTTGGCCACCTCGGGCGGCCGGCTTGCAGCGTCGATCAGCTGCTGTACACCTTCGTTGGCACCGTAGCGCCTGACCACACCGACGAACTCCTCAACGTCGTGGCCACGCAGGTAGAGCTTGGGCATGCCGTCCTGGGTGAACTTGGGAGCGCCGTACTCATCGGTCGCCTGGGCGATGTGGTACAGCTCATGCTCGACCAAGGCGCAGAACTCGGCATCGGTGCACTGGGCACAGTAGTCAGCGGCCAGCGTGATGAGGTAGGTGGGCTCCTCGCCGAACCACTCTCGCATCTGCTGCTCTTGCCGAGCCTTCTGCCATCCACCGGCGCGGAACATCAGCTGCTCGGCCTGGCCAAGCACTACCCGCCCCTGCTTGGCGAACCCCGTCGATGCCCAAAGCACACCGATGTTAGCGTCGATCAGGTGAGCATGCTCGGGGTTATGGATGCTGCCTGTAGGAGCCAGGATCTCGCTCTGTACCCAGTCCCATACACCGGTTGCCGGGCGCAGGGTAAGCCAGAGCGATTCGAGAAGGTCAGCAGGAGGCATCGGTCTGCTCATAGCTCACCTGGACCTTGAAAGAATGGCGAGTAGCCATTATTAAACTCCCAGTCCAACACGGAGTGTCGACATGGTTAGCTACCCAATCTATGTGAAGCGCAACACTTATCGCGGGCGCGATGCCAGGAAGCAGGCCAAAGCAAGCTCAGAAAACCGGGACGCTTCGATTCTCGAAGATACTGTTAACCGGCTGCTGAAGCAGCAGACGCAGCCGATTAAAACGTACCTGTGGTCTGAGATCAGCAGAGAGTCTGGACTCGACTTCGAGATTGTAAAGAGGCTCGGGTACAGCATTGATTGCGGATCAAACGGGTTCACCGCCACAAGGCCGGGTCTCTCCCAGGATGAATTCGACCGAGCCATGCGCGGTGAAGAGGTTTAACTCCGAACCCCGAAAACGTAACTACTCCGCGCCACGAAACGGCGCACCTCTGTTTTGTGGTGCGGGTCACGCAACCTTGAATACGTGCCCACGCCGCGCCCAGGCATACAGGACGATCCCCGCATGCACCATCACGCCGAACGGGCTTACCAGCTGGCTTTGCATGGCGCCAAGGAACGAGCCAAAGGCGCCGATTGCTACCAGGTAGAACGCGACGGACAGCATGGGCTGATCTATCGGGCGCACCCGGCGTAGGTAGTCACAGGCGGCGATCACCACCAGGACGCACAGGAAGGCGTCCGCGGCTGCCATCGCCGACACGATGGTCGTGTTCATCAGGTAGCTCCTTTGGCTCCGAACTGTCCTACCAGTGACTTCAACACTGGGATGATGTTCATTGCCAGAAGGCCTATCAGGAAGGCCACGCCGTATTGGGTTTCACTCCCGGTCTCGAGTTTGAAGAAGCTGATTGCGAGTGGAGTGCAGAAAACTGCTGAGGTGAAGCCAGTGAAGAAGGCCGCTACGGCCTGGCCACGGGTGAGGCCTCGCAGGAACGTCAGAGAGAGGATCGCCCCGGCGAAGCCACCAATGATCACGCCGTACTTCACCAGCAGGACGCCGGCGGTCGTGCTTGCTGGTTCGGGCATAGGTTGGTCCTGGTCATGCAGGCCCGATTGAGGGCCTCTTACGGGCAATAAAAAACCCGGCACTGAGGCCGGGCTTATTTTGGTCACTCCTAAACGCGCAGGAATGACAGGATGGGTGCATATTGGCTCATTGGCTCACTCGGCGTCAAGCGACATTTGCCACCAAAAGGCCTTCATGGTCGAGGATGTGCTGCGCCTCGGTCAAAGCCTCGTTCACAGCGCTCTCCAGCGCCTTACGGATATCCCGCCTCCAGCGCTCTTGAGTCTTGATCGGATGAGGCTCGTTGCTCCAGTTGTCCATCTCGTACCAGGCCGCGGGCAGAACGCTTGTGCTGCGTTTCCCATCCACTCCCGGCAGCTTAGGCATTGCCCAGGTTAGGATTGCGCAGTGGCGGAAACGCTCCGGCGCCGGAGAACGATGCGTGCGGGTGATCTCCTCTATCGCTGCGTGCTTGCGGTCGACGTGGGTCGAGTACTTCGCCACCAGATGCCGCCAGTGCTCAGGGGTGAGGTTTTTGTGCAGCCGGCTGAACACCATGCAGTCGAAGAGGAAAGCAGCCTCCTTGCCCACGATAGCGCCCTTCTGCTTGGCTGCTTGGACCTTCGGCTCAAAGTCGCACCCGCCCGCGCTGTTGATAGTCTCAGCCGCCAGGGCGCGGACAACTGCCGATACCACATTCTGGTAATTCATTCCCCACCCCCTACACGCTTGGACTTTCTCAAAATGAATTCTTCGTAGCTGCGCTTTCGAGCCAATGCAGCGCCCCAAGCCAAGACCGCGCCGGACACCACAAGCATCGAGGCGAGGATGAAAAATGCCCATTCCACGGTCATGCTGCTTGCTCCTTGAGCTGTTTGACCTTTGCCCGATATAGGGCCTTGATGCCTTTGAGTTCTTCGATGGTGTACCGCTGGGCCTCATGAGGGCCTTCGAGTCTGTCGACGCGCTCCTGGCCAATCTTCTGGATCAGCCGTTCGCGGTAGCCCTGAGCAACGGTCCGGCCTTTGGCGGCGTACTTGCCCGAGCCGCCATTGCAGGACTTGAGCTGTTTGTGGCAGTTGTCTTCGTCGAAGCGAAGCTCTGGGTAAGCGCCTCGACTGAGGAAATGGCCAGCGTCCCACTTACCTCCGGTCAGCCAGTCCTCGCCGGGCCCGTAACTACCGCAGCAGATGCAAGGCTCGTCCTTGTCGCGCAGCCGGATGAAGGTGTTGAACTCGATCTGGGCTTCCCGGATGTAGTCCGCTCGGCTCTTGAGCTTCTGCTTGCGCACCTGGATCTCGCGGCGCTCACGCTGGGCGATCGCCTTCCGCGCCACCGCCTGGTTC
Organism: Pseudomonas urmiensis; assembly: GCF_014268815.2. NCBI lineage: Bacteria > Pseudomonadati > Pseudomonadota > Gammaproteobacteria > Pseudomonadales > Pseudomonadaceae > Pseudomonas > Pseudomonas urmiensis. The sequence continues at coordinate 2,881,282 of NZ_JABWRE020000001.1, forward strand.
TCCGGCTTCTTAGCCAGGTCCAGCGCACACGCCACGCTGCAGGCCTTCTGCGTAGAGAGCGATGGCCGGAACTTCTTACCGCAGGCCTTGCAGGTCTTCTGCTTCACCTCCTTGAGAGCTGTCCGTGTCATGCCGATCTCCAGATCTGCGAGCGAATCTTCTTGCCGTTCTTCTTCGCGTCGCGCTTCACTTTGCGCAGCTCGTCCTGCACCTGCTCCAGGGTCATTTCGCCCGATTCCAGCCTGGCGACCAGTGCCTGCCTCACCTCAGTGCTGTCAGCAACAATCCCCTGCTCCTCTGCGATCTGAAGAGCTACGCGCTTGTCCGTTCGGCGGTCGTACCAGTCACGCCTTCTCATGCGGCCTCCTCCCCAAGCAGGTCAGCGAAGTGCACGCCGCGGGCGGCAAACTCCTCGACGATCCGGTCCGTGTACTGGCAGCCCTGGGCACGATCAAAGAGGCGGGTCACCGGGAAGCCATCCGGCCCGAACATGGCGCAAGGGCCCATCATGCGCAGCTTCACGTCGTAATCCAGGTGGATGAACGACTCCGCCCAGCCGGTGCGGAACTCGGGGCAGCCCGCGCGCATGATCGGCACGCCTAGGTGCAGCTTGCAGTACCGGCGCACGTCCTCGATGTCACCCATCTCGGTGCTCTTGGCGATGCGCTCGTACATCGCAAACCACAATGCGTTTTGATCCAGGGTCCGATCCTTACCCGGGCGCATGCTGACCACTACGAATTTCTTGTCGCGGAACAGCCTGGTCAGCATCGTGATGGCCTCGGATAGCTTGGCCTGGCAGTTGACGCTGATTTTCTCGGTCATGCCGCCACCTCCTGCAACTGGGCGCCCGCGGCGCGTACTTGAGCGGCCAGCTGGTCGATCTCCGCCAGCAGCTCCAGCGCAACCTCTTCCACGGTCATCTCGCCGAGGAATGCGTCCAGGGCGTCGGTGTGGCGCTGCAGCTCAGCGTCCCCCGCCCGCCAAGCAGCAACAACGGACCACAGCAGGGGCTGGAGAGTTTGCTTGTCGATGGTCATACGCCCTTCCCGGCCGGCTCCCCGGCGCGCTTGATGTTCAACTGAGCAATGGCGACGCGGGTCTGTCGCTTGCGTAGGTATGTGTCGACGCGACGGCGCTGGGATTCCTTGGCGCGCTCACGGTCTTTCTTGGCCTTGGCCGCCTTGAGGATGCAGCGCACCTCGGCGAGCTTTTCCCGGGTCTTGGCGCTGGCCTGCGGGCGCACTTCACCGGTCAGCAGGCCGGCGATGGCCTGGCCGTCATCGGTGATGGGCGCTATGCGCAGGTCGGCCAGATACTTGGCCCCGATCTCGTGGGTGATGAGCTGGGCACGGACGGCGGATTCGATGGCCACCACGCGGCGCCCAGCGTCGTACCCCAGCGACACTTCCCACTTGGCCGGCTGATCCTCGGCGCGGGCGAAGCTCACCAGGCGCTCGTAGGCGCTCATGAAAGCCATTCGGGCGCCGACCTTGTCGCCAGCTTCAAGAATCGGCTCGGAGGCGATCATTGCTTGGCGGATTTCTGTGGTGAGCACCACGGTCTCGTGCTCATCACTGGCCGCCAAGGCAATCGACCACGCCTCATCCTTACCGGGACGGGAATCAGCCGCGTGGATGTGCTTGAGGACCATGCCAAGCGAAAGGCGCCCTGAAGGCTCTCTACGGCACGCACGAAGCGCGCCCTTGATCACGTCAGGGTGATAGGCCGAAAGGTCCTCAGCGATGAGCTGCGCGCCTCCAGCGCTGATCACCTGCCCCATTGCCTCAGCGGTAGCGCAGATAGCACCGGCCAAAGAGGCGGTTTGTTCAGAGGAAAGCATTCCGCTGCCCTCCCTTGCCGTTCAGGATTGAGTCAGCCGCTTCCTGCGCCGCATTTATGTTCGCTTGGGTCTGCTCCTGCTGGCGGGCAGTCGTGGAGTTCATCTGGCGGTTGGTGACCCACTGGGTGTGGTAGGCCTCGGCCTTGGCCAGTAGGTCGCCCAGGTTGTGGCAGCCGTTGATCAAGCGCGCGTCGTTGATCGCCAGGAAGTACGCGGCCACATGGTGGGCGACCTCTATGCCGAGGCGGGCAATCAGCTGACCAACCTGCCCGGCGGTCTTCGCATTCCAGACCGGCCAAGCGTGGTAGCGCTTGCGATAGGCCATTGCATAGTTCGCCCAAGCCTTGAAGGTTTTGCAGGACTGGTCCTTCGGTCCTGGCATATCAGCTGGGATCTCGCAGCGCGGTTGCTGAGCCGTGAACGGAACCACGATACCTTCCGCGACCATGGCTTCAGCCTGGGTCGCAACAGGTTCAGTGACTGGTTCCTTTACTGATTCAAAAGAGTGACTGGTTCTGGGTGCATCTCCTGCACTACCCCCTAGTGAATCTGCTGCACTAGGGGGTGAACCTGGTGCACTACCCTGGTGAATCTGCTGCACTACCCCTAGTGAATCTGCTGCACCACTCAAGGTGAGGTAGTAGACGTTCGAGGAGTTGCCCTTTGGTCCACCCTTGCGGATCTCCTTGCGCAACAGGCCAGCACCGCACAGGGTGTTGATGTGGTTCATGACCGATCGCTTGCTGATCTCGCACTGATCAGCGACGTGTTGATACGACGGCCAGCATTCGCCCATATCGTTGGCATTGTCGGCCAGCTTGATGAGCACCAGCTTGCGCAGCGGGTTGCCGACCTTGGTCTTCATGGCCTTGACCATCAACTCCATGCTCATGGCGTCACCTGCCGCGGCGCGAGCTGCCAGAGCGTATTGTTGCTCTGCGACTTATCAGAAACGACCAGACCCATCTTCTCCATGCGGTCGAGCTCCTGCCGGATCTTCCGCGTGCCGATCGCGCCATGCTGAAGGTGGTGGCGGAACCACCAGGTGCAGTACCAGCCGCGGGCCGACAGTTCGGGCTTGCTCATGTAGGCGACGATGTCGTCGCGGAGCTCTTGCCTAGTCATGCTGCACCCCGCACGGCCTTGTCGTGGGTGTGCAGGCCGTCCCAGTTCTTCTTCATGGGCAACTCACCAGCCAGGTACAGCTCGTACAGGCGCACGGCGCCCTTGCGCAGCAGGATCGGCGTGTAGCTGATGAACGCCTCGCGCCCGTGCGGCTTGATTTCCTGCTGATGCTCGGTCATGTACTTGTCGCGGGCGTAAGCGGCGACACGGTAGCGGGTACCGGACTTGCTCTCGTTGTAGAGCCAGTTGCGGCCCTCAAGGAAATGGCCCACCTGCATCACGTTGACCCCATTCAGGCCCTTGCAGAACTGAACGTGGCTCATGCCTTCCTTGAACAGGTTCTCCAGGTGGTCAATCTTCTTGGCCTGGGCCTGGACTTCTACGGTCAGCAGAACTCGAGCCTTTTCGGCGGCTTCCTTCTGCTCTACCTGGTCTGCCCAGGCGCGCGCAGCAGCCGCTGGATTGGTGAAGTCAGGTAGCGCGACAGCGACCTGATCCTCCAGCTCGCGCCAGCGCTTGATTACGGCCATGCGCATTGCAGCGCTGTAGCCTGTGAGCAGGCAGTCGGTATGCTCGCGATCCAGCCGGTACTCGGTCTGGGCGCGGTTCTGGCCGTCCAGATAGGTGCATCCAAAAGTGGATGCATCTTCACCGAGGTCGGCGAGCAGCTTTTCGATGTCGCGCTTGACGTGGAAGTGCTGCTTCCCGGTCAGGTCAGCGATTTCACGCGACGACATCGTGCGCGCCACGAAATCGTGGTTCGCATTTTGTGGCGCGAGCCTTTGTAGGGCCTGTACACTTTGGGTCTGCATAGGTAAAATTCCTGAACAGAGTTTTTGTTATGCAGAGAGCCGGGCCGCAATCCCGGCTTTTTTGTCTCTGCGATTTGGCGTCCCTTATGAGGGACTGGCGCCCGGGTCCCTAATTAGGGATCGGACGGTTACCTCGGCGCCGCGAACGGCACTACGTTGCTGCTGTTGGGCTCCCCCCGCTGCGAGAGGAAGTGCGTGGCCTTCTTCAGGATCTGCGCGGCCAGCTCATCGGTGCTAACACCGACCTCTTCCGCCCAGGCCTCCAAGTCCGCAAAGTCACCCCTGCGGAACCGGGCTATCTCCACGTCGTGCTGCTGTACTGCTTCGTTTGCAGGCGACATTCATCCTCCCCTGGACCTATTCAGGCCCTGGCCTTCTTCTCGTTGATCAGCGGCAGGTGGCCGTGCTCTTTCTTGAACGCCAGAGCGGCCAGGATGATTTCCCGCGCCAGCACGCTGTGCTGCGCCTTGAGCTCCAGGGCGTAACCCTTCAGCTCGTTGAAGTCCTCGTCATCCAAGCGGACCTTGACCTGGTGGTCGTGGCGGTGTGCTTTGTCGTCGTAGGCCATCAAGTGATCCCCTGCTCGCTGCTGCTTCAGTAGGTCGGTCGGGCTTATCAGTTACGCGTCAGGGCCTATTCAGGCCTTTCGGTGGAACGGCATTACTGCCCCCCGCGGACTGCGGGGCTTTGTTCGGTTGGCCAGTTCACGACGGATCAGGTCGGCTGCGAGCGCTTCAGGGCTGATGCCCCGTCTCGTCGCCTCTCGCTCCAGTTGCTCCATCAGTCCCTGGTCCAATCCGATGTCTTCAATCGGCATGGGGCCTCCTACGGGCCTTCAGGCCACGTTCTGATCGCCGGTATTCTCCGAAGCCAAGGCGGCCAGCTGAGCCTCGAGCAGCTCACGACAGAGCACGGCGCGCTGGGTGCGGTGAAACTTGGCCAGCGCCTGAATCAGTTCGAACGTGTCCTCATCGACCCGGACCTTGATCTCGCGGTCATGCAGGTGATTGCGGTTGGCGTACATGCGGGAGTAGCTCCTTGCAGTTGGAATTGGTTAGGCGGCGACTTGTGCCGGCGGGAACGCATCATCAAGGGCGCAACTGGCGCCCAGGACGTTCAGCGCTTCCACGATTTGGCGCGCCTCTTGAAGGCCTGGATTCCTGAGGCCTGATTCGTAATTCGCCAGGCGGGACTGATTCCAGCCGAGCTGACGGCGCAGCGCTGCCTGGGTAACGCCAGCCCTTTCGCGGATCGTTCGGACTTGGTTCATACGGTCTTCCTCCATTGATGACCGAAGGATAAACACGAACCGTGTTAATTGCAATCACAATAAGTGAAAGCCGGGTATTTCGTTTCGTGATGAAATTCGGCGCATGAACGAATCACTGAGCCAGCGCATCAAGCGCCTGAGAAAAGCCAAAGGGATGTCCCAGGCCCAGCTAGCTGAGGCCTGCGGCTGGAAATCGCAATCCCGAGTTGGTAACTACGAGGTCGGCACACGCGAGCCTACCCTGGCAGATATCGCCTCGATGGCAGCAGCCTTGGGCGTGGATCAGTCCGAGTTGCTCCTGAATTCGCCTGCGCCAGAGCCAGCTGCCGCGCCTGAGCGGAGCATGGCCGACCTTGTGAAGCAGATGCTCGCAAAGAGCGGAAAAGGCTTTTCCGAAGAGGCGCGCCGCCGACTTCTCGCAGCAGCTGAGGAGCCGCAACCGTCAAACGTGATTGAGGCTGAGTTCTCCCGCCCTGGCCTGGTTGGTGATGAGGTGTGGATAGCCCACTACGATGTCCGGGCGTCGATGGGCGGGGGTCAGAACGCGCACGATTTCCCAGAACTGATCAAGGACATTCGCGTCAGCCCGAGCCATCTCCGTGAGCTGGGCGTCGAGTTCGAAGAGCACTTCCACCTGAAGGTGGTCACCGGCTGGGGCCAGTCGATGGAGCCCACCATCAAGCACCGTGACCCGCTGATCGTGAATATCAACGTCCGCGAGTTCGTGGGAGACGGGATATACCTCTTCGTCTGGGATGACCTGCTCTACATCAAGCGCCTGCAGGTGGCTGATGAAGAGCACTACGAGATGATTTCGGACAACCCGAGGCACAAGGATCGTCTGATCCGCCGGGACATGACGTACATCCAGGCCCGGGTACTGCTGGTTTGGAATGCTCATTTGGTTTAGCGCCGTATCGCAACTCGCAAGAAGGAACTCATGGATTTCTCTGATGATGTGCATCAAGAGCCCGACATTGAGATAACCCTTGATCAGTTCAAGGATTTTCTGTTCGAGGCAGAGCGGAGTGACAAGTGCCCAGTGTGCCCGCATCGCGGGGCTTGGAACTTCTACATAGATAAGGCGCGCGGCCTTGGCGGGCAATCGCTGATGGCGCTAACGCCCATGATCTCAAGGTACCCAGAGTCTGAAGAGGACACCTATTACGTTCTGACCATGGATTGCCCTCAGTGCGGTTACATGAGCTACACGAACTCCAAGGCAGTTCTGGAATGGCTTCGCTCCAAGGAGAAGGGCGATGAGTAACATCATCCAAGGCGGATGGAATGACAAAAATGGGTCCTCACGCCATACTGGCGGCAACGGAGGAGGATCTGACTTGGAAGCTCGCGTTGCAAGACTCGAAACCCATGTCGAATACATCCGGCGCGATCTGGATGTAATGACTGCGGATCTGAAAGAGGTCCATAGCGATTTGACATCGATCAAGCGCCGCATGGCCTATCTAGGTGGTGCTGGATTTGTCGTGGCTGCAATATTTGCATGGGTCATCAACAACCGATTCGATGAGATTGTAAAAATCCTCACGAAGGTAGCCGGGTAGAATCCTGGAAAGCCCGCCTCGGCGGGCTTTTTCATGCCCATCAGAAAGGTGCCTCCTCCTCTACCCTCTCTTCCTCCCAATCCCTCTCCGCGACCAGGTCGTCTCGATCATCCGCGCTCTGCGGCTCCCACCGAACCGTCACGCTCTCGTCATCATTGAACGTCAGGTCCAGCTCCGGCGTCTCGGCCAGCAGGCCCATCACCTCCTCCCACTCCATGTCACCGTCCGTGTCCAGGCGATGGATCGTCACCCAACGCTGAGCCTGCGCGATCGGGTGATTGATCATCGACGAGACCCGCAGCCCCAAGCGTTCCAGACCGGTCATCTCCTGGCGCGCCTGCGGCACCGACTTCTTCTGCTTGGCCATTCCTTCCTCCATTAACTGTACATCCATCCAGTATTGAGCAGAGCATACATCACGCCTTGTGAAAGGTGAACACGCTTCGCTTGGAAGAATTTCAACACGGCTTCGAAAAAATAAATCACATTTCGTGTTGACACGAAAAACACATTGCGTGATATTTGCCTCAACACCGCAGTCACTCACGAGGGACTGCAGAGGCCCTCACAGGCCGCCGCTCTTTCACATTGATGGGAACCTCGCGGATCGATCCCGGCAACGGCACAGCGCGAGCAATAAATTCGATCCCCATGCCAGCTCTGGAACTGGCCAGCTCGAAATCAGGCGGAACGTCAGCACGGCAGGAACATTGGCCGGGCCACGGAAAGCGGATGGAGGGTTGCGCTGCAAACGCTCCCTGCCGGGATGCCCTCAGAACGGGCGTCAGTGCCTGGCACAGCGCGAGCAGCGATTAACCAATAGGAGGAACCAGCCAATGAAGTAGCAAGACCAGCCGGAACACGGACCGGCACCACACGACGGACTGCCCCACTCAATGGGCCGCCGAGCTGCAGTTGGCAGTCGTGTAGCGGACACATGATCCCCATGACCACCACGCCAAGGCCGAACGACGCGAGGTGTTAGGGAAGCTCAAGGCCAACCGAACTGAGAGCAGGGCCTTCGGCGGCTGAGCTCGAACGACCACTGTTGATGCAATGCCCCGGCCTGTCGCCAGTAGCGAGGCCGGGATTTCACCAGGTGCCATTCCACGAGTGGCATCTGGGAAATCAACCGCCCTGGAGGGCAAGACGATGCGCAAAGTACTGGTTAGCGTGCGAGTTCCCATGATGGGTGATGTGGTGCTGATGTCGGTGGCGATGATGCAGGGTTGCGACTATCGACCTCTGATCGAAACCTGGGATGGGGCGCCTTTCGTAGCTGTCGTCTTCCACTGATTCCCTGACAGCCGGAAAGACGGCCCGATGCCCTGCTCCCCATCGCAGGCTCTAACTGGAGAAACCATATGCCACGCCTGGTCTACGGCGTCGGCGTGCGCGACCTTCCCTATCAGATCGCTGGGCAGGATGGCTCCCCGCAGCGGGACCCCTGCTACGCGAAGTGGTCGGACATGCTGATGCGCTGCTACTCCACGAAGTACAAATCGAAGTACCCAAGCTATCAGGAATGCAGCGTCGCCACAGAGTGGCACACCTTCTCTGTATTCCGGGCCTGGATGACAAGCCAGAACTGGCAGGGAATGGTTCTGGACAAAGATTTGCAGGCCCCTGGCTGCCAGGTATACGGACCGGAAACATGCTTGTTCCTACCTGACTGGCTGAACGCATTCCTTTCCAGCTTCAGCTCAAAGCGCTTGTCTTTGCCGATGGGAGTTTCGCCAGAAGGTGAACGCTTCATTGCCAGGTACGGCGCCAAATCTGAGCAGATCCGCCTTGGCCTATTTGATACGGCAGCAGAAGCACATGCCGCCTATCGCAAGCATCGGCTCGCCCAGCTGGAAAAGAGGTTTGCCAGGTACGCAAGCCTCGATTCGATTGACCAGAAAGTCGTTTCTGCTCTGCAAAGGTTGATCATGCGCGAGCGATCAAGCCTTCAGGATCGTTCACCGATGCAGTTTTCATCGATTTAAAACGCATCACCGTGATCCTTATGCAGGTTAAGGCTCACCGCTGTAAGGATTAATCGACGCGTACCGCAGGCGAATCCGGGTCCTACCCGGCCAGACCAGATGCATGTGAGGTAGCGCTCACCGCCTGCACCCTTCCCTTCACTTCGACCGCATTGGCGGGTGCCAGGCTGGCTTTTCACGCCCAGTTTGGTCACTGCGCCTGGCATCCGACCAATGCGGTTGGCTACCGAGGTTCCCGCAATGAGCAAAGAAACTGGCGGCCCTGCCTTTCCAGCGCAGATAAACAACAGCGGCAACGCAGCTATCAAGGGTTTTAACGGCGAAGAAATCAAGCCGCACACCTTCAGCGCTTACCCAGGCATGAACCTGCGCGACTACTACGCCGCGAGCGCCTTGCAGGGCTTGCTGTCCTGGGCTGGCGACGAAGCCAGCGGCAGCTATCACTCGAACAGCGACCCGGCTCACACGGCCAGCATGGCCTATGAGTACGCCGACGCCATGCTCGCCGCCCGGGTGAAGCCATGAGCGTGTTTAGGATGTGTGCTGACTACAGCGAATGGCCTCGGTTTGGCGACTTCGCAGTGGTTGAGCAGAAGCGCCACGGCGTGTCGAACGAGATGTACTACCACAAGGTTGTGGCCACCCTCGTTTCCAACAGCTGGGTTGATGTGCCGGTCCAGTCGCCTGCGACCGAAACCTTGCACGACAGCTCGGAGCGCGTCGCCATCGTTATCTGCTGCGGCGTTGATGAAAGCAGGACCTACTGCGTTCGCGTGGCAGATCTGCACAAGGTCGAGGTCTCGCCTAGCCCGAGTGAAGCCATGAACGGCTGGATCAAGTGCTCTGAGCGCATGCCTCATCTGCCCAAGGGTGGCGGCAAGGCTTGGGTAATCGCCTACACACCAGCACGAAAAGCACAGAGCGCTTTCAACGGCGCCCGCTTCCTCTACTGGAATGGCATTGACTGGCGCTACGGGGATGGCTCGCGCTTCGAGCACCGCGTGACTCACTGGCAGCCGCACCTCACTCCACCCACCGAGTAAACCACCACCTGGAGGCGTCCATGGCCTCGACAGTTCAAGTTGCCTGCCAATGGTGCAGGAAGGCATTCACCGCCAGAACAGCTGATCGTAAGCGCGGCTGGGCACGCTTCTGCTCTAAATCCTGCAAGGCAAGCAAGCAGGAGAAACGTACCGGGCAGAACGCTGCGTTTCACGAGCGCAGAGTTGGAAGCGGCAACGGCTTCTTTGATGACGATGACGTGATGAGCGAAATCTCGGATATGGACTTCGGCGCCAGTGATGGCGGCGGATACGAGTCAATAAGATAACCCAGGAGGCGACCATGGGCGCACTTCGAGCAGCACAATGGCGGTATGACCATGCTGAGTCGGATGACGACTCGGCGCATCAGGAAGCGGCGCAGAACTGGATCGAGAGCAAGGCCGAGGAGCTGGTAGGCGGCTGCGACGTTCTGATCCCGCAGCGCTTTGGTGGCCCGGTAGGGGTGCGTCAGGATCAGTTCGTGGCCAAGGTCGCCGAGCACCTGAGATCTATGCAGGAGGCCGAGCAAGACGATATCACCGCTCTCGCCCAGCTCCTGCTGCAGGCTCAGGCCGGCGGCCCGGTGAAGAGCATGGTCGAGGATGTCGTCGGCCAGAGCGATCACGTCAACGGCAAACTGTACGAGATCGCAGAAACGATGCTCGACCAGTACGCCGACCAAGGCCTGCAGTACGAGGCAGACGAGGCTCGCCTATGAGCCCGCACGTATTAATCGATAACGAGCTCGATGCCATGGCCGACCCGGCAACGCCGGCGTCTTGGCAGGCCATGGTCCTCAAGCTCCTCACCGAAATGCTGGCCGACCAGCGCATCACCATTGAAGAGTTCAACCACTACTGCGGGCGCCTCAACAAGATCGTTGATGGGCGCAAGGAGGTTGCATGACCACGCCTATTTTCCCGTCGATCATCGACGACCAGGTGGCCGAGGCTGCGCATGCCCTGCCAGATGACCGCATCCTGCTGGTATTCAAGGGCCTGACCATGGCGGACGCCATGAATCAAGCGCGCCTGGCACACATCGAGAACCCGGCGGCCTGGTCGGGCCGGGCCTACCTCTGCGGCATGTGCACCCTGGCCTATGAGGTCCGGTTATGAAACTTGAGCGCTCGATACTCATCACCCTGGCCGCTCATGAATCGGTCTTGCAGCGGATCAAGTCATTGACGGCCGACATCGGTCTTCACCTTGGTCGATGTGAGAACCGCTTCGACTTGATTGGACCGAAGCCTGCCAATCCACACCCAGAACTTGGCGATCTTCCTTGGCCGAATGGTAGCGAAGAGCATTGGCAGATCCTGTATGACGAGAAAAATCGCCGCAAGACGCACATGTGGGACGCATTCCGAGAGTGGTCCCAAGACGAAGATCGCGGCCTGAATGACAAAGAGGTGATGGATTACCTGCTCAAGCAAGGATGCGTGCATTGCACCAGGGCCTTTTACTTCGTCAGAGAGCGCAAGAAGGCGCGCCGCGACCTTGGAAACTTCAGGCGGTCACTACGCGCTTTGGGAAAGTCGGCTATCAAGGCTCTGGAGCCTAAGTCATGACCAGCTACCAACGCGCACGCCGAATCGCCACCTGGCGCGGCAGCTTCATCGCCCTCACCTTCTGCACCGTCTGGCTCCTCCTGAGCGCCCTTGCCGGCACCATCACTTCTTGAATTCACACCCGGCGCACGGCGGGCCTTCGGGATAACCGTACCCCTTCGGGAGCGTAAGAGGCGAGAGCGCGCAACCATCCACCGCAGCCAGGGCCTGGAGCGTACCTCCGTGCCTGGGTGACCTGGCGATTCCCTATTCCAACTGACGGCGCCGGCCTGGCGCGAGGTGTTCACCAATGTCCGCAGAAAAGAAACTGATCGCGATCGAAGAGATCAGCGAAGAGAACGCCCCGGCCATCTACGTGGCCGGTGGCCTTCAGCAATTCATCGACCTGGTGAAGGGTGAAGTACTGGGCGAAGTGCCCGACCTGAAAACCCGCAAGGGACGCGAGCGAATCGCCAGCCTGGCCGCCAAGGTCAGCAAGTCGAAGACCGCGGTCGAGAAACCGGGCCGCGACTACCTGCGCCGCCTCAAGGAAATGCCGAAGGTGGTCGAGGCTGAGCTGCGCGAGTTCGTGACCAAGATGGACGCACTGCGGGACGAAACGCGCCGCCCGCTCACCGAGTGGGAAGCAGCCGAGGACGCCCGCATCGATCGCCACAACGACGCGATCGACCACATGAAGAGATTGGCAGCCGAGCTTGGCACCTTGGATGCAGTGCAACTGCAGGCGCGCATCACTGAGCTGTCCGCATTCCAGCTGGGCGAAGCCTGGGAGGAATTCGAAGCAGAGGCCGCCCAAACCAAAGAGGCGTCGATGAATGCTCTGCAGGCTGCCCTGGCCGCCCGCCAGAAGTACGACGCCGAGCAGGCCGAGCTTGCCCGCTTGCGCCGCGAGGCAGAAGAGCGCGCCGAGCAGGACCGGATTCGAGCGGCACAAGAGGCCGCTGTCGAGGCCGAGCGCCAGCGCGTGGCCCAGCAGCAGCAAGCAGAACGCGAAGCGGCAGCCCGCCGCGAGCAGGAACTGCTTGACCAGGCCGCTGCGCAAGAGCGCGAAGCCGAGAACCAGCGCCTCCAGCTCAAGCTGCAGGCGGAGCAAGCCGAACGTGCCCGGGTCCAGGCTGAAGCCGACCGCGTTGCCGCCGAGCAGCGGATGGAGCAGGAGCGTCAGGCGGCCGCCCGCCGGCAAGAGGAAGCAGCCGAGCTGGCACGCCAGGACGAGCGCCGCCGCGCCGATGCAGCAGCTGCCGAGATCCTCCGGCAGCAAGAGGCCCGCGAGGCCGACAAGGCGCACCGGGCCAGCATCAATCGCGCCGCCCTGGAGGCCTTCGTGGCCGGCGGCATGACCGAAGAATGCGCCAAGCAGGCGATCACCCTGATCGCTCAGCGCAAGATCCCGAACATCGCCATTTCCTACTGAGGCCTTCCCATGAGCAGCACCATCATTGTGCCGGAGCCGCGCCGCCAGATGGCCGCGCCAGCCCAGGCAGACAGCAGCATCCTGGCCGTAATCAGCCGGGCCGCCACGGACCCAACCTGTGACATCGACAAGCTTGAGCGCCTGATGGCGATGCACGAGCGAATGCAGGCCCGTGATGCCGAGGCCGAGTTCAACGCGGCCATGGCTGCCATGCAGAGCGACATACCGAGCATTGCCGAGCGCGGTGCCATCGTTGTGAACGGCCAGAAGCGCAGCGACTACGCCACCTTCGAGGACATCAACGATGTCATCAAGCCGATCATGCAGGCCCACGGCTTCGCGATCACCTTCAAGGTCGAGAACACCCCCGGCGGCTTGAGCGTCACCGGCATCCTGATGCACAGGGCCGGGCACCGCGAGAGCACCACCATGCTGCTCCCGCTCGACACCAGCGGCAGCAAGAACGCTGTCCAGGCGGTCGGTTCGTCCACCAGCTACGGAAAGCGCTACGTCATGAGCGCCCTGCTCAACCTGACGACCAGGGGCGAGGACGACGACGGCCACGCCGCCGTGCCAACCGCCAACGTCACCAGCGTGCAGGCGGCCGGCATCACCGCCCTGCTCGACCGCTGCACACAGAAGACCCGCGACTGGTTCACCAGCGAGTACGGAACAGCCGAATGCGTGCCGAAGGGTCGCCACGACCTGCTGGTTGCGCAGCTGAACAAGGCCATCAAGGCCGCGGAGGCCGCAAATGCAGATAATAAGTGACGTCGAGCAAGGCACTCAGGCCTGGCTTGACCTGCGCCTGGGCATCATCACCTGCAGCGAACTGGACTGCCTACTGGTGAACGGCAAAGGTGAGGCCGGTTTCGGTGCCGGCGCCTTCACCTACATGAACACCCTGATCGGCGAGCGCATCACCGGCGAAGCGGCCGACCCGTTCACCGGTAACCGCCACACCGAGCGCGGGCACGAACTGGAAGGTACTGCCCGAGGCCTGTATTGCGACCGCGAGGACGTCCAGACCCACCAGGTGGGGATCATCCTGAATCACGGCATTGGCTACTCGCCAGACGCCCTGGTCGGCGACAAGGGCCTCACCGAGATCAAGACCAAACTGCCGAAGCTGCAGGTCGATGTGATCCTGGGCGGCGAGATACCGAAAGAGCATGTCGCTCAGTGCCAGGGTGGCCTGTGGGTGTCCGAGCGCGAGTGGATCGACTTCATCTGCTACTGGCCGGGCATGCCGCTGTTCGTGAAGCGTGCCTATCGGGACGAGGCGATGATCCGCAAGCTGTCGGAGCGCGTGAAAACCTTCTACGAAATCCTCGACGAGCGCATGAATCGTGTGCTCGGAATCGCAGCATGAGGTGAGCATGAACCAATCAATCGACCTGGAGGCCGCCAAAGCTGCCTTCTTCGCATCTGGCGGCCAGTTGATCGTGCTGGAGGGCTTCACCTACCGGCCACTTCCGCAGCGCAAGCACCCTGAGCCCGCACCTAAAAAGCGCCGGGGGCCGCCCCCAGTGCAGCACGGTGCCCGTCAGGAAAAGGCTCAGGCCCGCGCCGACATGGTGGCGAAGATGGCAGAGACCATGACCTGCCGAGAAGCGGCTCAGGAACTCAAAGTATCCCAGTCCTCGCTATGGGATATGGCCAAGCGCCACGGCTTCGCGTTTGTCTCGGGCACCCGCGGCAGACACATCGAAAAGCCAGACGTCGAGGCCCGTGACGCCAAGCTGGCCGATCGAATCCGGGCGCTCAGGGATGCAGGCCTATCGCGCAATAGCGCAACTCTGAAGCTTGAGATCGGCCACACGACGATGAGTCGGGTCATCAAGAAGTTCGGTATCGACTTCCCGATCAGAAAACGCAGGGCGTAGCCATGACAGCAATCACCACCCCCGACCTCCTCCTGCGCCGAAAGGAGCTGGAGCAGCACCTGCAGCTGCTGTTCAACCGCAGCTGCCAATGGGGCCGCGCCGAACGTGTGCGAGGCGCCGCCACCATCGAGAACCTGACCCAGCAACTGGTCGAGGTCACCGAGCAGATCGAAACGGCGCGCGCCGCATGAGGCGGATCAACCACCTGGTCCGCCAGCGCCGGCGGCAAGAACAGTTCCACCTGCCGCCCAGCGGCCTCACGGAGCACAGACATGCAGAAAGCACCTTCTGGAGTTGTAACCCTGCCGGGCTGGCTCAGGTCTCCAGTCAAGAAGCTGTACAACACACGCAGCGGCGGCCAGTACCGGCCTGATGATGTGGCCCTGGCCTTCGCGCTGAGCCTTCGGGTGCACGACAGCGCCGATCACCTGCGCAGGCTGGCCCGGCGCCTGGTCGACAAGGTCTGCCTGGAGCACCAGCCGAACATGAAGCGCCTGGCCCGTGAGCCGGACGACGCCAAGGTGTTCGACGCAGCGCTCAAGATCATCAACCGGGTGTGCGACCTGCTGGAGTACGCACCGGGCACCCGCTTTGTGCGCAATGGAGGCGATGATGGCTCTGACGCAGCAGCAGCGTGACGAGAAGCGCCGCGCCAAGGCCGAGCGCCTGCAGGAAGAAGACCTGCGCTTGAAGGTTCGACCAGGGACTAAACAGGCCCTGCTGGAACTGATGGAGTGGTCCGGGATCGAGGAACAGGGCGAGGCGATGACGCTCATGATTCATCGCCTGCATGAGCTGACCCGGGATGAAGCGGTGAAGCTACTCAAACCTCCGCGCCACACAGTTGAATTGAGCCCTTCTGTGGCGCGAAAGCTAGATCGATTCCGCATCAGTAGAGAGCTTCGTACGCCAGATCTAATGCTGGGCGACGACCCAGACGACACCGGTCTGCTGCTGCTCGCCAACGTCTGACCTGCGCTGCCCGCCAGCGCCTTCCCCTATTCAACGATAACGCCTCCCCGGCGAGGGCGGCGCATGCATGGAGACTGCCATGAGCGATAATAGAGCGCCCCGCTGTCATACTTGAACCACCTTACCGGCCACGGGAGTCCGAGATCACCCTAATACCTAGAAACTTCCTGTTTATACCAAGGTCAGTCTTTATATCATCCCAAGCGCTCTCAAGCTCGGCCCGGAGAAGCTCCTTAAGTTCGACCATCGAACGGAAAACCTGCTTGTTATCCTCACCCTTTTTCAACCCATTTATATCATTCATTATACTTCTAATTTTATTCAGAATAGCTGCCGACGTTTTATCATCGCGACTCATCAACAGAGCAATCTTATTCTCAAGAATGATCGCCAGCTTCATACTTTCAACATACGCCTCGCCCCCTTTATAACCGTCAACTTGCTTCAAGTTATTAGCGAGAACAGACATTGTCTGCAGGAGCTCAGATGCAGCCCCCCTCAACTCATTCATCCAGTGATGTCGAAGCGTACTGACGTTGGCTTGAATTTGGTTACGCTGAACCCCTAGAGTGAATCGAGCAACCATGATAGCAACGATTAGACCTGCAATGCCGGTTACAATAGCTGCATAATCAACGCCCGTATCAACATCCAAATATAAAGGCGTGGTCTTCGTACCAACAGCCTGCTCGCTTGCATTATTAGTTGTCACGCCCTCAGCTACAAGTTTAAGTCCACTGAGGTCCAACTCTATTTTGCTCATATTTAGTTCTCGACTTCCTTGCCCAAAACCTAGAGAGTATCAAATGGCCACTACCTACGGAAGCGTCTGCAGCGGCATTGAAGCTGCGACCGTAGCCTGGCACCCGCTGGGCTGGCGTGCCGAGTGGTACGCCGAGATCGAGCCATTCCCCTGCGCGGTTCTGGCTCACCACTACCCCGATACGCCGAACCACGGCGACATGACCCGTCTGGCAGCCATGACGCTGTCCGGCAAGATTCCGGCGCCCGAGGCCCTGGTCGGAGGCACGCCCTGCCAGGCCTTCAGCGTGGCAGGCATGCGTGAAGGCCTCGCCGATCCCCGCGGTGCCCTCACCATCAAATACGTGGAGCTGCTCGATGCAATTGACCATGTTCGAACAAAGCGCGGCGAGCCCGAGGCCACCTGTCTCTGGGAAAACGTCCCAGGGGTCCTCTCCGACAAAGGCAACGCGTTTGGCTGCTTCCTCGGCGCCCTGGTGGGCGAATCCGAAGAACTCCAACCGCCAGGGGGCAAATGGAAGGACGCTGGTTGTGTGTATGGACCCACGCGAACAGCCGCATGGAGGGTTCTGGATGCCCAATATTTCGGCCTGGCCCAACGACGCCGCCGTGTGTTCGTTGTCGCAAGTGCTCGAGCAGGGTTCGATCCCCTCGAAATACTTTTTGAGCGCGAAGGCGTGCGCCGGGATACTCCGCCGTGCCGAGGCCAGGGGCAAGACGCTGCCGGAACAATTACAGCAAGCACTGGAGGCGTCGACGAAAACGACGCTGCAGATGGACGCCTGACGGTGTTCGGCGGAAACAACACCGCCGGCCCAATTGATGTAGCGCCCGCCCGCAACGCATGCGCCAGCGCGAGCGGAAGACTGGACTTCGAGAGCGAGGCCTTCATCGTAAGCGGCACGCTTCAGGCCAATGGCAAGGCAGCGGGAAGCGCAACTCAACAGGACGCCGAGAGCGGCATGCTGGTTGTGCATGGCACGCAAGACCCCTGCACTCTCGCTGATCAGGCATTCGCCCTGGGTCGCAACAGCGGCCAGGAAAATGCCGTCTTGGCGTTCAGTTGCAAGGACCACGGCGCCGACGCCGGCGGGATCGCTCCCACGCTTCGCGCCATGGGTCACGGCGCCAGCCACCCGAACGCAGGCGGACAGATCGCGATTTGCCTCCCTCACGCAATCCAGGCCGGAGCCCTGCGCGAGAATCCAGCCAGCGGCCCGGATGGCGTAGGCGTGCAGTTGGATCATGCCTACACGCTCGAGGCGAGAGCAGAGGTCCAGGCGGTTCACTCTGGCGCGCAGGTCCGCCGACTCACCCCGCGCGAATGCGAGCGCCTTCAGGGCTTCCCCGACGACTACACCGTGATCCCTTATCGTGGTCGCGTCCGAGGCCTGTGCCCTGACGGCCCGCGATACAAGGCGATCGGCAACAGCAAGGCCGTCCCAGTCGTGCGATGGATCGGCCAGCGCATCCAACAACAACTTGAACGTCTCGCTTGAGGTTTCCCCATGCCCACGGAAAACCGATCCAGCAACACCGAGATGGCCGCGAAGCTGAGTCCGTGCCCGTTCTGCGGCCAGCAAGACGCCTTCGTCGAGCAACTCGATAGCGATGCCTCTGTCGTCATCTGCCAGGGCCGAATTGACGAGCACTCAGCCTGCCTTGCTCGCGGGCCAGTCGGAGTTCAGCAGCACGAATGCGAAGACCAGCCAGGCCATGACCAGGCAGTGAAAGAGTGGAATAAGCGCGCAGCAGCTGCGCCCCACCCCGACCCTATAGCCTGGATGGTTGGTACTGCCATCTGGTGGACCAAAGAAGAGGCAGAGAGGGATGCGGCGGCTACTGAGTTGCCGATTGTTGGGCTGGGGCCCATGACCGATACCGGCGAGGTTGAGCGACTTGTAGCTGCCAACACGGAGTACGCCCGCCGGCATCTGGAGCAACAGGGTGAGGCTGAGCAACTGCGTATCGAGATGGCCCAATGCGCAACCATGGCCGCCATGGTCTACGCCCGCGAGTGGGCAGAGCACGTCGGCAGCGGCCCAATTTCGAGCAAGGTTGAAGCGGCCATCACTCAGCTGCACAACGACATCCATGAAGCCAACGAGAAACTGGTCGAGCGGGATGCGCTGCTGCGTGAGATAGCCGACCATTGCAATGGGTGCGTCATGCCTACTGAACAGTTGCTACGCGACTGGGGATCGAGCATAGACGCCGCCCTGTCCGCCAGCGCAGAGCCGCAGGTGAAGTCGTGAAGACGCACTTCGCTCCATTCACCGACCTGGAAGACCTTGAGCAGGCACCTTGCGGAACCTGGCTAGGGGAGTCCTCCGAGCTGTCAGGCGACTGGGCCATGGTCGATTGCCTGCTCTGCAAGAAGCGCCGAGAAAGGATCATCGCTGCCGCCGCTGATGAAGAGCGCTTCATCGTCGAGCAGATGGGCGACTTGGCGGCCTTCATGCGCGCGATAGACTCCGCCCAGCAAGAGAACATCTGTACTCCTAAGCTGTAACCCCTCTCCCCTCTATTTCGAAGCGGCGAGCAAGTCAGCGGCAGGGGCACCTTCAGCAGCAACGCGGCGGGCACGGCCCACGCCCCAGGCCAATGCCCTGGTCATCGACTCGCCGGGACGGGAGTCGAACGCCTCTTCATGGAGCGCAGCGCCAGCAGCCGCATAGACGCCGATGAACATCTGCGTAGTGCCTGTGCGCGACAATCTGACCTGTACATCAACCATAGTGCCGTCGTCGAGAATTTCGTCATGAGTACGATGGTGAAGCGTTGGGTCGGCCCAGTCCCAATATGCCGGTCCTCGAATTCTCATAATTCCTCCGCTCCAGCTGTTCTGCTTCAGGTCGTGAAAGACAA
Source organism: Pseudomonas urmiensis (assembly GCF_014268815.2). NCBI lineage: Bacteria > Pseudomonadati > Pseudomonadota > Gammaproteobacteria > Pseudomonadales > Pseudomonadaceae > Pseudomonas > Pseudomonas urmiensis. Next base: position 2,900,400 of record NZ_JABWRE020000001.1, read on the forward strand.
CATAGCGAACCTAACCATAGAGACAACTAAAACGACCGAAACTGAGAGTTAGTTCCGACAATTGGCTAAAAACTGTACATAATTACGATTTTGTATAATTTTTTCGCCGAAGTTCCTAAACGTCATCCCGGATATTCACGGCAAAATCTATCCACTCTTGAAACGCTTTACGCTGAGCTTCGAGATTCTCCTCCCAGCAAATTTTACCCCCGTGGCTGTAGGCCACTCGATTCATTAATGAAGCAGTCGATTTATCGAGCTCCTTCAGCAATTGATAAGCACGATATCTCTGGTCGGCGTTCACCATCTTGTTTTCTCTCGCGGCGCTCGCAGCCCACTCTGTGTTGAGCAGGGCTTGCTGGTCGTCTGCTATCTAGACCCCTCAGTAACCAATTTTATTCCCAGCACACGCTGAAATCAGCAGCGTAAGGAGAAGTCATGCCTGAAGAAATCAAGCTAATCCAACGTGTAGCCGTCGTACGAGGCAAAGACAGCAATGCGGCGCAGCCATGACCCGCCTCGCCCTCTGCCTCCTGCTGCTGGCCACCAGCGCCAGCGCAACCGAGAACGTCATCGACGTGCAGCACGACAGCCAGCGCGGCGTCACCTGCTACCTGCTCAATGGGGTCGGCATCAGCTGCATCCCCGACAGCCAGATGCAGGCCGGCAACCAGCGCCAGCTCTCCCCGCACGAAACCCAACCCGAACCTACACCCGCTCTGGCGCCTGGGCGCTGGATTGATGAGAGGTATGAGCTGTGACTGAATTAGAAGAGCTTTTGCTGGCCGCGAAGGCCGCCGGGCTTGAAGTTGAGCCTTGCACATGCAGCGATCCTAAGTGGCCGCTGCGCATCAAGGGCCAGTCGGGCACCCGGGCTCATTGGAATCCCAACATCAACGACGGCGACGCATTCAAGCTGGCGATTGACTTGGGCATGCAGGTCAACGTTGAAGGATCTGGTGAGGATGAGGCCGTCTGGGCTGACGACACCATGATCTGGGTGAACAGCGAGTACGCCCAGGGCGACCGCCGGAAGGCTGCGCGGTCCGCAATCGTCAGCGTCGCGGCCCAACGCGGAGAAAAGATGCCATGACCTGCACCTGCCCATCCGGCGACGGCTCACTGCGCTGGCCGTGCCCGGTTCATCCGCCTAAGGACGCATCAAATGGCTGATTTCAACGATACGCAGCGCTTGGATTTCATGCTTTCCCAAGGCCGAGAACTGGTTCTGGAGGGCATGGGCACCAACGGTCGCGGCACCTTCTGGTACTCCCTCTACGTACAAGAAGGTCGATGGGGAAGCCAGGAATACGAGCGCATCCACCTCGAAGGGCCAAGCGACTTCGATGCCAGCCCTGAACAGAAACGCCAAGCAATCGACTTGGCAATGGAGGCCCGGCGATGACCCTGCCCCTGATGTACATGGCCTACCTGATCTACCGAGGTCCACGGTGATTATCCGCGAGGCGCTGTGCATTCTGGGCTGGCACTCGTGGTCGCACCAATACGATAACGGCCTTGATCGTGCGCGACGACAAAATCGGCCCGGGCAACTCACCTTCTGCTATGTGCCGAACTGGAAAAAGGTGTGCTCTTGCTGCGGCATCACCAAAGACATTGATGATCGAGCACCCAGCTTGATTGAAGTAGATCCAGCCTAACCCTTCCCCTACTACTCAAGCCCGCCGACATGCGCGGGCGAGGATTCCCCATGGCCATTTTCATCTGCTCATGCACGAAGCTCAGCAAATGCCAGTCGCTTGGCGATCAAGTGCGCGTGGTCGCCATGCGCCGCGCCAATGGCTGGCAAACGATCCGTGATGATCTGGCGCGCCTGGCTGAAGAGTGGTTTGGACGCGAGCCGGCAAAGATCATAAGCGAGATGCGCGCTGTATGCGACGAAGTATTCCGCACCAACTGACCAACCTGCCGCCACCGGCGGCGTGGAGACCATCCATGAACCTAATCGACTGCTACGTCACGAAGATCCTCGGCGAGCCGTACCGCAAGTTCGGCCACTGGTGGGTTGAGGCCGAGTACGAATCTGAAGGCCGCCCCGGCAAAACCCAGCTCATGTTCCGCACCGAGGAAGCCGCCCGGGCGGCGAAGGTCGGGCACCACTTCTTGGCCTGACCCCTCTATATAAAGGAGACACCCATGCGACCCGCAGAGAACATCGACCGCTTCCTGCGCCTCGACGAGGTGCTGCACGTGACCGGGATCGGCCGGAACACCGTCTATCGCAGAATCCGTGAAGGCACATTCCCAAAACAGGTTAAGATAGGACCCAATTCGGTCGCCTGGCGCCAGTCGGACATCACTCAGTGGATGACCTCTTTCGACCCCAGCGACGACCAATCAGTACATTGAGCAGTACATTGAAACACCAATTCCCGCTCAAGCCCTTATCCCACCAGCTATACAGGTCCACCAGTGGAAATCTTCAAGGAATTCACATTCGAATCGGCCCACCGCCTGCCCAACGTCGCGCCAGGCCACAAGTGCGGTCGCCTGCATGGCCACTCGTTCAAGGTCGCCCTGCACCTGACCGGCCCGCTTGACCCGCACACTGGCTGGATCCGCGATTTCTCCGAGATCAAGGCGATCTTCAAGCCGATCTACGAGCAGCTGGACCACAATTACCTGAACGACATCCCTGGCCTGGAAAACCCGACCAGTGAAGTCATCGCCAAGTGGATCTGGGAACAGGTCAAGCCGCTGCTGCCTGAGCTGTCGAAAGTACGCATCCACGAAACCTGCACCAGCGGCTGCGAATACACCGGCGACTGAGTCAGGCCTGCCCGGCGCCCAATTCCAGGGCGTCGCGCAAAAAACGCGGGGCGATGTAGCGCTCGTAGTGCGCCTCGGACAGCAGGAAGAACTCGCGGTCGATGGCATCGCGCAGCTGCGGCAGCTCCCAGTCGCGAAACTCCGGCATCAAGGCCATGCCGTAGGCTTCCAGGTCGCGGATCATTCGCGCGCCGCGGGCGATCAACTGATACGCCCAGCAGTATTCGGACTGATGGGCGACGAAGCGAATCGAGCGCTGCTCCAATTGCTGGCGCAGGCAGTCTTTGTCGAACACCTCAAGCTTGGCCATCATCACCTGCACCAGCAATTGCTCCAGGCGCAGCCAGACCGCGCGCTTTTGCTCGTCGCTGTAGCCGTTCCAGTGGATCACTTCGTGGTGAAAACGCTTGCAGCCGCGGCACACCAGGTCGCCGTAGACGGTAGAGCACAAGCCCACGCAAGGGGTTTTGATGGATTGATTGGACATGAAAAAACAACGGCTTGGCGGTGGAACACGGCTCCATGTTAGCCCTTTGTCTAACCAGGGTCACCCGTTAAAGTCATAAGTGCCGCCTTACTTTCGTTCGCTTTTTGCCGTAGAATCACTCCGCCTTTTCAAGGCAACAATGTCCGTTGGAAGCTGTTTTCAAAGCGTCACGAGCACAGTTGATCCGGTAGAACGGCGTTGGCCCGGCTCATGCACCCTCGCATGGTCCGCGCCAACCCCTCATCAGCCTCCGTTCTACAGGCGTAAAACTTTGAAAGCAGCTTCTGTAAGGATTCTCTGCGACCCTGGCTGGGCGGCCCAAGAAGCCGTCATTGCGCATGGGTGCATGAGAATGCTGGATGAGCGTCCCGGACTCCCTTTAGGGACCACTGATGAGGGTAATAACTGTGCTTGAAGCCTACCGCAAACACATCGAAGAGCGTGCCGCTCTGGGTATCGTGCCCCAGCCGCTGAACGCCGAACAAACCGCAGGCCTGGTCGAGCTGCTGAAAAACCCGCCGGCCGGCGAAGAAGCCTTCCTCGTAGAACTGATCACCGACCGCGTACCGCCAGGCGTCGACGAAGCCGCCTACGTCAAGGCCGGTTTCCTCTCCGCCCTCGCCAAGGGCGAAGCCAAGTCGCCGCTGATCGACCGCAAGCACGCCACCGAGCTGCTGGGCACCATGCAGGGCGGCTACAACATCGAAACGCTGGTCGCGCTGCTGGACGACGCCGAACTGGGCGCCGTCGCGGCCGAACAGCTCAAGCACACCCTGCTGATGTTCGATGCCTTCCATGACGTCGCCGAGAAAGCCAAGGCGGGCAATGTCCACGCCAAGGCCGTGCTCGAGTCGTGGGCTGCTGGCGAGTGGTTCACCAACCGTCCAGCGATCGCCGACAAATACACCCTGACCGTGTTCAAGGTGCCTGGCGAAACCAACACCGACGACCTTTCCCCTGCCCCGGACGCCTGGTCGCGCCCAGACATCCCGCTGCACGCCCTGGCCATGCTGAAGATGGCCCGTGACGGCATCGAGCCTGAGCAACCGGGTTCGGTTGGCCCGCTCAAGCAGATCGAAGCGATGCGCGCCAAAGGCTTCCCGGTCGCCTACGTCGGCGACGTGGTCGGTACTGGCTCGTCGCGTAAATCGGCGACCAACTCGGTGCTGTGGTTCTTCGGTGACGACATCCCTAACGTGCCGAACAAGCGCGCTGGCGGTTTCTGCTTCGGCACCAAGATCGCCCCGATCTTCTACAACACCATGGAAGACGCCGGCGCCCTGCCGATCGAATTCGACTGCACCAACCTGGCCATGGGCGACGTCATCGACGTCTACCCGTACAAAGGTGAAGTGCGCCGTCACGAAAGCGACGAGCTGGTCACTACCTTCGCCCTGAAAACCGAAGTGCTGCTCGATGAAGTCCGCGCTGGCGGCCGTATCCCGCTGATCGTCGGCCGCGGCCTGACCGAAAAAGCCCGCGCCGAACTGGGCCTGGGTGCATCGGACTTGTTCAAGAAGCCCGAGCAGCCAGCCGACACCGGCAAAGGCTTCACCCTGGCACAGAAAATGGTCGGCCGCGCCTGCGGTCTGCCAGAAGGCCAAGGCGTACGTCCGGGCGCCTACTGCGAGCCGAAGATGACCACCGTCGGTTCTCAGGACACCACCGGTCCTATGACCCGTGATGAACTCAAAGACCTGGCGTGCCTGGGCTTCTCCGCTGACCTGGTGATGCAGTCGTTCTGCCACACCGCGGCTTATCCGAAGCCGATCGACGTCACCACCCACCACACCCTGCCAGACTTCATCCGCACCCGTGGCGGCGTGTCGCTGCGTCCAGGCGACGGCATCATCCACAGCTGGCTGAACCGCATGCTGCTGCCTGACACCGTCGGCACCGGCGGCGACTCGCACACCCGCTTCCCAATCGGCATCTCGTTCCCGGCCGGTTCCGGCCTGGTGGCGTTCGCCGCAGCCACTGGCGTCATGCCACTGGATATGCCTGAGTCGGTCCTGGTGCGTTTCAAGGGCAAACTGCAACCGGGCATCACCCTGCGTGACCTGGTGCATGCCATCCCTTACTACGCCATCCAGCAAGGCCTGCTGACGGTCGAGAAGAAAGGCAAGAAAAACGCCTTCTCCGGTCGCATCCTGGAAATCGAAGGCCTGGACGAGCTGACTGTCGAGCAAGCCTTCGAGCTGTCCGACGCCTCGGCCGAGCGCTCCGCTGCTGGCTGCACCATCAAGCTGCCGGAAAAAGCCGTTGCCGAGTACCTGCAGTCGAACATCACCCTGCTGCGCTGGATGATCAGCGAAGGCTACGGTGACGCGCGTACCATGGAGCGCCGTGCGCAAGCCATGGAAGCCTGGCTGGCCAACCCGCAACTGCTGTCGGCCGACGCCGATGCCGAATACGCCGAGATCATCGAGATCGACCTGGCCGACGTCAAAGAGCCTGTGCTCTGCGCGCCGAACGACCCGGACGATGCACGCCTGCTGTCTTCGGTACAGGGCGAGAAGATCGACGAAGTGTTCATCGGTTCGTGCATGACCAACATCGGTCACTTCCGCGCTGCCGGTAAGCTGCTGGACAAGGTCAAGGGCGGTATTCCGACCCGTCTGTGGCTGGCCCCGCCAACCAAGATGGACGCCCACCAGCTGACCGAAGAAGGCTACTACGGCATCTACGGTAAGGCCGGTGCGCGCATGGAAATGCCAGGCTGCTCGCTGTGCATGGGTAACCAGGCACGTGTGCAGACCGGTTCTACCGTGGTCTCCACTTCGACCCGTAACTTCCCGAACCGTCTGGGCGACGCCACTAACGTCTACCTGGCCTCGGCCGAGCTGGCTGCAGTCGCTTCGATCATCGGCAAACTGCCGACTGTCGAAGAGTACATGCAGTACGCCAAGGACATCGACAGCATGGCTGCCGACGTCTACCGCTACCTGAGCTTCGACCAGATCGCCGAGTTCCGTGAAGCGGCCGAAAGCGCCAAGATCCCGGTTGTTCAGGCGTAACAACAGCGACGAGCGTTAAGCTTCAAGCTGTAAGAGAAGCCCCGGCAGAAATGCCGGGGCTTTTTTGTGGGTCTTGCAGTGCCTGTACCGACCTCATCGCGGGGCAAGCCCGCTCCCACGCAATCCACGGCCCATGTAGCGAACTGCGTGGGAGCGGGCTTGCCCCGCGATGAGGCCGGCATGAACACTACAAAATCATCAGATCACGAACAGATCGACAAACCGGTGCACCGGTGTCGCCTCCAGCTGCGCCTGCGCCTTGCACAAGGCAAAGATCTGCGCACAACGCTGCCCGGCAAAGCGGGTAGCGAGGTTGGCCTTGAACTTCTCCTCAAGCAACGGGATACCCTCGGCCCGCCGCCGCCGATGACCGATCGGATACTCCACCGTCACCTGCTCGGTACTTGAACCATCGTTGAAGAACACTTGCAGCGCATTGGCGATCGAGCGCTTGTCAGCCTCAAGATATTCACGGCTGAATCGCGGCTCCTCGACCACCTCCATCTTCTCGCGCAGGCGGTCGATGGTCGGGTGCGCGGCATGGAAGCTGTCTTCGTAGTGCTCAGCCACCAGGTTGCCGAAAATCAGCGGCACGGCGGTCATGTATTGCAGGCAATGGTCACGGTCAGCGGCATTGGCCAGCGGCCCCACCTTGGAAATGATGCGGATCGCTGATTCATGGGTCGTGATGACGATGCGTTCGATTTCATGCAGTCGGTTACGCACTTTTGGATGCAACACCAGCGCCGCCTCGCAGGCGGTCTGGGCGTGAAACTCGGCCGGGAAGCTGATCTTGAACAGGACGTTTTCCATCACGTAGCTGCCGAACGCCTGAGGCAGTCGCAGCTGACGCTGGTCGACCGGCTTGAGCGCCAGATCCTTGTTGGTATGACTGAACAAGACGTCGTAGAAGCCCCACTGCTGTGCACTGAGCACACCCGGAATGCCCATCTCCCCGCGCAGGGCGATATCGGCCAGGCGCACACCACGGCTTGACGCATCACCTGCGGCCCACGACTTGCGCGAGCCGGCATTAGGCGCATGGCGGTAGGTGCGCAAGGCCTGGCCATCGACGAAGGCATGCGACAGCGCCGACAACAGCTGCTCGCGGTTGGCCCCCATCAACTTGGCGCATACTGCCGTCGAGGCGACCTTGACCAGCAGCACATGGTCCAGGCCGACGCGGTTGAAGGAGTTCTCCAACGCCAGCACCCCCTGGATTTCGTGCGCCATGACCATGGCTTCGAGCACCTGGCGCATGTTCAACGGTTGCTCGCCTGCTGCCACGCGCTTTTGCGAGAGGTGATCGGCCACCGCCAGGATGCCGCCGAGGTTATCGGACGGATGCCCCCACTCGGCCGCCAGCCACGTGTCGTTGTAGTCCAGCCAGCGGACGATGCAGCCGATGTCCCAGGCGGCCTTGACCGGGTCCAGCCGGTACGAGGTGCCGGGCACCCGCGCGCCGTTGGGCACGATCGTGCCCTCGACGAGCGGCCCCAAGTGCTTGCTGCACTCGGGGAAGCGCAACGCCAGCAGGCCGCAGCCCAAGGTGTCCATCAGGCAGTTGCGCGCGGTGTCCAGCGCCTCGGCCGAGCCGACTTGATAGTCGAGCACGTAGTCAGCAATGGTTTGCAGCACCCGGTCGTAGTCCGGGCGGTCGTTGAGGTCAACGTTGGCGCTCATCTCTGTTGCTTCCTGTTGCAGAGGGTTGAACAAAGAAGCCGAGCGCCGCTCATGTGTCAGGGGGTGCGCCTAGAAGGCATCACCAGGTACCCGTACCCAGCCCTCCATCAACACGCGAGCGCTTCGGCTCATGATTGCTTTGGTGACTGTCCACTGGCCATCCACCTGACGTGCCTCGGCGCCGACCCGCAAAGTGCCTGAGGGATGGCCGAAACGTACCGCGCTACGCGGGTTGCCGCCCGCTGCCAGGTTGACCAGCGTCCCTGGAATGGCGGCGGCGGTACCGATCGCCACGGCGGCGGTGCCCATCATGGCGTGGTGCAACTTGCCCATCGACAGTGCACGAACCAACAGGTCGATGTCACCTGGCGCAACCGCCTTGCCACTGGATGAGGTATAGGCCACTGGCGGCGCGACGAAGGCGACCTTAGGGGTGTGCTGACGCGTGGCCGCCTGATCGACGTGCTCGATCAAGCCCATGCGCAGGGCACCATAGGCGCGGATGGTTTCAAAACGCGCCAGCGCCGCAGGATCGCCGTTGATCGCGTCTTGCAGTTCGCTGCCGCTGTAACCGATGTCAGCAGCATTGACGAAGATGGTCGGGATACCCGCGTTGATCAGGGTCGCCTTGAAGGTGCCGATACCTGGCACTTCGAGGTCGTCGACCAGGTTGCCGGTGGGGAACATCGCCCCGCCGTCGCCGTCTTCGTCGGCGGCCGGGTCGAGGAATTCCAGCTGCACTTCGGCAGCGGGGAAGGTCACGCCGTCCAATTCGAAATCGCCGGTTTCCTGCACTTCGCCTTCGCTGATTGGCACATGGGCGATGATGCTCTTGCCGATGTTGGCCTGCCAGATGCGCACGGTGGCGATGCCGTTATGCGGGATGCGCACGGGGTCGACCAGGCCGCTGCTGATGGCGAACGAGCCGACCGCTGCCGAGAGGTTGCCGCAGTTGCCGCTCCAATCGACGAAGGCCTTGTCGATCGAGACCTGGCCGAACAGATAATCGACGTCGTGCTCAGCGTTGCTGCTGGCCGAGAGGATCACGCACTTGCTGGTGCTGGAGGTGGCGCCGCCCATGCCGTCGATCTGCTTGCCGTAAGGATCCGGGCTGCCGATGACCCGCAGCAACAGGGCGTCGCGGGCCGGGCCTGGTTGCTGGGCGCGCTCAGGGAGGTCTTGCAGGCGGAAGAACACGCCTTTGCTGGTGCCGCCACGGATGTAGGTGGCGGGGATCTTGATCTGCGGTGCGTATGCCATGGTTCGGTCCTGATCATTCAGTTGTACGGCTGGGGCCGCTCCGCGCCCCTTCGCGGGCAAGCCCGCTCCTAGCGGGACCTGCGGGAGCGGGCTTGCCCGCGAAGGGGCGCGGAGCGGCCCCGCTTTACGCGGTGCCTTCCAGGAAGTCCTGGGCAAAGCGCTGCAGCACCCCACCCGCCTCGTAGATCGACACTTCTTCAGCGGTATCCAACCGGCACGTCACCGGCACCTCGAGCCGCTCGCCATTACGGCGGGTGACCACCAAGGTCAAGGTCGCCCGCGGCGTACGCTCGCCCAACACGTCGTAGCTCTCGCTGCCATCGAGCGGCAGGGTCTTGCGGTCGGTACCCGGCTTGAACTCCAGCGGCAACACGCCCATGCCTACCAGGTTGGTGCGGTGAATGCGCTCGAAGCCTTCGGCGACAATCGCTTCAACCCCTGCCAGGCGCACACCCTTGGCCGCCCAATCGCGCGACGAGCCTTGGCCGTAGTCGGCACCGGCAACGATGATCAGCGGTTGTTTACGCTGCATGTAGGTCTCGATCGCCTCCCACATACGGGTCACCTTGCCTTCTGGCTCGATCCGCGCCAGCGAACCTTGCTGCACGCTGCCGTCTTCCTTGCGCACCATCTCGTTGAACAGCTTGGGGTTGGCGAAGGTGGCGCGCTGGGCGGTCAAGTGATCGCCGCGGTGGGTGGCATAGGAGTTGAAGTCCTCCTCAGGCAGGCCCATCTTCGCCAGGTACTCACCCGCCGCGCTGTCGAGCATGATCGCGTTGGACGGCGACAGGTGGTCTGTAGTGATGTTGTCCGGCAGTACCGCCAGCGGGCGCATCCCGCGCAGGGTACGCTCGCCAGCCAGGGCGCCCTCCCAATACGGCGGGCGACGGATATAGGTGCTCATCTCGCGCCACTCATACAGCGGCGCGACTTTCGGCCCCTTGTCTTCTTCAATGGCGAACATCGGGATATACACCTTGCGGAACTGCTCCGGCTTGACCGCAGCACGCACCACCGCGTCGATCTCTTCGTCGCTCGGCCAGATGTCCTTGAGGCGAATCTGTTTACCGTCGACCACGCCCAGCACATCCTTCTCGATGTCGAAGCGGATGGTGCCGGCGATGGCATAGGCCACTACCAGCGGTGGCGAGGCGAGGAATGCCTGCTTGGCGTACGGGTGAATCCGCCCGTCGAAGTTGCGGTTGCCCGACAGCACCGCGGTGGCGTACAGGTCGCGGTCGATGATTTCTTGCTGGATCTTCGGGTCCAGCGCGCCAGACATGCCGTTGCAGGTGGTGCACGCGAAGGCGACGATGCCAAAGCCCAGCTGCTCCAGCTCCTGCTCCAGGCCGGCTTCTTCCAAGTACAACTTGACCGCCTTGGAGCCTGGCGCCAGCGAGGACTTCACCCACGGTTTGCGGGTCAGGCCGAGCTTGTTGGCATTACGCGCCAGCAGGCCTGCAGCAATGACGTTGCGCGGGTTGCTGGTGTTGGTGCAACTGGTGATGGCGGCGATGATCACCGCGCCATCAGGCATCTGCCCCGGCAGCTCTTGCCAGGCGCCAGCGATGCCCTTGGCCGCCAGCTCGCTGGTAGCGACACGGGCGTGCGGGTTGGATGGGCCGGCCATGTTGCGCACGACACTCGACAGGTCGAAGCTGAGCACCCGCTCGTATTCGGCGTTGACCAGGCTGTCGGCCCACAGGCCTGCAACCTTGGCGTAGGTTTCGACCAGCTGGACCTGCTGCTCTTCACGGCCGGTCAGGCGCAGGTAGTCGATGGTCTGCTGGTCGATGGCGAACATCGCCGCCGTGGCGCCATACTCCGGCGCCATGTTGGAGATGGTGGCGCGATCGCCCAGGGTCAGGGCGCGGGCGCCCTCACCATGGAATTCGAGGTAGGCGCCCACCACTTTCTGCTTGCGCAGGAACTCGGTCAGGGCCAATACCAGGTCGGTGGCGGTGATGTTCGGCTGCAGCTTGCCGGTCAGCTCGACGCCGACGATTTCCGGCAGGCGCATCCACGACGCGCGGCCGAGCATGACGTTCTCGGCTTCCAGGCCACCGACACCGATGGCGATCACGCCCAAGGCATCGACGTGCGGGGTGTGGCTGTCGGTGCCGACGCAGGTGTCTGGGTAGGCCACGCCGCGATCACTGTGGATCACCGGCGACATCTTCTCCAGGTTGATCTGGTGCATGATGCCGTTGCCCGGTTGGATCACGTCGACGTTCTTGAAAGCCTTTTTGGTCCAGTTGATGAAGTGGAAACGGTCTTCGTTGCGACGGTCTTCAATGGCGCGGTTCTTGTCGAATGCCTGCGGATCGAAACCGCCGCATTCGACCGCCAGCGAGTGGTCGACGATCAGTTGCACCGGCACTACCGGGTTGACCTGGGCCGGGTCGCCGCCTTTGTCGGCGATGGCATCGCGCAGGCCAGCCAGGTCGACCAGGGCGGTTTGGCCGAGGATGTCGTGGCACACCACCCGCGCCGGGAACCACGGGAAGTCGAGGTCGCGCTTGCGCTCGATCAGCTGGCTGAGCGAGGCATCGAGGGTGGCCGGATCGCAGCGGCGCACCAGGTTCTCGGCGAGCACGCGGGAGGTGTACGGCAGGCCGTCGTAGGCACCGGGTTTGAGGGCCTCGACAGCTGCGCGGGCGTCGAAGTAGTCCAGGGGTGTGCCTGGCAGGGCTTTGCGGTATGCAGTGTTCATCATTCAGGCTCGGTCACAGGATTCGGAAAGCTCCACCGTCCCTGTGGGAGCGGGCTTGCCCGCGAATACGTCAGCAGGTGCACATCAGTTGCCCAGTCGGACGCATTCGCGGGCAAGCCCGCTCCCACAGGGGAAACGGGTTGCCTCTCTATTTCTATTCAGCGCTGTGCGATGGGCACGAACTGGCGCTGTTCAACGCCGACGTACTCGGCGCTCGGACGGATGATGCGGTTGTTGGCACGCTGCTCGAAGACATGCGCCGCCCAGCCGGTCAGGCGCGAGCAGACGAAAATCGGGGTGAACAGCTTGGTCGGGATGCCCATGAAGTGATACGCCGAGGCATGGTAGAAGTCGGCGTTGGGGAACAGGCGTTTTTGCTCCCACATGGTCTTGTCGATCGCTTCGGAGACGGGGTACAGCACGCTGTCGCCGGCTTCATCGGCAAGCTGCTTGGCCCAGCCCTTGATCACTTCGTTGCGCGGGTCGGACTCTTTGTAGATCGCATGGCCAAAGCCCATGATCTTGTCTTTGCGCTCGAGCATCTTCAGCAGCTCGGCAGTGGCCTGCTGCGGGCTCTGGAAGCGTTCGATCAGCTCCATCGCCGCTTCGTTGGCGCCGCCGTGCAGCGGGCCGCGCAGCGAGCCGATGGCGGCGGTGACGCAGGAGTACAGGTCCGACAGGGTCGAGGCGCACACCCGGGCGGTGAAGGTCGAGGCGTTGAATTCGTGCTCGGCGTAGAGGATCAGCGACACGTTCATCACTTTGACATGCAGCGCGCTCGGTTTCTTGCCATGCAGCAGGTGCAGGAAGTGCCCGCCCAGGGTGTCTTCATCGCTGGTGCAGTTGATGCGCACGCCGTGATGCGTGAAGCGGTACCAGTAGCACATGATCGCTGGGAATACCGCTAGCAGGCGGTCAGTCTTGTCGCGCTGGGTGTCGAAGGTCAGCTCCGGTTCCAGGGTGCCGAGTACCGAGCAGCCGGTGCGCATCACGTCCATCGGGTGGGCAGTGACGGGGATGCGCTCGAGCACTTCCTTGAGTGCCTGGGGCAGATCACGCTGGCCCTTGAGCTTGGTCTTGTACTCGTCCAGTTCGGCTTGGCTGGGCAGCTCGCCATAGAGCAGCAGGTAGGCCACTTCCTCGAATTCGGCAGCGGCCGCCAGGTCACGGACGTCATAACCGCGGTAGGTCAGGCCGGCACCGGCCTGGCCTACAGTCGACAGTGCGGTCTGGCCGGCCACCTGACCACGCAGGCCTGCGCCGCTGAGTACTTTTGCTTCGGCCATGGTGTTTCTCCTTTATTGAACTTGTTATGGAATTTCTGGCTAATCAAGGGTGCCTGTGCCAGCCCACCAGAGCGTGGGAGCGGGCTTGCCCCGCGATAGCGCCGGCACAGGCGAATCATTGGCTTCGTTCTAACTCAGCTCAGCCCTTCTTCTGGGCAAACAACGCATCGAGGCTCTGCTCGAAGGCGTGGTAACCGATGGCATCGTAGAGCTCCATGCGAGTCTGCATGGTGTCGATGACGTTTTTCTGCGTGCCATCGCGGCGCAGCGCGGTGTAGACGTTTTCCGCCGCCTTGTTCATCGCGCGGAACGCCGACAGCGGGTACAGCACCAGCGAGACGTCGACCGAGGCCAACTCGTCGGTGGTGTACAGCGGGGTGGCGCCGAACTCGGTGATGTTGGCCAGGATTGGCGCTTTGACCCGGTCGGCGAAGGTCTTGTACATGTGCAATTCAGTGATCGCTTCAGGGAAGATCATGTCGGCGCCGGCCTCGACACACGCCGCTGCGCGGTCCAGGGCAGCGTTCAGGCCTTCCACGGCCAAGGCGTCGGTACGCGCCATGATCACGAAGCTGTCATCCAGGCGAGCGTCTACCGCCGCCTTGATGCGATCGACCATCTCCTGCTGGGAGACGATTTCCTTGTTTGGCCGGTGGCCGCAACGCTTGGCGCCAACCTGGTCTTCGATATGAATCGCTGCCGCGCCGAACTTGTTCATCGAGCGCACGGTCCGCGCCACGTTGAAGGCCGAGGCGCCAAAGCCGGTGTCGACATCGACCAGCAGCGGCACGTCGCACACATCGGTGATGCGCCGCACGTCGGTGAGCACGTCATCCAACCCGCTGATGCCCAGGTCCGGCAGGCCCAGGGAGCCGGCAGCGACGCCGCCACCGGAGAGGTAGATGGCCTTGAAGCCGGCGCGCTTGGCCAGCAAGGCGTGGTTGGCGTTGATCGCGCCAACCACCTGCAACGGATGTTCGGCAGCCACCGCATCGCGGAAACGTTGGCCGGGCGTGCTCTTCACAGTCATGACTCACCTCGTGGGCTATTGTTGTCAGCGCCTTGATAGTGGCGCGCGATATTGCGTTTGGATGCGCCGATGTGGCGGCGCATCAGCAGTTCTGCCAGCTCGCCGTCTCGGTCGGCGATGGCATCGAGAATGCGGTGGTGCTCGGCGAATGCCTGGTGCGGGCGGTTGGGCGTGGCGGAAAACTGGATGCGGTACATGCGCACCAACTGATACAGCTCGCCGCAGAGCATCTTGACCAGGGTCTGGTTGCCGCTGCCCTGGATGATCCGGTAATGGAAGTCGAAGTCGCCTTCCTGCTGGTAATAGCCAACCCCGGCCTGGAACGCGGCATCGCGCTCATGGGTGTCGAGCACCCGGCGCAACTCATCGATCTCGGCTACGCTCATACGCTCGGCAGCCAGGCGGCACGCCATGCCTTCGAGGGATTCGCGGATCTCGTACAGCTCGATCAGCTCGGCGTGGCTAAGCGACACCACTCGCGCGCCGACGTGCGGCACTCGCACCAGCAGGCGCTGGCCTTCCAGGCGGTGGATGGCTTCGCGCAGTGGGCCGCGGCTGATGCCGTAGGTGCGCGCCAGCTCAGGCTCGGAGATCTTGCTGCCCGGGGCGATGTCGCCTTTGACGATGGCCGCCTGGATGCGCCGGAAGACGTTCTCGGAAAGGGTTTCCGTTTCTTCGGCCAGCGTGGCGGGCGCCTGAGTTACGTCCAGCATATTGTCGACACCTTGGGTTTCTCTATGGCCAAAACTAGCGAAACAGAACCTCACAGTCAAAGACAAAATGAACATTGTCGACAATCGTCTAAGAACGAACTTACTCAGCCGATTCGCTGTCAGATCGCGGCGCGCTGGCGTCAAGACGTCGGCGTGATAGAATGCCGCGCTTCCCGAGGGAGAATGAGTAGTCTGTCTGTACGGCAATTCATATTGTTGACAGATTAACGAGGATGCTTGGCCAGTCGCCTTGCCCTGAACCCAGCACAGCACCGCGCCAGGATTTATGAGACTTACACCCGTTTTAATGTTGCTCTGCCTTGCCCTGCTGCCGGCCCTTGGCCAAGCGGCTCAAAAGTCCGTGTACGGGCTCAACGAATATGCGCGCTTGAACGACCTGGACCTTGAGGTCGCGGCCAAGCTCGATACCGGTGCCAAGACCGCCTCGCTCAGCGCCCGCGACATCAAGCGCTTCAAGCGCAACGGCGAGAGCTGGGTACGTTTCTACCTGGCCATCGACGCCGCGCATTCGCACCCGATCGAACGGCCATTGGCCCGGGTCAGCAAGATCAAGCGCCGCGCTGGCGACTATGACGCTGAAGAAGGCAAGGCCTACACCGCCCGCCCGGTGATCGAACTGAACATTTGCATGGGCCAGACCCTGCGCACCATCGAAGTCAACCTCACCGACCGCAGCGCCTTCCAGTTCCCGCTGCTGATCGGCTCGGAGGCCTTGAAAGACTTCGATGCGCTGGTCGACCCAAGCCTCAAATACGCGGCCGGCAAACCTGCCTGTGCCACCGACGCTCCTAAAGCAGAGTAATCCCGATGCGCTCTCTTACCCTTCACCTGAAAGTCCTCATCACCGTGCTGGTGCTGCTGGGCGTGGCGGTTACGGCCTATCAGATCTTCTTCCTCGGCATCCCGGTGACCGAGGATGAAACCGACGACTTGTGGAACATCGACGCCAAGGTCGAGTTCGTCGCCAGTGCCAAGGATCCGGTCAAGGTACAGATGTTCGTGCCGCCCTTGAGCCGTGACTACGTCAGCCTCAACGAGAGCTTCATCTCCAACAACTATGGGGTGAGCGTCAACCGCGCCGACGGCAACCGCAAGGTGACCTGGTCGGCCCGTCGCGCCAGCGGCAACCAGACGCTTTACTACCGCCTGGTGTTGACCAAGCGCTACAGCAACGAAAAAACCACCATCAAAGGCCCGACCTTCCGTGACAGCCTGGCCGTGGAAGGCCCCGAGAAGATCGCCGCCGAAGCCCTGATGGCGCCGATTCGCCAGCACTCGGCCGACGTCGAGACCTTTGTCAGCGAGACCATCAAGCGGGTCAATAACCTTAACGATGACAACGTCAAGCTGCTGCTGGCTGGCGATACTTCGGCGCTGAACAAGGCCAAGGTCATCGACCTGCTGCTGTCGATCGCCCACGTGCCAATGGAAAAAGTCCACACCATCCGCCTGGTCGCCGACACTCCGCAGACGCCGGAACTGTGGCTGCGCAGCTTCAACGGCAATGACTGGCTGTACTTCAACCCAGATACCGGCGAGCAGGGCCTGCCCAGCGATCGCCTGCTGTGGTGGACCGGTGATGACAACCTGATCACTGTCGATGGCGGCAAGAAAGCCAACGTCACCTTCAGCATGAACAACAGCGAGATGAACGCCATCCGCCTGGCCAAGCTGACCGACGAGAACACCGACGCCGATTTTCTCGAATATTCGCTGTACGGCCTGCCGCTGCAAACCCAGCAGACCTTCATGATCATGGTGATGATCCCGATCGGCGTGCTGGTGATCCTGGTGCTGCGCAACCTGATCGGCATCCAGACCCTGGGTACCTTCACCCCGGTACTGATCGCCCTGGCCTTCCGCGAGACCCAGCTGGGCTTTGGCATCATGCTGTTTACCGTGATCACCGCGCTGGGCCTGTCGCTGCGCTCCTACCTTGAGCACCTGAAGCTGCAGATGCTGCCGCGGCTGTCGGTGGTGCTGACCTTCGTCGTGGTGCTGATCGCCGCGATCAGCCTGTTCAGCCACAAGCTGGGCCTGGAACGCGGCCTGTCGGTTGCGCTGTTCCCGATGGTGATCCTGACCATGACCATCGAACGCCTGTCGATCACTTGGGAAGAACGCGGTGGTGGCCATGCCATGAAAGTGGCGATCGGCACCCTGTTCGCAGCCTCCCTGGCGCACCTGCTGATGATGGTGCCGGAGCTGGTGTACTTCGTCTTCACCTTCCCGGCGGTACTGCTGATTCTGGTGGGCTTCATGCTGGCGATGGGTCGCTACCGCGGCTACCGCCTGACCGAGCTCGTTCGCTTCAAGGCTTTCGTAAAAAAGGCTGACGCCTGATGTTCGGACTGATCAAGACGTGGAAAGCCCTGGAGGCCCGGGGCATCATGGGTATCAACCGGCGCAACGCGGACTATGTCCTGAAGTACAACAAGCGCAATTTGTACCCGATCGTCGACGACAAGATCATCACCAAGGAGCGTGCGATCAAGGCCGGCATCCATGTGCCGGAGATGTACGGCATCATCGAGACAGAGAAGCAGATCGACAAGCTGCACGAGATCATCGGCGGGCGCAGCGATTTCGTCATCAAGCCGGCGCAAGGCGCTGGCGGTGACGGCATCCTGGTGATCGCCGACCGCTTTGAGGATCGCTACCGCACGGTGTCGGGCAAGATCATCAGCCACGAGGAGATCGAGCACCAGGTCTCGAGCATCCTCACTGGCCTGTACTCGTTGGGCGGCCACCGCGACCGGGCGCTGATCGAATACCGGGTGACCCCGGACCAGATCTTCAAGAGCATCAGCTACGAAGGCGTGCCGGATATCCGCATCATCGTACTGATGGGCTACCCGGTCATGGCCATGCTGCGCCTGCCGACCCGCCAGTCGGGCGGCAAGGCCAACCTGCACCAGGGCGCCATTGGCGTCGGTGTCGACCTGGCCACTGGCGTGACCCTGCGCGGCACCTGGCTGAACAACATCATCAGCAAGCACCCGGACACCACCAACGCGGTGGACGGCGTGCAACTGCCAAACTGGGACGGCTTCATGAAGCTGGCCGCTGGCTGCTATGAATTGTGTGGCCTGGGCTATATCGGTGTGGACATGGTGCTGGACCAGGACAAGGGGCCGTTGATCCTTGAGCTGAATGCGCGTCCGGGCTTGAATATTCAGATTGCCAACGATTGCGGCTTGACCCAGCGCACCCACGCCATCGAGGCGCATCTGGAAGCGCTGGCCAAAGATGGCCTTAGCGAAGACGCCGACCAGCGTGTGCGCGTGGCCCAAGGGCTGTTTGGGCACGTGCCTTCGCGCTAATGGCTTAGCCCGTTGGGGTCCGCTTCGCGGGCGAGCCCGCTCCCACAGGAACCGCGCATATTTTCAGATCAGCGCTATCCCTGTGGGAGCGGGCTCGCCCGCGAAGGGCCGCGAAGCGGACCCAAACACAAGCTTGAATGTCGCGCCCAGTGCTAGGCCCTTTTCCTACAGACCATTACAATCCCCTCCTCGCCTTCATCGCCGCCCATTCGCATGCCGACCTGTACGCTCCACCCCCTGCCCTACCAGCCCGACCCTGCCGCCTATTTCGCCCGACTGCGCCAGGCGCCCGGCGCGATCCTGCTCGACAGCGCCCGCCCTGGGGCCGAGCGTGGCCGCTTCGACCTGCTCAGCGCCTGGCCGGTGGCACATTTGCAGGCAGAGCCTGACGAAGATGGCCGGGCTTACTTACAGCGCCTGCGCGATGGCTTGGCCGAGCTGGGGCACGCCGATCTCCCTGACAACCTTGAGCTGCCCTTTGCCGGCGGCCTGATCGGCTACCTGAGCTACGACTTCGGTCGGCGCCTGGAACAGCTGCCCAGCATGGCCGTGGACGATCTGGGCCTGCCGGATGCACAGCTGGGCCTGTATGCCTGGGCGCTGGTCAGCGACCACCTGCTGGGCACCACGCAACTGGTGTTTCACCCCAGCTTGCCAGCGAGCGAGCAGCAGCGGCTGATCAGCCTGTTCGAGGCACCTGCCGTTGATCAAAGCACCGACTTCCAGCTGCTTGCGCCCATGCGTGGCGACCTTGAACCAGCCCACTATCGCCAGGCTTTCGATCAGGTCCAGCACTACATTCAGGCCGGCGACTGCTACCAGATCAACCTCACCCAGCGTTTCCGCGCTGCCTGCCAGGGAGATCCGTGGCACGCCTACCAGGCCCTGCGCAAGGCTTGCCCAACCCCGTTCTCCGGCTATCAGCAGTTGGCCGACGGCAGCGCGCTGCTGAGTTTTTCCCCCGAGCGCTTTGTTCGCGTAAGCCAAGGCCAGGTAGAAACCCGCCCGATCAAAGGCACCCGCCCGCGCTCCAGCGACCCGCAGCAAGATGCGCGCAACGCTGCCGAACTGCTCGCCAGCGCCAAGGACCGCTCGGAAAACCTGATGATCGTCGACCTGCTGCGCAATGATCTAGGACGCACCTGCGAGATCGGCACCGTCAAGGTTCCCGAGCTGTTCAGCCTGGAGAGCTACCCCAATGTCCATCACCTGGTCAGCAGCATCACCGGGCAGCTGGCCAGCGGCAAAGACGCTCTGGACCTGATCGGCGACAGCTTCCCCGGTGGCTCGATCACCGGCGCACCGAAGATCCGCGCCATGCAGATCATCGACGAGCTGGAGCCGACTCGCCGGGCGTTGTACTGCGGCTCGCTGTTGTACATCGATGTGCGCGGCGAAATGGACAGTTCCATCGCCATTCGCAGCCTGCTGATCAAGGACGGTCAGGCCTGTTGCTGGGGTGGCGGCGCAGTGGTGGCGGATTCGCAGTGGGAGGCGGAGTATGAGGAGTCGATCGCCAAGGTGCGGGTGTTGATGCAGACGCTGCAAAGCCTCTGATCCGTGTCGCCCTTTTCGCGGGCAAGCCCGCTCCCACAGAAACCGCGCATATTTTCAGATCAGCGCTATCCCTGTGGGAGCGGGCTTGCCCGCGAAAAGGACAACACCGTTCTCGAACCGATTACGCCATGGCAGAACGTCTACCCCGCCATTTTTTGTTACCATCTGCCTATTACGAGCGCACAGCGCCATACACACGATGGAAACCGCCTGATGAGCCAAGCCTTCGACGTCGCCGCCCTGGCCGCGACCTACGCCAACAAGTCCCCGCAGGACATTCTCAAGCTCGCCTTCGAACACTTTGGCGACGACCTGTGGATCTCATTCAGCGGCGCCGAGGATGTGGTGCTGGTGGATATGGCCTGGAAACTGAACAAACAGGTCAAGGTCTTCAGCCTCGATACCGGCCGTCTGCACCCGGAGACCTATCGTTTTATCGATCAGGTCCGCGAGCAGTACAACCTGCCGATCGAGATCCTCAGCCCGGACCGGGCCAAGCTGGATCCATTCGTCAAGGATAAGGGCCTGTTCAGTTTCTACAAGGATGGCCATGGCGAATGCTGCGGCATCCGCAAGATCGAGCCGCTGCGGCGCAAACTGTCCACCGTCAGCGCCTGGGCCACAGGCCAACGTCGCGACCAGAGCCCTGGCACCCGCAGCCAGGTTGCCGCGCTGGAAATCGACTCGGCGTTCTCCACTGCTGAACGCACGCTGTACAAGTTCAACCCCCTGGCGCAGATGACCAGCGCCGAAGTGTGGGGCTATATCCGCATGCTTGAACTGCCCTACAACAGCCTGCATGAACGCGGCTTCATCAGTATCGGCTGCGAGCCTTGCACCCGCCCAGTGCTGCCTAACCAGCATGAGCGCGAAGGCCGCTGGTGGTGGGAAGAGTCCACGCAGAAGGAATGCGGGCTGCATGCCGGCAACCTGATCTCCAAGGCCTGACCTTGTAGCAGGCATAAAAAAACCGGCCAATTAGCCGGTTTTTTTGCGCCTGTCGATCAGTGGAACGGCAACTCGACGCCGTGGAAAAGCTCTTCAAGCTCTTGCTTGTTATGGCATTGGATAGCCTTGGCCATGACTTCACGGGTCAGGTGCGGCGCGAATTTCTCGATGAAGTCGCACATGAAACCACGCAGGAAGGTGCCACGGCGGAAGCCGATCTTGGTCACGCTGGCTTCGAACAGCTCGCTGGCATCCAGGGCGACCAGATCGCTATCAAGCTTGGCATCTACCGCCATACCGGCCACGATGCCCACACCCAGGCCCAGGCGCACATAGGTCTTGATCACGTCAGCGTCAGCGGCGGTGAACACCACTTTTGGCGTAAGGCCACGATGGTTGAACGCCTCGTCCAACTTGGAACGGCCAGTGAAGCCGAACACGTAGGTGACGATCGGGTATTCGGCGAGCGCTTCGAGGGTCAGCTTCGGCAGCTTGGCCAGTGGGTGGCCCTGGGGTACCACCACGCAACGGTTCCAGCGGTAGCACGGCATCATGATCAGATCGCCGAACAGCTCCAGGGCTTCAGTGGCGATGGCAAAATCGACAGTGCCGTCAGCCGCCATTTCGGCGATTTGCATGGGCGAGCCCTGATGCATGTGCAGGGACACTTCCGGGTACTGCTTGATGAAGCTGCTGATCACCGGCGGCAAGGCATAGCGTGCCTGGGTGTGGGTGGTGGCGATCGACAGGGTGCCCTTCTTCTCGTTGGAGAATTCCTGGGCGATCTGCTTGATGCTTTCAACCTTGCGCAGGATCTCGCCAGCGGTGTTGATGATGCGCTCGCCGGCCGGGGTGACGCGGGTCAGGTGCTTGCCGCTGCGGGCGAAGACTTCGACACCCAACTCATCCTCGAGCAGGCGGATCTGCTTGCTGATCCCCGGCTGGGAGGTATAGAGGCTCTGCGCTGTCGCGGAGACGTTGAGGTCGTGGTGCGCCACTTCCCAGATGTAGCGCAGTTGTTGGAGCTTCATAGGTTTCCCTCGGTTCAGCGGTAGGTCACCGGCAGCTGGCAGCGACGATATATAACTATATTAGTGGTTCTGGAAATAAATCTAGAACTATTTTGTTACGCCAAGGGGAAATGACCTACTGCCATCTTCATGCTTTCCTACGCCCCAAATGCTGCGCCAACGGCACCATGTAGACCGGCACCGGTGACAGCTGCAAGAGCCGCACTGCCGTCCTACCAATCGGCACATCTACCCCTGCACCTTGGGTATGGCTGCCGAAGATCAACAGATCGACACTCAGCCGTTGCGCCTGATCGAGGATCACCTGCGCAGGATCGCCCTGGCGCACGCGCACGGCACGGATCACAGCCAGATCCGCTTCCTCGCCCAGCTCATCGCGAAAATTTTCCAGGACCCTCTGCTCGATATTGGCCATCACTGTATTCACCCCCTGGCTGTGCAACTGGTCCAGGGTCTGTTCGTCCAGATAACTCTGCAACAACGATTCGGCGAACTGGCCCATCGGTTCGACCGCGTGGATCACGTACAGCTCTGCATTGAAGGTGCGCGCCAAGGCCAGGGCGTGCTGCATGACAACAGGCGCGTATACACCGAGGTCGGTGGCATACAGCATGGAACGAATCATTCGACCTCCTCGACTGCCGCTACGGCAGAGCAAGGTTCAGCTTAGCAGCGCCGTAGCCGGGCGCTGCGCCGTCCGGCGTGCTGCCCAGCAGGCCTTGAGGCTCAGTCAGGCCTGGCGATTGCGTCGATCGATGAAGGCCAGCGATTGGTAGAGCATTTCCATGCGCACCAGGTGGCAGCCTGCGGCGCGTGCCCGCGCCAGGGGCTCGGCGTAGATCGCCTGGAGTTCGAGCGGACGCTGCTGGGCGTGGTCGTGATACATGCTGGGCCAGTAGTCAGGCATCTGCTCGGTAATGCGCAACAAGTGCTCGGCATAGCCCTGCGGCAGCACCAGGCCGCAGGCCTGGGCGCCCTGCACCACTTCGGCCATCAGTTGCTGGATTAGCAGCCTGCTGTCGGCGTCGGCCATCAACGGCGTGGTACTGGCTTGCAAGAGTACCGACAGACCGTTGTAGGGCACGTTCCACACCAGCTTTTGCCAGCGGGCCTGGTCGAGGTTTTCCATGGCCTGCGAGTCGATCCCCGCGGCATGGAACAGCGCGGCGCCCTCCTCGACGATGGCCAGCGCTGTACCTGCAGCCGGGCCGCTGTGATAGCCAAGGTTGACCGCGCCCAGCGCCTGGTGACGAATCACTCCGGGGGCCTCGCGGTTGACACATATAAAGCACAAGCCACCGAGCAAGTGCATATCTGGGCGCAACGCAGGGCGCAACTGATCTTCAACGCCCAGGCCATTTTGCAATAGCACCACCCTGGACTCAGGCGCGGCAGCCTGGACGATCAGCGGCGCAAGCTCGGCATTGCTGGTAGCCTTGGCGCCCACCAGCAACCAGTCGCACAACGGCATGTCGGCGGCCGAGGCATAGGCGTTGACCTGCATATGCACTTGACCATGCACCGCGCTTTGCAAGCTCAGCCCCTGCTCGCGCACCGCCTCGTACTCGCTGCGCAACAGAAAGTGCACCTCAAAGCCTGCGCGGGCCAGCATCAGCCCGTAGAACCCGCCGATGGCCCCACTGCCGATGATCCCGATACGCGTACTGCGAGACTCCATGCACTACTCCTTTTCGATCCAGCTGCTGGTTCGCCTGATGCTTACAAGTCAGGCCGATGTGGCCCAACTGTAATGCGCGATTTAAGTCAGAGCAGCATTTTCTAGTGTCAGTTCTGGCCTCATCGCGGGACAAGCCCGCTCCTACAGGCTCAAACACTCAGGCACTCTCGGAAGGTAGCTTCAAGCGCGTAGAAACAAAAATCCCCTCTGATGGCCAAAAACCCCACGCCGACGGGGCCCAGCCCATTGTCGCGCCCCCTGTAACGCGCTAAGGTTCGGCCTCCCCGTTGCGAACAATCTGCTGCTAGGCCGCACGGGGATTGCTGGCGGCCGGCACCCGTGACCTGACGAGTAACACGATGGCTGATTTACCGATCGATGACCTAAACGTTGCCTCCAACGAGACCTTGATCACCCCCGATCAGCTCAAGAAGGAAATTCCTCTCAGCGCCCAGGCCCTGCAGACCGTGACTGCCGGCCGCGAAGTGGTGCGCAACATTCTCGACGGCAAGGACCATCGACTGTTCGTCGTGATCGGCCCCTGCTCGATCCATGACATCAAGGCCGCTCACGAATACGCCGAGCGCCTCAAGGTACTGGCCGCGGAAGTCGCCGACACCCTGTACCTGGTAATGCGCGTGTACTTCGAAAAACCGCGTACCACCGTCGGCTGGAAAGGCCTGATCAACGACCCGTACCTGGATGACTCGTTCAAGATCCAGGACGGCCTGCACATCGGTCGCCAACTGCTGCTGGACCTGGCCGAAATGGGCCTGCCAACCGCCACCGAAGCACTTGACCCGATCTCCCCGCAGTACCTGCAGGACCTGATCAGTTGGTCGGCGATCGGCGCACGTACCACCGAATCGCAGACCCACCGAGAGATGGCCTCGGGCCTGTCCTCGGCGGTCGGCTTCAAGAACGGCACCGATGGCGGCCTGACCGTGGCGATCAACGCCCTGCAGTCGGTATCCAAGCCACACCGTTTCCTGGGGATCAACCAGGAAGGTGGCGTGTCCATCGTCACCACCAAGGGTAATGCCTATGGCCACGTGGTACTGCGCGGCGGCAACGGCAAGCCCAACTATGATTCGGTCAGCGTTGCCCTGTGCGAGCAAGACCTGGCCAAGGCCAAGATCAAGGCCAACATCATGGTCGACTGCAGCCACGCCAATTCCAACAAGGACCCGGCCCTGCAGCCGCTGGTGATGGACAACGTCGCCAACCAAATCCTCGAAGGCAACCAGTCGATCATCGGCCTGATGGTCGAGAGCCACTTGAACTGGGGCTGCCAGTCGATTCCCAAGGATCTTGCCGATCTGCAATACGGCGTATCGGTCACCGACGCCTGTATCGATTGGGCCGCCACCGAAAAGTCCGTGCGCAGCATGCGCGACAAGCTCAAGGACGTTCTGCCCAAACGCCAACGCGGCTGAGTGTCGTCTGTTGTGGGGCTGCGTTGCAGCCCTTCGCGGGCAAGCCCGCTCCCACAGGGATAGCGCTTAACTTGAGGGCGGCGCGATACCTGTGGGAGCGGGCTTGTCCGCGAAGGGCCGCAAGGCGGCCCCAAAATCTTAAGTGAACAGCATTACGGGCAATGCCCGGAATTTTTGTGTGTTTCGATCAGCCCCGAACGTCAGGCTTTGCTGGAATGGCGCTGCTGGCGCTCCATGTAGCGCTCGACGTACGAGCACGACGGGATGACCGTGTAGCCCATCTGGTCGGCGTACTGCAGGGCCTGTTCGGTCAGCGCTGCGGCAATGCCGCGGCCGCGCAGGGCGTTGGGCACGAAGGTGCGATAGATATCCAGCGTCTGCTTGCCCAGGTCCATGTACGTCAGGTAGGCACGATGACCGTCCACGTTGGTCTCGAACTGATGACCGGCCTGGTCATGGTGGATGGTCAGCGCTTCGCTCATCACTACTCCTCGCAGGTCTTCTCGGCAGACCTTTACCTTAACCGATGATGTATCCGGCGCGGAATCTTCTACGCCCCCTCATGCCCCCTTGGACAGCAAGGTGACTGGGTCGTTCTGTACCCTGGGCACCCACAAATAGTAGGCGCCGCCGGCAGGAATGCTCAAGGTGGCAGACGGCAAAAATTCGCCGTTAAACCCAGTTGCGCGGACCTGACGGTGGACTCGCAACAGCACGCGGATGTTGTACTGCTAAGACGCACAAGGACAGTACAAGTCACCTTTAGTTCAACAAAAAGTTCCGCTAGTACAATCGCTTGCGAACCCTGAACAGGTTGTTCACAAAAGCGCTACAAAGGTGTCAGCGACCCAGCAGTGCACATTTTTTTTGCAGTTCTTGCGCTCAGTCAGTTTACTTACTACAAGTAATGGGTACTATGTACGCCGGCCAGTTTCTCTTTTCCGAGAGATGGCTATTTAATAGAAAGTCCTTGAAGGGGAACACGATGAACAACGTTCTGAAATTCTCTGCTCTGGCTCTGGCCGCAGTTCTGGCTACCGGTTGCAGCAGCGTCTCCAAAGAAACCGAAGCTCGCCTGACTGCTACCGAAGACGCAGCAGCTCGCGCCCAAGCCCGTGCCGATGAAGCCTACCGTAAGGCTGACGACGCTCTGGCTGCCGCTCAGAAGGCTCAGCAAACCGCTGACGAAGCCAACGAGCGCGCTCTGCGTATGCTGGACAAAGCCAGCCGCAAGTAATAATCCTCACGGATTGTTATGAAGCCGACCCACTTGTGGGTCGGCTTTTTTATTGCCGATGAAAACGCCTGCGGCAAAAACGAAAAAGGCCTGCACTAAGGCAGGCCCTGATCGCGCCGCAGCGACTTACGACTTACTGAAGTTCAGGCGGAATGCTCGAGACCATCGGTGCCGCACCACCGGTGACGGGAACGGCAATTTCCACCGGCATACCATCTTCAGCGGCAACCACGTCGCGCACCATGTCCCAGTTCATCCGCAGGTTATTGGCCAGGTCTTCACGCTTGAGCAAGGCATTGATAACTGCAGTGTGCTTGTCGACCACCGACGGATCGCCATGATCATCCAGCGGTGTGTGCGCCTCGAGGTAGACCTTGCCGGCACTGATACCGAACTTGTACGGCTCGTTGATGATGCGCACCGGCGTACCTACCGGGACCATCTTGGAAAGTTCCAGGACGTTATTGTTGAGCATGCGGAAGCAACCATGGCTGGTGCGCATACCAATACCGAACTTCTTGTTGGAACCGTGGATCAGGTAACCAGGCACACCCAGGGTGAACTTGAACGGCCCCAGCGGGTTGTCCGGGCCAGCGGGCACTACGGTCGGCAAGATGTCGCCATCGGCGGCATGCTCGGCGCGGATCGAAGCGGGCGGCGTCCAGGTCGGGTTCGGCGTCTTGGCGGTAATCTTGGTATTGGCAATCGGCGAGCCCCAGCCTTCACGGCCGATGCCCAGCGGGAAGGTATGCACTACGTTCTGCCCTTTCGGGAAGTAGTACAGACGGTATTCAGCCAGGTTGATGACAATGCCTTCGCGTGGCCCCGGAGGCAGCACGTAGCGGGTCGGCAGGATGATTTCGGTACCGGCGCCGGGCAACCATGGATCGACGCCCGGGTTGGCGGCGATCATCTCCAGATAGCCCAGATCATTGGCGGTGCCGATGTCAGCGAAGGTGTCTTCGTACTTGGCCTTGATCGTCTGGACCTGGCCGACGACGTCCTCACCGGGTGGCGGCAGTGGCAGCTCCAGCGCGCAGGCAGGGCCTGCTACCAGCAGGGCGGCCAGGGACAGGCTACGGGTGACGGCGGGAAAGCGCGGCAACATCCGGTAAATCCTTCGAAAGGTGGGTCAAGAGGATCGATTGTACACCCGCCCCGGCACAAGCGGGAGGCATCGGGCAGTTGCATGCGTTTCAGATGATGAAAGGCAGTCTTAGTTCCGGCCGGCACTTGCCATCTAGAGTTGCGGCCATACCGGTCGAGTGCCACGGCGCTGGGCATCTAAGATCGCCTTGCACAGCGTGCACAGGCGGCTGTCGCGATTGATCGCGCGCGGCACCATCGACCACCGTGGCTGCGCTGGCAACAGACCGCCGCATAAGGTGCGGTCGACCGGCGCGCCCAGCTCAAGTTGGCGGGCTACCAGGTGGACGCGGACTTCCTGACACGCGAACAGGTCGAGCTGCTCATCGGGCTCGATCAGTTGATAGGCATACAGGGACCAGGCAGGGCGCGGCATTGGGGGGTCTCGAAACGGGGGGCGCAACATTATCCGAAAGCAGCCCCCGTTAAAAGCGTCACAGCAAGGGTTTTATCACCGGCCAGGCATTTTCCAGCAGTTGCTGCTGGGCGCCCTGGGCTGGGTGAATGCCATCGGCCTGCATCATCTGCGGCACACCGCCAACACCCTCGAGGAAAAACGGCACCCATGGCACTTTTTTCTGTGTCGCCAACTGCTCATAGACCTGGGCAAAGGCAGTGGTATAGCGCACCCCGTAATTGGGCGGCAGGCGCATGCCCAACAGGACCACCTTGGCCCCTGCCGCCTGGGAGCGGTCTATCATCGAAGCAAGATTTTGTTGCAATTGCTCTGGCGGCTGTCCACGCAGCCCATCGTTGCCGCCCAGCTCGATGATCACCAGGCTCGGCTTATGCTCTGCAAGCAGCGCCGGCAGCCGCGCCTGGCCACCTGCACTGGTGTCACCACTGATCGAGGCATTGACCACCTGATCGCTCGAGCCTTCCTGCTGCAGCCGTTGCTGCAACAGGGAAACCCACCCCTGGCGGGTATCCAGGCCAAAACCGGCGCTGATACTATCGCCGACGACCAGCAGTGTTCCCGCCGCCGCGCTCTGGGCCAGGCAATACAGGGCCAGACCGGCACTCAACCACCACACTCGCATCGGATTCTCCATGGGCCCAAGCATTCTCGTTGCGCAGCACCTTAGCAAAGTGGTTCCCAGCGCGGAAGGCGACCTGACCATCCTCCACGCACTCTCCCTCGACCTGAACCAGGGCGACAGCCTGGCCATCGTCGGCGCTTCGGGCTCGGGCAAATCGACCCTGCTGGGCTTGCTCGCAGGCCTGGACCGCCCTAGCGCCGGCACGGTGATCCTTGCCGGTCACGACCTGGGGCCGCTGGATGAAGATCAACGGGCGCGGGTGCGCGCCGAGCATGTCGGCTTCGTGTTCCAGTCGTTCCAATTGCTCGACAGCCTCAATGCACTGGAAAACGTCATGTTGCCGCTGGAGCTCGATGGCCGCCGCGATGCCCGCGAGCATGCGCGCAGCCTGCTCGAACGGGTTGGCCTGGGCAAACGCCTGACCCATACCCCGCGCCAGCTGTCAGGCGGTGAGCAGCAACGAGTGGCGATTGCCCGAGCGTTCGCCGCGCAGCCAGCGGTGCTGTTCGCCGACGAGCCTACCGGCAACCTGGACAGCCACACCGGCGAGCGCATCAGCGACCTGTTGTTCGAACTGAACAAGGAGCGCGGCACCACCTTGGTTCTGGTCACCCACGACGAACGCCTGGCCAAGCGCTGCCGGCGCCTAATCCGCCTGGACGCTGGGCGCCTGGTGGCGCCCCTGGAGCCGTGATGACTCGATTGCCGTTTCTGCGCCTGTGCGCCTTGGCCCTGCGCCAGCTCTGGCGCGACGCCCGTGCCAGTGAAGTACGCGTGCTGTTCTTCGCCCTGCTGGTGGCCGTGGCGGCCAGCACCGCCATCGGCTATTTCGGCGCACGCCTGAATGGCGCCATGCAGCTGCGCGCCAGCGAGTTTCTCGGCGCAGATCTGGTCCTGCAGGGCAGCTCGCCAGCTCGCCAGGAGCAGATCGACGCCGGCACGGCGCTGGGCTTGCGCCATGCACGGGTGGTGGAATTTACCAGCGTGGTCGGGGGCGATAGCGGCATCCAGCTCTCCAGCATCAAGGCCGCCGACACTGCCTACCCGCTGCGGGGAAAATTACGCAGCGCCGCAGCGCCCTATGCGCAGGAAGCGCCCGGGGGCGGCCCAGCAGCCGGCGAGGTCTGGGTCGAGCCACGTTTGCTGGCGGCGCTGGGTTTGTCGATAGGCGATAGCATTGATGTTGGCATGAAGAGCTTGCGCATGACCCGCGTGCTGACCTACGAACCAGACCGCGCCAACAACTTCTACAGCCTCACCCCGCGGGTGCTGATGAACCTCGACGACCTGCAAAGCACCGGCGTGATCCAGCCAGGCAGCCGGGTCAGCTATCGCGAGCTATGGCGAGGCGAGCCGCAAACGTTGAGCCAGTATCGCCAGGCCATCGACAAGGATCTGGCCGCCAACCAGCGCCTGCTCGACACACGTGATGGCAACCGGCAAATCGGCGGCGCCCTCGGCAAGGCTGAGCGCTACTTGAACATGGCCAGCCTGGTGGCGGTGCTGTTGGCAGGCGTTGCCGTGGCGCTCTCGGCCAGCCGCTACGCGGCCCGGCGCCTGGACGCCAGCGCCCTGCTGCGCTGCCTGGGCTTGTCTCGTCGCCAGGCCCTGGGCCTGTACTGCGTGCAACTGGCAACGCTAGGCCTGGTGGCAGCAGTGGTCGGGGCTCTGGTCGGCTGGCTGGCACAGCTGGGCCTGTTCCGTTTACTGCACGGGTTGATGCCCAGCGTCATTCCACCCGGTGGCATCACCCCGGCGCTGGCTGGCATCGGCACGGGCCTGGTCGCCCTCGCAGGTTTTGCCCTGCCGCCGTTGGCGGCACTGGGCCGCGTGCCGCCGCTGCGGGTGTTGCGCCGCGACCTGCTGCCGGTACCGCCCAGCAGCTGGCTGGTGTATGGCGCTGCCCTATTTGCCCTGGGCCTGATCATGTGGCGCCTGAGCCTGGATCTGCTGCTGACCTTTGCCCTGCTCGGCGGCGGGTTGATCGCTGCGCTGTTACTGGGTGGCCTGCTCCTGCTCGGGTTGCGTAGCCTGCGCCGGTTACTGGCGGGCGCGCCCCTGACTTGGCGGCTGGGGCTAGGCCAATTGCTGCGTCACCCGCTGGCGGCAGCCGGCCAAGCGCTGGCGTTTGGCCTCATCCTACTGGCCATGGGCCTGGTCGCTTTGCTGCGCGCCGAGCTGTTGGATACCTGGCAAGCGCAACTGCCCAAAGATGCCCCCAATCACTTCGCCTTGAACATCCTGCCGGATGAGCGCGATGCCTTTATCCAGCGCTTGCGCGAGGTCAACGCCACTTCGGCGCCGTTGTATCCGGTGATCCCGGGTCGGCTGACGCACATAAACGACGAGCCAGTGCGCCAGCTGGTGAGCAAGGAGTCCACCGGTGAACGCGCCGTGCAACGCGATCTCAGCCTGACCTGGGCCGCCGAGCTGCCCCAGGGCAATGCCTTGACCTCAGGTGATTGGTGGCAGCCCACCCCAGCAAGCGATGGCATCCCTGGTGTTTCGGTAGAAGCGGAGCTTGCTGCCAGCCTGCATCTGAAGCTGGGCGACCTGCTCAATTTCGATATCGGTGGTCAGCAACGCCAGGCACGGGTCAGCAGCTTGCGCTCGGTGCACTGGGACAGCTTCCAGCCCAACTTCTACATGATTTTCCAACCCGGCACCCTGCAGGGCTTGCCCACCACCTACCTGACCAGCTTCTACCTGGCAGCGGGTCACGACCAGGAAGTGGTCGCCCTGTCCCGGGCGTTCCCGGCCGCGACCATTCTTCAGGTCGACGCGCTGCTCGAGCAGTTGCGCAGCATCCTGGCGCAGGTGACCTTGGCGGTGGAGTATGTGCTGTTGTTCGTGTTGGCGGCGGGCCTGGCAGTGCTGTTCGCCGGGCTGCAGGCAACCTTGGATGAGCGCATTCACCAAGGCGCCTTGCTGCGCGCGCTGGGTGCGCCCAGGCCCTTGCTGGTCAGGACCCGGCGCATCGAGTTCGGCTTGCTGGGGGCGGCCAGCGGCGTGCTGGCGGCGCTGGGTTGCGAGCTGATCAGCTGGGCGCTGTATCGCTATGCGTTCGACCTGCCGTGGAGTCCGCATCCATGGCTGCTGGCATTACCGCTGGTGGGTGCATTGCTGGTGGCGGGTGCTGGGGTGTTTGGCACCCGGCGTGCGCTCAATGCCAGTCCTTTGGCGGTTTTGCGCGACACTTGAGCTCAACGCAAATGTGAACTGGGGCTGCTTTGTGGCCCCAGTCTTGGAAGCTTCAGTTATTCAGGCATCCGCCTGTACAGCCGGATAACTGATGCTGTTGACATACCAGGTAGCATCCCCCGTCGGCGTCTTGACCACCACCTCGTCACCCTCCTCCTTCTTGAGCAACGCGCGGGCCATGGGCGAATCGATCGAAATGTAGTCGTTGCGCCCATAGATCTCGTCATAACCGACGATGCGAAACTTCAGGGTCTCGCCATCATCGTTTTCGATTTCCACCCAAGCGCCAAAAAACACCTTGCCTTCCTGTTCCGGGGAATAGGCAACCACTTTGACATCTTCAAGACGCTTGCGCAGGTAACGTACGCGACGATCAATCTCGCGCAAGAGCTTCTTGTTGTACTGGTAATCGGCGTTTTCACTGCGATCGCCCAGCGACGCTGCCCAGGCAACCTTCTGGGTAATTTCCGGCCGGTAGACCCGCCACAGATGGTCGAGCTCTTGCTTGAGCGCCTGATGACCTTCGGTGGTGATGATGTTGGTGCTCAAACGGCATTCTCCTCAACGCCTGTGCGTGCCGACGTAGTGAGGCCGAGCTTAACCAAAAACGCCCGGCGCTGACATGCTACTCAACGACGGGTAATCAGGCCTTGGCGTGCGATGCGGGTGAGATGGCCGATAACCTCGGCTGCGTCTTCGGCTGCCGGCGACTGGATCACCGCGAGGTCAAAGCGATCGCTGCCGTACTGTTCGAGCAAGCCGCAGGTTTCAGCGAACTGGATGAGGAAAGCGCGGGCTTGGCCCTTGCGTCGCGAGAAACCATCAAGGTGACGCAACAAGGTAGGCTGATGCTGGCCACCGAGCAGGATGCGCGGTGTGCGAGAAGCCTGGCTGGCAGGCAGGGGGGTCAGGCAGACACTGGTACGTGGACAACTCATGGAGTATTTCTCCGCCTCGCAAATCCCGCTGGGCAGCGGTGGGAGGCGTCACCGAACCAGCGCTTTAGCGGTATTTCGGATGACCCGGCTGGGGGCCTCTCCTGCGCCCCGCAAGTAGCTGTTTAAATCGGCGCAAGCGGTATCCTAGAGAGTGAAACGACAAGCTGCAAGTAGACTTTACTCGCAGCTTGAGGGATGCGCTTTACAGCGTTGTGTCAGCGGGCGATCAGGCGGTCCAGGGAGAAGCGACCGGCACCTTCGATCAGCACGGCCACGGTGCCTGCCATCAGCGCCAGGGCGAACTCGTAGCCGTTGTTGGACATGAACAGGCCGTTGCCGATGTGCACCGAGAAGATCGCCACCACCAGGGTCACCGTCAGTGCCAGGGCAGCTGGGCGCACCAGCAGGCCAATCAGCAGTGCCAGACCACCGAAGAACTCGGCGCTACCCGACAACAGGGCCATCAGGTAACCCGGGGCCAGGCCGATGCTTTCCATCCACTGCCCGGTGCCTTCCAGGCCGTAGCCACCGAACAGGCCGAACAATTTCTGTGCGCCGTGGGCCATGAAGATCAGACCGACCAGGATGCGGATAACGCTCAAGCCAGCGCCAGCGCGGGTGACGAACAGCGAGTTGAGGGTGTTGGAGTTCATTTCAAGTCTTCCTTAGGGCACGCAATGTTGTGTTGGGATGGGCGCCATCTTAATCAAATTAACCAATAGTAAAATCGCATAATATGCGTGATTAATATCGTATATTTCGATTTATTAACGCTTTGCCACACGCTCTAGCGCAGCCCGCTCACGATTGAAGGCCAGGAAGTACTTGTTGACGCTGTTGACGAAATTGACCGGCCCCATGCCCACCTGCTCCATGGCGATGCGTTCGGTCTGGAAGAACCACTGGTTGCCATTGAGCCCGCGCCGACGCGCTTCGGCACGCATCGCCTGCACCCGCTCCGGGCCCAGGTTGTAAGCCGCCAGGATGAACGCCATGCGCTCGCGCTCGTTAAGCTTGGGGCTGGCGAAGAACTTGCGCCGGATCAACGCCAGGTAGCGGGCGCTGGCCTGGACATTGCCATCGACGGTGGTGGTGTTACTGACCCCGACCCGTTGCGCGGCCGACGGCGTGATCTGCATCAATCCATGAGCGCCGCCCATACCTCGTGCGGCGGGATTGAGGGTGGACTCCTTGAACGCCAGCGCAGCCAGGTTGAGCCAGTCGATCTGTTGCGCCTGCCCATGCTTTTGCAGCACCGCCCGCAGCGTCTGCAATTGCTGGCGATCTTTGCGCGCCAATGGGTTGTGCACCCGGTACTGACGCCGATAAATGCGCTCGAACGCGGCGTCCTGGTTGTCTGGGGCGCGGTAACCCGCCAGGAAGCGGTCGACCGTGGCCAGCAACAGATGCGCATCGCGACCGACATACCAGCGCATGGCCTGGGGTTCGCCGAGCTTCAAGCGAGTGTCAACACGCAGCCGCGGCATCACGCGCGCCCAGCGCTGGGCAATGGGCCGCTCCACCACTGTCAGGTGATAGATGCCGGCCTGGACCATCTCCAACACGTCCTCGATGGCCAAGGTCGGATCGACCCACTCGATCTTGATCGGCGCGCGTTTGCGCAGCGCCAACTGCTCGTTGATGTCCTGAATCAGCGCTCCGGCAGCACTGGCGGTGGTCAGCGCGACGGTCCGCCCGGACAGCTGCTCGACCCGGCTGAAACTGCGTTCGCCCTTGCGCCCGACCAGCAGCAATGGCACCTGGTCGAGCACCGGGGCGCTGGTGCTGACACCGCGCACCAGGCCCGGATCGAGTAGTTCGCCGGGAGCGGCGAGATCACCTTCACCTCGGGCCAAGGCGCCGAGTAACTGCTCCTTGGCCCGCGGAATCAGTTTGACCTGGATCAGCTGCCCTTCCCTTTCGCGGCCATTGAGGTAGTGCTCCAGCGCCCTGAGCCGGTGATATTCGATACCGACCGGCTCGCCCTTGACCTCGCCAGAGCTATTGCGGCTCTGATTGACCAGCACCCGCAGCACCTTGGTTGCGCGCACCTGGGCCAAATCACGAGGCTGATTGCTGGTTGCAGTCTGCTGCGGCCCTGGCAAGCGTGCGCTGGCCGCCCCAGGCAGGAGCAAGCCAATCATCAGCAGTAGGGTCAGCAAGGGTCGCTGCATGCGAAAACGTGTCCGAGGGCTGTGGGCTGAAACCATCAAGGCCGGTGCGTCCGTGACAAATGACGCTAGAAGACCATGGCAACAGCTTGAAGTTCTTGGCTTTTTCCTGAAATACCCGGTTTTTGCTATGCTGGCCGGCCCGCGGCACGAGGTAGCACCATGCAACTGATCGATATCGGCGTCAACCTGACCAACAGCAGCTTCCACGACCAACAGGCGGATATCGTCGAACGGGCCGTGCAAGCGGGCGTGGTGCAAATGGTCGTGACCGGCACCAGCCTTGCGGTCAGCGAACAGGCCCTGGAGCTGTGCCAGCAACTCGATGAGCACGGGCAGCGGCTGTTCTCGACCGCAGGTGTCCACCCGCACGACGCCAAGAGCTGGGATGGCGCCAGTGAACGTCGCTTGCGCCAGTTGCTCGAACAACCTCGGGTCAAGGCCGTGGGCGAATGCGGCCTGGACTTCAACCGCGACTTCTCCCCTCGCCCGCTGCAGGAAAAAGCCCTGGAGGCGCAACTGAGCCTGGCCGCTGAACTGCAGCTGCCGGTATTCCTGCATGAGCGTGACGCCAGCGAGCGCCTGCTGGCCATTCTCAAGGACTATCGCGATCACCTGCCGGCCGCCGTGGTGCATTGTTTCACCGGTGAGCGTGAGGCGCTGTTCGCCTATCTGGACATGGACCTGCACATCGGCATCACCGGCTGGATCTGCGATGAGCGCCGCGGTACTCATCTGCATCCGCTGGTGGGCAATATTGCCCAAGGGCGACTGATGCTGGAAAGTGACGCGCCCTATCTGTTGCCACGCAGCTTGCGGCCCAAACCAAAAAATGGCCGCAACGAACCGGCGTTCTTGCCCCAGGTGCTACACGAGGTGGCCTTGCATCGGGGCGAAGCGCCAGAGCACACGGCTCGGCATACTAGCGAATGCGCCCGGCAGTTCTTCGATTTGCCTTGAAATCGAGTCGTTGTTTTCGCAGGCAAGCCCGCGAAAAGAGCACGGCGCAAATGACTGATTCCCCCTGAGCTTTCTTGACGCACATCAAGACCCATACTGAGCCGCTCGGACACAATGATGGCACCTTGCCAATACTGTTTCCGCTCAACTCAGAGAAGACCTACGATGGGTGCCTGGCTTAGCAATATTTCCCTGAAGTACAAGTTCTGGGCCGTCAATGCGGTGGCCTTCGTCACAACCCTGTTGCTGGTGTTGTATGCCGTGCACCTGGAGCAACAGGCCCGGGCCGAGGGCGCACGCGCACAAGCGCAAGCCCAGGCGCAGCTGCTGGCAGCCTGGCCCAGCGCACAGCAACTGCCCAAGCAAAGCAACGTGATCAGCTGGCAGCCAGGGCAAACACCGAGCGTTGCCGGCGAACCCCTGCTGCTGCCCAAGGATGCCCAAGGCTGGGTCGAGCTGCCCAGCGCGTGGATCCTTGGCGACAATCCACTGCGCGGCGCCCAGGTTGTACGCCAGGGCGATCAGCAGCTGGCGGTACTGGCCCAGTCACCGAGCCTGCGCCAGGTGTTCTTCGACCGTTTCGGTAACTATGCGGTGTGCGTCGCCATCCTGATGCTGGCGATGCTCTGTGCCTCGCAATTGTTGATTCGCTTCCTGCTCAGCCAGCTCAACACCCTCAAGGATGTGATGCTGCATGTGGAGAAGACTGGCGACCTGTCGGCGCGGGTGCCACTGGCTTGTGGCGACGAGGTCGGGCAGATGGCCGGCGCCTTCAATGCCATGCAGTCGACCTATCACCGGGTGGTCAGCACTGTCGCCCGCACCGCTGCGCAGCTCGACTCCGGCGCGGCGCGCCTGGCGGCGAGCATGAACGAGGTGCGCCACGGCATGATCGGCCAACAGAGCGAGACCGATCAGGCGGCGACAGCGATCAACGAGATGTCGGCCACCGTGCATCATATCGCCCAGCACGCCGGCGCCACCCGTGACCTCTCGCAAACCGCCGATAGTTTGGCAGGCAGCGGCCAGGTTGTGGTCAGCCGGGTGCAGGATTCGATTTCCGGCCTGTCCAGCGGCGTGCAACAGACCGCCGAAATGATCCGCCAGTTGGCCGAAGACAGCCAGAAGATCAATGGCGTGGTTGGGGTGATTCACAGTATTGCCGAGCAGACCAATCTGCTGGCGCTCAATGCTGCGATTGAAGCCGCGCGGGCGGGCGACCTCGGTCGCGGCTTCGCGGTGGTCGCCGACGAGGTGCGCAACCTGGCCAAGCGCGTGCAAACCTCCACCGATGAAATCACCGGCATGGTCGCTGCGTTGCAATCGGGCACGCGTGATGCGGTGGAGTTCATGCAGGAGAGCTCGTACAAGGCCGACGACTGCGTCAAGCAGGCCCAGGAGGCTGGCGAGTCGCTGGCGGAAATCACCAGCGCCGTAGCCCAGATGCGTGAGAGCAATACCCAGATCGCGGTGGCCGCCGAGCAACAGAGCCAGGTCGCCGAAGAGATGAATCGGGCAGTGGTGAGCATTCGCGATGTGACCGAGCAAACCGTGCAGCAGACGGTCGGTTCGGCGACCACCAGCAGCGAACTGGCGACCCTCGCCGGAGAGCTCAGCAAGGCCATTGGCCAGCTCAAGCTATAGTCATCATAGCCAGCCTCGATTGGCCCCCTCGCGGGGGCCGCACTAAGCTTTGGACATGACCCTGAGGAATTGTCCATGAGCAAACGCCTGCCCAACCTGCCCGCCTGGCAATGGCGCGGCTACCACCACAATCATCGCCACCCGGCCAATCTGGTACTGCACCTGATTGCCGTGCCGCTGTTCATCCTCGGCGCCTTGCTGGTGCTGTCCGGGCTGTTCGGCCTGGATCTGGGGCAGATCGCTGTCGGCATCATCGCCCTGATCGCCGGGCTTGGGCTACAACGCCAAGGGCATCGCCTGGAAGCCGAGCAGCCAGAGCCTTTCGCCAATCGCAAGGACGCCGTGCAGCGCCTGCTCACCGAGCAATTCATCACCTTTCCCCGCTTCCTCTTGAGCGGCGCCTGGTGGCGGGCCTGGCGCGAACGGCACAAGCACCGGCGTTAAGCGAACACCGTGACCGTTTGCCGGCTTAGCGCCAGTAACTCACCCTCGGCGGTCCACAGCGCAGCCGAGGCGTGGCCGTAGCCATCCTTGGCGTGTTCGGTCTCGACGCAATAGCGGCACCAGTCGAGGGTCGACAGGGTCGGTGTCGGCTGGACGAACTCGATGGTCCAGGTCAACGTGCTGCCCGCAGCGGGCTGCTTGAGAAACGGCATCAAGCTCGGCGGCCAGGCATCCACCAGGGCC
The DNA here is from genome assembly GCF_014268815.2 of Pseudomonas urmiensis. Lineage (NCBI taxonomy): Bacteria > Pseudomonadati > Pseudomonadota > Gammaproteobacteria > Pseudomonadales > Pseudomonadaceae > Pseudomonas > Pseudomonas urmiensis. Next base: position 2,938,397 of record NZ_JABWRE020000001.1, read on the forward strand.
AGCAGATGCGATTCGTTGACCGGCCCCTGCTCAACATCGCGCAGGCGCACCCAGCCGCCCATTTGCCGCGAAGCGTTGCCGGTAAAAGGCAACCCGCCGATAGCCCAGCGCAACGCTACGTGGCGCATGAACTCCGGTGTGATGCCCTTGATATAAGGCAGCTCGGGCGCGCTCTGCTCGAGCGCTTTCATCTCTACGGCGGGCAGCGCCGTCACCTCGACCTCTGAGGCTCGTCCCGCACCGAAACTCCCCTGCACCAGCGTCACCACCTGGCCGTCTTACACCGCACGGCCAAGCAGGGTGCTGACGGCCTTGCCCTCACGCAGCAGCTCGACCTCGAAACTGATCGGCACGTCCGGCGCAGCAGGCCCGACGAAGGTGATGGCCAGGGAGCGAACCAGGCGCTCGTCGGTCAGCTTCGAGCGCATGGCTTGGTACACCAGCGCGGCCATCAGACCGCCAAACGCTGCCCGCCCCTGAGCCCAGTTGGCGGGCACGCACACCGATTCGGGGTGCTCGCGCACTGCAGTCAGCAATTGGGTGAAATTCATGATGCCCTCGGCTTTTGCAGGAAAACTCCGATGTTAGCCAGCGAACCTGCACACAGCAGCCCGCATATCGGCCATTCCCGCGGGCTATCGTCGCGCCAAGGCATCCTGCAGCTTCTGCAGGGTGACATCAGACTGCTGCTCAGCCTGCTGCAGCTCCTCTTCCCAGGCCACCTTGCACGACGCAAGATCGGCATGCGTCGGCACTTGCGACAGCCACTGAACGCGGTCATGCCAGTCGCCCAGATCGCCCTGGGCGCGCTTGAGCAACCGCTGCAGCTTGCGCCCAGCGTGATCGAGTTGCGGGTAGGCTTCGTCGCCATAGCGCACCCGTTTGATCAGCAGCCGCAGCCGATGGCGGTCATGGGCCGGATCCTTCAGCCCCTGTTCCAGCTTGCGCCATTGCTTGGTCAGGCGCTTGTCGATACGCCGCTTGAGCCCACTGGCGAGCCCTTCCCGATCGGCCGCACGTAGAAACAGCGGGAAGGCATCGACAATCGCCAGCATGCGCGTGAGCTGAGCGCTCTCGGCCACGCTAGCGAAGGTGCGCGCCCTGCCCTGTAAACGCGCTTGACCGGCCTGCTGGTAACCGCGTTTGAGCAACTGGTCGGCCAGCACCTCACGATCGCGCAGTGGCGTAGTCAGATCGCCCAGGGCCCCAGCGGCATCTTCCAGCTGCTCGACCCCTGGCAGGCCGCGCAACGGCCTGAGCAGGCTGCGCAAGCGCCGGGTGGTGGTGCGCAGGTCATGCAGCGCCTCGCTGTCGACATCGCCTGCCAAGCGCTCGCGGCAGGCCAGCAGGCGTACCTGCAAGGTCAATAGTTGCGCGACGACATGATCGAGCATGGCAGACATTCAAGGCTCCTTGGTCAACGACCCGCGCGCGACTCACGGATGTAGAAACGCGCCTTCTCGGCTTTCTTGGTGCAGCCCTCGAACCCTTCGAACTGCTGCTGGGTCTTGGCACCGGTCAGCAGCGATAACGCCTTGGAGTAGCTGACAGTCCCGGCAAAGCCCTCGGCCTTGGCCAGGTCAAGCTCCTTCCAGGCGGCATCCAGCTGGGTCGCGCAGCTGTCACGGTAGGCCGTCTTGCCCGCGCAGCCAGCCAGGGCCAGGGCGATCAGTGGAAGGCAGATCCAGGCTTTCATCGGTAATACTCCAAAGGTGAAAAGTCAGTGGCCGTTCGACGCTCAGGCTAGGGAAAAGTGCCCTGTTCAGCGTAGCTCAGCGCGGCGTCCATTGAAGCACAGGGTGCAATGGGTGCATTGTTGGACCATGGTTGCACAGCTGCGGGGGAATTCTATGAGCAAACGTGTCGCGTTGGTGCTGGGATCAGGTGGTGCACGGGGCTATGCCCACATTGGTGTGATCGAAGAAATCGAGCGACGCGGCTATGACATCGCCTGCATCGCCGGCTGCTCCATGGGCGCCGTGGTCGGTGGCATCTACGCCGCTGGCAAGCTCGACGAATACCGACACTGGATCGAAAGCCTGGATTATTTGGATGTGTTGCGCTTGGTCGACGTGAGCTTTCGCCTTGGCGCCATTCGCGGCGATAAGGTGTTTGGCCAGATCCGCAAGATCGTGGGCGAGATCAACATCGAGCAGCTGCGCATCCCCTATACCGCGGTAGCCACCGACCTGACCAACCAACAGGAAATCTGGTTCCAGGAAGGTTGCCTGCATCAGGCCATGCGCGCTTCGGCGGCGATCCCCAGTCTGTTCACGCCCGTGGTGCAAGGCAATCGCATGCTGGTGGACGGCGGCATCCTCAACCCGTTGCCGATCGTGCCAGTGGTGTCCAGCCACTGCGACCTGATCATCGCGGTCAACCTCAACGCCACCAACCAGAAGCAGTACCAACTGCCCGTAATCGAGCGCCCTGCAGCGTTCAAGAAACGCTTTGATTCCTTGATCAACTCGGTAGGCTCGCGCCTGCCGTTTCGACGCAAGCCGGCCGAGCAGATGATCCGCATCGAACAGGAGATCACTGCCGAGGGCATGGCGCCGCCCAACCCCTGGCTCAGTGACTCGGCCGAACCTGAAGGCCAGCAACCGGCGGCGGCGCCGGAAAGCAGCGGCGCGCCGAAGTCGGCGACCGGCTCGTTCATCATCGACAACGTCGGACCTGCGTCGTTGCTGGACCTGATCAACCAAAGTTTTGAAGTGATGCAGACCTCGCTGGCTCAGTACAAGATCGCCGGCTATCCGCCGGATGTACTGATCAACGTGCCCAAGCGGGTGTGCCAGTTCTTCGAGTTCTACAAGGCGCCGGAGTTGATCGCGCTGGGACGGGAGATTGCACGCGATACGCTGGATAACTACGAAGGGACACGGCGTTGATGCAAGCTGAGCATCGCGGGGCAAGCCCGCCCCCACGAGGTCGCTGAGCTAGCCCGGTGATGCCTCTGGGCTAGCCCCGCGATGAGGTAGGCATGGGTACTTCAGATCGCGTAAAGCAAACAGGCCGCAAAAGCGGCCTGTTTGGTTATCCAATGATCACTCAATAGCGCGTGATATCGGCATTGGCTTCCAGCTGCTTGCGGTAGGCGGCAAAGTCCTGCTGGCCTGCACGCGAGGCGAGGTAGCGACGGATCTGCTGCTTCTCCTCGTCGGTGGCCGCAGCGCCTTCGTTGACGCCTTTGAGCTGCACTACCACCAAGCTGCCATCGGCCAGGACCACACTGCCGTATTCCGGCTTGTCCTTGGCGGCTGGCTTGGCCAGGCGGAACACCGCTTGCAGTTCGACCGGATCGATGCCGTCCTGGCCGCGGGTGACCGCTTCCTGGACCTTCCAGCTCTGACCTTCGTGGGCGGTGCCGGCAGCGATCGAACCATCACGCAGACCTGCGATCAGCTTGTCAGCCTTGGCTTTGAGTTCGGCGGTCGCCTTCTCTTTGGCCAGGTGCTCGCGGATATTCTTGGCCACCGCTTCCAAAGGCAGTTGCTCTGGCTTGCGGTGTTCCTTGGCGCGCAGCACGATCACGGTTTCCGGGTCGAGCTCGATGGCGTTGCTGTTGGAACCTTCATCGATCACTTCTTCGCTGAAGGCCGCCTGCACTACCGCACGGTTGGCGGTGATGCCTTCGCCACCTTCACGACCGAATGGCGCCGAGGTCTGTACTTTCAAGCCCAGGTCCTGGGCCGGCTGGGCCAGGTCGGAGGCTTCGAAGGCAGCATCTTCGAGTTCCTTGGTCACTTCGACGAAGCGCTGTTCGACCTGCTGGGTCTTGAGCTCACGCGTCAGCTTGTCTTTCAGGCTGGCAAAGCTCGGCACTTCAGGTGCCTCGACGCCCAGCAGCTTGATCAGGTGATAGCCGTACTCGGTGCGCACTGGCGCGGAGACCTGGTCCTGGTTCAGCTTGTACAGCGCATCTTCGAAGGCTGGGTCGTAAACGCCAGGCCCTGCGAAGCCGAGGTCACCACCGGTGGTGGCGGAACCTGGATCCTGGGAGAACTCCTTGGCCAGTTTGGCGAAGTCTTCACCCTTGGCCAGACGTTGCTGGATCTCTTCGATACGCGCCTTGGCATGGGCTTCGCTGACCTTGTCGTTGACATCGATGAGGATGTGCGCGGCATGGCGTTGCTCGGACAGGTTGGCGATTTCTTTCTCGTACAGCGCCTTGAGCTCGTCCTCGTTGACCTTGACCTGGTCGAAGAACGCCGACTTCTTCAGCTCGATGTAGTCGATGACCACCTGATCAGGCGTCATGAACTCTTTGGCGTGCTGCTCGTAATGGGCCTTGACCTCGTCGTCGCTGACGTTGACCGCAGCCGGGTTGGCCTTGAAGGTCAGCGAAGCGAAATCACGGGTCTGCTTTTCCAGACGGGCAAACGCATCGACCTGCTTGTCGGTGACGAAGCTGCTACCGGCAAGCCCGGTGCGCAGCTGGCCGATGAGCATTTCTTCGGCGAGCATGTCACGGAACTGCATGCGACCGTAGCCCATCTGGCGGATGACCTGGTCGAAGCGGTTGGCGTCGAACTTGCCGTCAACCTGGAACTCCGGCGTCTGCAGGATCACTTGGTCCAGTGCAGCCTCGGAGAATGCGAACTTGGCGTCTTCGGCACCCTGCAACAGCAGTTTGCGATCGATCAGCCCCTTGAGCGCGGCTTCGCGCAACATCTTCTCATCCAGCAGAGCAGGATCGAAATCCTTGCCCAGCTGTTGCAACAGCTGGCGGCGCTGCATGTCGACGGCCTGGCTCAGCTCGTTCTGGCTGATGGTCTGGCCGTTCACCTTGGCGGCGTCCTGGCTATGGCTGGCGGCCTGGAAAATGGCCTCGAAGCCAGTCAACGCCATCAACACGACGATAAGGCCGATGATGGACTTGGCAATCCAACCTTGTGAATTGTCCCGGATATTCTGCAGCATGCGTCCCCCAGAAACGGTTGTACCACTGCGTCGTCAACCGCGGAGCGTGGGTAGAGTCCTGATAGAAGAAAGGCGCATCCGAAGATGCGCCTTCTCGAAGCGAGCGTGTCGGGCGGGAACGTTTGCGCCCCGCCGTCACGCGGTCGGCCCTGGCGGCGCCCGGACCGGCTGAAAGAGACGTCTTAGTTGACGGCGTCTTTCAGGCCTTTACCAGCTTTGAAACCTGGAACCTTGGCAGCTTCGATCTTGATCGCCTTACCGGTTTGCGGGTTGCGGCCGGTGCGCTCAGCGCGATCCTTGACGGAGAAAGTACCGAAGCCTACCAGTACCACGTCATCACCTTGCTTCAGGGCGCCGGTGACGGATTCGATTACGGCGTCCAGCGCCTTGCCGGCGGTGGCTTTCGAAATATCAGCAGATGCGGCGATAGCGTCAATCAGTTCCGACTTGTTCACTCTAAGTCCCCTTATATCTCTATTTGAGTTTGTTTCTAAGTATGTAATGAAAAGCGTATGAAACTAGCGCTGGGTGGCCTGTTGACACTGGCGTGCCGCTTTATAACAAGGGCCCGAAAAAACTGTCAAGGAAAGCCCCCCAGCGAGAAACGGATTAGTGCGTGCTGATTCTTTCCTTGGCATCGCTGTCGCGCTTGTCATCCTTCGCGACAATCTCAGGAGCCACATCTGGCAAGGGCTCCGGGGCGTATTGCAGCGCAATTTGGAGGACTTCGTCAATCCATTTGACCGGTTTGATCTGAAGATCCTGTTTGATATTTTCCGGAATCTCCTTCAGATCGCGAACATTCTCCTCTGGAATGATCACGGTCTTGATCCCACCACGGTGCGCTGCAAGCAGTTTTTCCTTCAAACCACCAATGGCCAGAACCTGCCCGCGCAGGGTGATTTCGCCGGTCATCGCGACATCTGCCCGCACCGGGATCTGGGTCAGGGCCGAGACCAGTGCAGTGCACATGCCGATACCGGCACTCGGGCCGTCCTTGGGCGTGGCGCCCTCGGGCATGTGAATGTGCACGTCACGCTTCTCGTGGAAATCGGCGGCAATCCCCAGGCTGCGGGCACGGCTACGCACTACGGTCTGCGCGGCAGTGATCGATTCGACCATCACATCGCCCAGCGAACCGGTCTTGATCAACTGGCCTTTGCCCGGGATGACCACCGCTTCGATGGTCAGCAGTTCGCCACCCACCTGGGTCCAGGCAAGGCCGGTAACCTGGCCAATCTGGTCCTGCTGCTCGGCCAGGCCGTAGCGGAACTTGCGCACACCCAGCAGCTGTTCGAGCTGCTCGCCAGTGACCTTGACCTTCACCAGTTTCTGCCCGGTGTGTTCCTTGACCACCTTGCGGCAGACCTTGGCAATTTGCCGCTCCAGGCCACGCACGCCAGCTTCACGGGTGTAGTAGCGAATGATGTCGCGGATCGCACTGACGTCGACCTCAAGCTCATCCTTCTTCAAACCGTTGGCCTTGACCTGCTTGGGCACCAGGTACTTGACCGCGATGTTGATCTTCTCGTCCTCGGTGTAACCCGGCAGGCGGATCACTTCCATCCGGTCAAGCAGCGCAGGCGGGATGTTCATCGAGTTAGAGGTGCACAGGAACATCACATCCGACAGGTCGTAGTCGACCTCCAGGTAGTGATCGTTGAAATTGTGGTTCTGCTCGGGGTCGAGCACTTCCAGCAGCGCCGATGCCGGGTCACCACGCATGTCGCTGCCCATCTTGTCGATTTCATCGAGCAAGAACAGCGGATTGCGTACACCCACCTTGGTCATTTTCTGAATCAGACGACCGGGCATGGAGCCGATGTAGGTGCGGCGGTGGCCACGGATCTCAGCCTCGTCACGCACCCCACCAAGGGCCATGCGCACGAACTTGCGGTTGGTCGCAGCGGCGATCGACTCGGCCAGCGAGGTCTTGCCGACACCCGGAGGACCGACCAGGCACAGCACCGGACCACGGATCTTCTTCACCCGCTTCTGCACGGCGAGGTACTCAAGGATGCGCTCCTTGACCTCCTCCAGGCCGTAGTGGTCGGCGTCGAGAATTTCCTCGGCCTTGGTCAGATCGAGACGGACCTTGCTCTGCGCCTTCCACGGCACCTGTACAAGCCAGTCCAGGTAGGAGCGGACCACGGTGGCCTCAGCCGACATCGGCGACATTTGCTTGAGCTTGTTCAGCTCGGCCTGGGCCTTGGCCAGGGCGTCTTTGGGCAGGCCAGCGGCGTCGATACGCTTTTTCAGCTCCTCGACTTCGTTGTGACCTTCATCGCCATCGCCGAGCTCTTTCTGAATGGCCTTCATCTGCTCATTCAGGTAGTACTCGCGCTGGCTGCGCTCCATCTGCTTCTTGACCCGACCACGGATACGCTTCTCAACCTGCAACAGGTCGATTTCCGCGTCCAGCAGGGCCAACACGTGTTCGACACGTGTCTGCAGGTCAACGATCTCGAGGATCTCCTGCTTCTGCTCGATCTTCAGCGCCATGTGCGCAGCCATGGTATCGACCAGGCGCCCAGGCTCTTCGATGCTGTTGAGCGAGGACAGCACTTCGGCTGGCACCTTCTTGCCCAACTGCACGTATTGCTCGAACTGCGACAGCAGGCTGCGTACGAAGACTTCCGACTCACGTTCAGGTGCGTCGATTTCATCGATCAGGCTGACTTCGGCACGTACGTGCCCATCGACTTCAGTGAAACGCTCGACCGCACCGCGCTGCTCACCCTCGACCAGCACCTTGACGGTACCGTCGGGTAGTTTCAGCAGCTGCAGAACAGTGGCAATGGTGCCCACGCGATACAGGGCGTCTTCACCTGGATCATCATCGGCTGGATTCTTCTGGGCCAGCAGCAGGATCTGCTTTTCGCCCGTCATCGCGGCCTCGAGGGCCTCGATGGATTTTTCGCGCCCCACGAACAGCGGGATAACCATGTGCGGATAGACGACGACATCGCGCAATGGCAAAAGAGGCAAGTCGAGGGTGGTCTTCATGATTTCGCCTCTACAGCGGCCTTATGGCCGGAAACCGGTGGAAATGATGCTTGGACCTAATGTGGGGGCAGCCCTGCGAAATTACAAGCGCTTAAGCAGGAAAAGCAGAAAGGGGCCCGTAGGCCCCTTCTGTTTACGCAACAAATACCTGAATCAGGCGTCTGGCGCGGCTTTGGCTTGCGGCTCGCTGTTCTCGTAGATGAGCAGCGGTTGCGAGCTACCTTCAATGACGCTCTCGTCGATCACCACCTTGCTGACTTCCTTCTGCGAAGGAATTTCATACATGGTGTCGAGCAGCACGCCTTCGAGGATCGAACGCAGGCCACGGGCGCCAGTCTTGCGCTCCAGAGCCTTGCGAGCAACGGCCTTGAGCGCGTCGCTGCGGAACTCAAGGTCCACGCCTTCCATTTCGAACAGCTTGCCATATTGCTTGGTCAGCGCGTTCTTCGGCTCGGTGAGGATCTGCATCAGCGCAGCCTCATCCAGCTCGTCGAGCGTCGCCAGCACTGGCAGACGACCAACGAATTCCGGGATCAGACCGAACTTGACCAGATCGTCAGGCTCGACTTCACGCAGGGATTCACCGACCTTCTTGCCTTCTTCCTTACTGCGCACTTCAGCACTGAAGCCGATGCCACCTTTGGTGGAACGGTTCTGGATGACTTTCTCCAGACCCGAGAATGCGCCACCGCAGATGAACAGGATGTTGCGGGTATCAACCTGCAGGAACTCCTGTTGCGGGTGCTTACGGCCACCTTGCGGCGGCACGGAGGCCACGGTGCCTTCGATCAGCTTCAACAGCGCCTGCTGCACGCCCTCGCCCGAAACGTCACGGGTGATCGACGGGTTGTCCGACTTGCGCGAAATCTTGTCGATCTCGTCGATGTAGACAATGCCCATCTGGGCTTTTTCTACGTCGTAGTCGCACTTTTGCAGCAGTTTCTGAATGATGTTCTCGACGTCCTCACCGACATAACCCGCTTCGGTCAGGGTGGTGGCGTCAGCAATGGTGAACGGTACGTTCAACAGGCGTGCAAGGGTTTCGGCGAGCAGGGTCTTGCCCGAGCCAGTAGGCCCGATGAGCAGGATGTTGCTTTTGCCCAGTTCGACTTCGTCGCCCTTCTTGTCACGCTGGTTCAGGCGCTTGTAGTGGTTGTACACCGCTACGGACAGCACCTTCTTGGCGCGCTCCTGACCAATGACGTACTGGTCCAGGATGCCGCTGATTTCTTTCGGCGAAGGCAGTTTGTGCGCGTTGCTCTCGGCCTGGGCTTCCTGCACCTCCTCGCGGATGATGTCGTTGCACAGGTCGACGCACTCGTCGCAGATAAATACCGAGGGCCCGGCAATCAATTTGCGCACTTCGTGCTGGCTTTTGCCGCAGAAGGAGCAATAGAGCAATTTGCCGCTGTCCTCGCCGTTACGGGTGTCAGTCATTCGATCGATCCAATCCGGTAGGCTTGAAACACAAGATGAAGGCAATTGCGGGCTTTTTCAAGTCCGCAGGTAGGCGCTTTCGGCGCCTACCCGCTCTGGCCCCTGGGATCAGGAGACCAGTTGCCGCTTGTCGTATACCGAGTCGATCAGGCCGTACTCGGCCGCGCGCTGGGCGCTCATGAAGTTGTCGCGCTCAGTATCACGCTGGATAGTCTCGAGGTCCTGGCCGGTGTGGTAGGCCAGCAGCTCGTTCAGACGACCCTTGATGCTGAGGATCTCCTGGGCGTGGATCTGGATGTCGGTCGCCTGACCCTGGAAGCCGCCGAGCGGCTGGTGGATCATGACGCGCGAGTTCGGCAGGCAGTGACGCTTGCCTTTGGCACCCGCGGTCAACAGGAAGGCGCCCATGCTGCAGGCTTGGCCGATGCAGATGGTGGAGACGTCCGGCTTGATGAACTGCATGGTGTCGTAGATCGACATACCAGCAGTCACCGAACCGCCCGGTGAGTTGATGTAGAGATGGATATCCTTGTCCGGGTTTTCCGCTTCCAGGAACAGCAGTTGCGCCACGACCAGGTTGGCCATGTAGTCTTCTACCGGACCTACCAGGAAGATCACTCGCTCCTTCAACAGGCGCGAGTAGATGTCATAGGCGCGTTCGCCACGGGCGGACTGCTCGATAACCATCGGGACCAAGCCGCCTGCGGCCTGGATGTCAGAGCTCTGCTGAATATAAGAATTGCGGGACATGTCCTGCACTCACTCCCAAATAGTCATGGCTTGAATACGCACAAGCCAGCGCGAAGGCTGGCTTGTGGGGGCTTCCTACGAGAGGGGCAGCTTACTCAGCTTCGGCAGGCGCCTGGGCTGGTTTGACTGCGTCTTCGTACGAGACCGATTTGTCGGTCACAGTCGCTTTCTGCAAGACAGTATCTACAACTTGCTCTTCCAGCACAACCGAACGCACTTCGTTCAGTTGCTGGTCGTTCTTGTAGTACCAGCTGATGACCTGCTCTGGCTCTTGGTAAGCCGAAGCCATTTCTTCGATCATCTCGCGAACCTTGCCTTCGTCAGGCTTGAGGTCGAATTGCTTGACCACTTCAGCAACGATCAGACCCAGGACAACGCGACGCTTGGCCTGCTCTTCGAACAGTTCGGCCGGCAGTTGGTCAGGCTTGATGTTGCCACCGAACTGCTGAACAGCTTGTACGCGCAGACGGTTGACTTCGTTTTCCAGCAGCGCTTTTGGCACTTCGATCGGGTTGGCGGCCAGCAGACCGTCCATGACCTGGTTTTTCACCTTGGTCTTGATCGCCTGGCGCAGCTCACGCTCCATGTTCTTGCGAACTTCGTTGCGGAAGCCTTCCAGGGTCGACTCTTTGATGCCGAACTGAGCGAAGAACTCTTCGTTCAACTCAGGCAGCTGAGGCGCGGAAACGCTGTTGACAGTGATGGTGAACTCGGCGGCTTTACCCGCCAGGTCGAGGTTCTGGTAGTCCTCTGGGAAGGTCACGTTAACAACGCGCTCTTCGCCAGCCTTGGCGCCAACCAGGCCATCTTCGAAGCCTGGGATCATGCGGCCGGAACCCAATACCAGCTGGGTGCCCTTGGCCGAACCACCGGCGAATACTTCACCGTCGACCTTGCCAACGAAGTCGATGTTGACCTGGTCATCGTTTTGCGCAGCGCGCTCAACGGTTTCGAAACGGGTGTTCTGCTTGCGCAGGACTTCCAGCATGTTGTCCAGGTCAGCGTCAGCCACTTCGGCGCTCAGGCGCTCGACGTTGATCGACTCGAAACCTGCAACGGTGAACTCTGGGAATACTTCGAAGATGGCAACGAATTCCAGGTCCTTGCCTTTTTCGAAGGACTTAGGCTCAACAGCTGGGGCGCCAGCCGGGTTCAGCTTCTGCTCGACTACGGCTTCGTAGAAGGACGACTGGACCAGGTCACCGAACGCTTCCTGGCGGGCAGCGTCTTCGTAACGCTGACGGATGACGCTCATTGGCACCTTGCCAGGACGGAAGCCTGGAACCTTGGCGCGACGGGCAGTCTGTTGCAGACGCTTGTTGACTTCGGTCTCGACGCGCTCGGCCGGAACGGCGATGGTCATGCGGCGCTCGAGAGCGGAAGTGTTTTCAACCGAAACTTGCATGGATATTCCTCGTTGCACAGACGTTAGCCGGCGATAGCCCGACTCCAGAATCAAGGGCAAGCATTCTAGTGACTCACGCACCAGAAGTCACCCCACTCGGGACGACGGGAAACCACGCCGATCGATTTCATTCAAGGACCTGCGCGATCAGCCGCCAGGCCCTATCCGTTAAGGGCTGCACGCCACCGCTTGGGGCACGCAGTTGAAAAACCTTGTCAAACAACTACCCGGCCAAGCGACCATCACCCCTGCTCGGGATCGATCTCGTTGAACGCGCAGTACTCTTGCCACTCCATACCCAGCGCCTCGGCCACCTCGCGATGAACCTCCAGACGCATCGCTTGCAGCTGTTCAGGGCTCTCGGCGATCAGTTGCAGGGTCAACTCCCAGGGTTCTATACCCTGCTCCTGCGCTGCGTCTTCGAACGCCCATTCAATCTGCTGGGCCTGCTCGCGCGGATCCAGCTCGCGAATCTCCTCGAGCATCTGCGGATTGGCTTGGGCGAAACGCTCTAGCGCCACGGCTTGGCGGGCTTCTTTTGCAATCATTGGGGCAATTCCTCTACCGGCTTGTCGACCGGAGTTTCAACCGACTGAAATCTATCAGCTTTTATAAGGCCGCCACCAGAGGGCAGGATGACTGACAGCTATTGGCGTTCGCTAGAACACCCTAATGGACGACCGCGCCATTGCTGCCAAGCCTGCGCCCAACCCTGCTCATGGCCGACGCCTGGCAAAGTGACGAATTGAGCGCAGCTGGCTACACCCAATTGACCTTTATAGACCGCCGCTACCTGCCCAGGCACCTGACGATCATCGCCTCCGAGCAGGTGGCGCTGAGCAATCCGCGCCAGGTATTGACGGTAGTGCAGCGGCTCAAGCGACCCCGTAAGCGGCGTCAGTTGCAGCGCGCGCGTCCACTCGGCGGGGCTGAGATTACCGGCCAGCGTCTGCACTTGCAGTACATCGCTACGGCGCCCCGCCAACAACAATGCCAGCGCCCCTCCTCCGGAATAGCCGACCAACTCGAACGACTGGTTGCCGTAACGTTTTTTCAATTGATCGAGCGCCTGCTCAAGCGCTAGAAGCACCGACTCGGAAAACCGCTCAGAAGTCCAAAGCGCGGGCGCACACCGCTCACCACTGACGAACTGGCACGGCCTGGCCAGATACACCGAAGGCAACGGATCATCCATGGCCAAACCAGCCAGCAACAGCCTACGCGGACTAGGGTCAAGGCTAGGCTGCGAGGAGGTCGCCCAGGCATGCCCGTCCCCCTCGAGATAGACCCGCAACGCACCCGGGCGCAGCGCGCCGACTGGAGCGCTTATGACCAGTGGAAAATCCGCAGTGGCCAGCACCTCGACCGTGCGCCGGTGCTCGCCAGCAAGCGCTTCAAGCGCCTCACGAGGCGATTGGCAAGCCACCAACAAGAGGCAGGCAAGCAGCACCGACAACCGACCACCAGCGCAGCCTGTCAGCGCACGCCACTCCTCCTTCACACGAAGCTGATATTGTGACGCTGCGCGCCATACACCACACGCGCCGCCGTGATCAGTTGATGTGGGATTTCGACATAGGGCACATCAGAGTTGGCCAGTGCCATATCGACAAGCTGTACCAGCATCGAGTTACGGCGCACCAGGATCACATCCGACCAATCGGTGTTGGTCATTGCCACAGGAATGAAGTCTGAACGCTTGAGGAAGCTACCCAGCGCCTCGAGTACGCCCAGATTCTGCTTGGTGCCGTTCTCACTGTGACAGCAGTCATTGAGCATCATGATGCCATCTTCACCCAGGAACTCCTGATAGCGCATCATGTCGCGCAGCACGTATTCATACTGGTGATTGGCATCGACATAGACCAGGTCGAACTGCTGGATACCGGTTTGCTGGCGAACCTTCTCGATCCCACCAATGGTATCGGAGCGAATCATCGTCACCTCGGGCATATCGACAAACTTCGCTGCGCACTCGTCGTAGAGCCTGTCCCAGGTCGATTCATCGTGCAATGAGCCACCATAGTAGTACTCATAGGCATCGACCGGGCTGACCCACGACGGCAGCTCCTCGAATGGACTGTAGGCCTCGTTGGAGGCCTTGCTCCAGCTATCGATCAAAACCATGCGCTCTGGCGCCAGGGCTGCGCGCAGCTTCAACGCATTCTCCCCGCGCAACACACCCAACTCCGCCACCACCGGACGCTTGTCCAACGCTTGAAATACCGCGCCAAGCAGGCTGTAAAAGTTTTCTCGGGTCGCGCTGCAGACTTTCATGGTCAGTTCCTTTTTTTACACGAGGGACGCAGCCGGCAGGCTGGCGAGGTGACATTCGCAAGCAAGAATCCGACCAACCCAAGCAAACTCATAGAACAGCCGAAAAGCCAGGCACGATCAGGCCTGCAGCCTTGCGCACCCATAATCGCTAGCGCCAGGCGAATGACGGTAACGCCAAAAAAAACACTGAACAGGACACTGCCAGAACAAAAAAAATGCCGCACATGGCGGCATTTTTTTAGAGCCCTCACACGCGCTCGATGGCCGTTGAAAGCAGGGGAATGGTGCGGACGAAGAGACTCGAACTCTTACAGCTTGCGCCGCTGGAACCTAAATCCAGTGTGTCTACCAATTTCACCACGTCCGCGTGAAGCAGATAAAACAAAAGGCGCCTGATTATACAATCAAGGCGCCTTCGAAAAATATGGGGTGGACGATGGGAATCGAACCCACGACAACCGGAATCACAATCCGGCGCTCTACCAACTGAGCTACGCCCACCATATTGCGGTGTTGCAGTGTTGCATTGAAGCTTACAGAAACATGGTGCGGACGAAGAGACTCGAACTCTTACAGCTTGCGCCGCTGGAACCTAAATCCAGTGTGTCTACCAATTTCACCACGTCCGCGTGTAACACTTAAAACAAAGGCGCCAGATCCAACAATCAAGGCGCCTTTGCAGAATATGGGGTGGACGATGGGAATCGAACCCACGACAACCGGAATCACAATCCGGCGCTCTACCAACTGAGCTACGCCCACCATATCGCGCTACAACTTCACTTGCGTGCCTATGCCGCCTAATGGCGCACCCGGCAGGACTCGAACCTGCGACCATCCGCTTAGAAGGCGGATGCTCTATCCAGCTGAGCTACGGGCGCATAAGCATGCCGCCTGACCGAATGAGGCTTATCAGTCAAGCTGTTAAACCACTCATTCTGCCCGACTTAGCCAACCAGTGCTAGGCTGTGCCCGACAAGTGCGCCGAATGTTATAGACGAGCTGCAAAAGCGTCAACCTCTTTCTCTAAAAAATTTAAATTATTGAAGGGGTTAGGGGATTTGCCCGACCACCCGCCTTTGCCCTCGCGCCGTGTCGTGCGAGAATGCGCGCTTCTATATGTTCCTTTCTCGATGGTTAATCACGCGTCTATGACTGCACACCTTATCGATGGCAAGGCGATCGCCGCCAGCCTGCGCCAGCAGATCGCTCAACGTGTCGTGGAGCGTCGCCAGCAAGGCCTGCGTACGCCAGGCCTGGCGGTGATCCTGGTCGGCACCGATCCCGCTTCCCAAGTCTATGTATCGCACAAGCGCAAGGACTGCGAGGAGGTCGGCTTCATTTCCCAGGCCTTCGACCTGCCTAGCGATACCACGCAGCAAGCCCTGACCGAGCTGATCGATCGCCTCAATGACGATGCAGCGGTCGACGGCATCCTGCTGCAACTGCCGCTGCCGGCACACCTGGACGCCTCGCTGCTGCTCGAGCGCATCCGTCCGGACAAAGACGTCGATGGCTTCCATCCTTATAACGTCGGTCGTCTGGCCCAACGTATCCCGCTGCTGCGCCCGTGCACGCCCAAAGGCATCATGACCTTGCTGGAAAGCACCGGGCAGGATCTGTATGGGATGAACGCGGTCGTAGTGGGCGCTTCGAACATCGTTGGCCGGCCAATGGCCATGGAACTGCTGCTGGCCGGCTGCACCGTGACCGTCACCCACCGCTTTACCAAGGACCTGGCCGGCCACGTCGGCCGCGCCGACCTGGTGGTGGTGGCTGCTGGCAAGCCAGGCCTGGTCAAGGGTGAGTGGATCAAGCAAGGCGCCATCGTCATCGACGTCGGCATCAACCGCCAGGAAGACGGCAAGCTGGTGGGCGACGTGGTCTATGAGACTGCCCTGCCCCGCGCAGGCTGGATCACCCCGGTACCGGGCGGCGTGGGCCCGATGACCCGGGCGTGCTTGCTGGAGAACACACTGTTTGCCGCCGAAGAGCTGCATAAGTGAGTTGAATAGAGAACGGCACCTTTAGCAGGTGCCGTTTTTTTATGCACTGAATTTCATGCAGCCCTCACCGGCCTCATCGCGGGGCAAGCCCGCTCCCACGCAGAACGCTCTGCGCCTTGGCACGTACAGCATCACCCTCAAGTCACTTACGCGCCGCCTCCCACGACTTGAGCAACTCGCTGTAGCTCACCGTCTCGCCCTTGGGCTTCTCGTTCTCAAGCTTAGGCTTGGGTGCACCCGGCTGGTCGAACCAATACTGGGCATCTTTCTCCGGATTGAGCTTGGGCGCACAGGTCGCCTGCGCCTTGGAGCGTTCAAGCCGTTCAAGCATGCGGTCCTGATCGCGGGCCAGGCCATCGAGCGCCTGCTGCGGAGTCTTCTCGCCACTGGCCACTTCGGCGATATGGCTCCACCACAACTGGGCCAGGCGCGGGTAATCCGGGACGTTGGTGCCGGTCGGCGTCCACTGCACCCGGGCCGGGCTGCGGTAGAACTCCACCAAGCCGCCAAGTTTGGGCGCAAGCTCGGTCATGGCCTGGGAATTGATGTCCGACTCACGAATTGGCGTCAGGCCGACGATGGTCTTTTTCAACGATACGGTCTTGGAAGTGACGAACTGCGCATACAGCCAGGCCGCCAAGCGCTGCTTCTCGGGAGTGGATTTGAAGAACGTCCAGGAGCCTGTGTCCTGGTAACCGAGCTTCATCCCCTCCTCCCAGTACGGCCCCTTCGGCGAAGGCGCCATGCGCCACTTCGGCGTACCGTCGGCGTTGACTACCGGCAGGCCGGGCTTGGTCATGTCCGCGGTAAACGCGGTGTACCAGAAGATCTGCTGAGCGATGTTGCCTTGCGCAGGCACCGGGCCTGCCTCGGAGAAGGTCATGCCCTGGGCTTCCTTGGGCGCATAGGCTCGCATCCAGTCGACATATTTCTGGGTCGCATAGACCGCCGCTGGGCCGTTGGTGTCGCCACCCCGAGTAACGCTGGAACCAACCGGATGACAGTCCTCAACGCGTATCCCCCACTCGTCCACCGGCAGGCCATTGGGCAGGCCCTTGTCGCCGCCGCCGGCCATGGAGAACCAGGCGTCAGTGAAGCGCCAGCCCAACGATGGGTCTTTCTTGCCGTAGTCCATGTGGCCATAGACGCGCTTGCCGTCGATCTCCTTGACGTCCTCGGTGAAGAACTTGGCGATGTCCTCGTAGGCCGACCAGTTCACCGGCACACCCAGTTCGTAGCCGTACTTCTCCTTGAACTTGGCCTTGAGCTCGGGGCGATCGAACCAGTCAGCGCGGAACCAGTACAAGTTGGCGAACTGCTGGTCGGGCAGTTGGTAGACCTTGCCGTCTGGCGCTGTGGTGAACGAGATGCCGATGAAGTCTTGCAGATCCAGGGTCGGCGAGGTGTAGGCCTTGCCTTCGTTGGCCATCATGTCGGTAATCGATTCGACCTTGCCGTAGCGAAAATGGGTACCGATCAAGTCGGAGTCGTTGACCCAGCCGTCATAAATATTCTTGTCCGACTGCATCTGGGTCTGCAGCTTTTCCACCACATCGCCTTCTTGCAGCAGGTCGTGGGTCAGCGCAATCCCAGTGATCTCACTGAAGGCCTTGGCCAGTACCTTGGACTCGTACTCGTGGGTGGTGATGGTTTCCGAAACCACGTTGATCTTCATCCCACGGAACGATTCGGCGGCTTTGATAAACCACTTGAGTTCGTCCATCTGCTGCTGCGGGGTCAGGGTCGAGGGCTTGAATTCGCTGTCGATCCATTTCTTCGCCGCGTCCTCGTACTGATCGGCCCAGGCGTTGCCCTGCAGCCCTAGCACAAGTACCGCGGCCAGGGTCAAATGTCGCCGCTTGTTGTCGTTATCGAACATTGTGATCTCCCGATTGAGTTATTCCACGGCGCCAGTCATCCCCAGCGCAGCACCAGCACCAGCCAAGCCAGCGACAACAGCGAGGCCACCCACAACGGCCAGTCGCTGACCCCAATTATCAATAGGTGCAGGTAGGCACTGGCCAGCAAACCGATGAACAGCCGGTCGCCACGGGTGGTGACAATCGGCAGAAAACCACGCCGCTCGATGCACGGCCGGCGCAGCTCAAGCACGGTCATGCCCAACAGCATCAGGCCCACTGCGATGAAAAACAGCGCAGTGGGCAAGGTCCAGGCCATCCACTCCATCGCGTCGCCCTCCTACACCCGGCCCAAGGCGAAGCCCTTGGCCACATGGTTACGGACAAACCAGATCACCAGCATGCCTGGCAGGATCGTCAGCACCCCGGCGGCGGCTAGCACCCCCCAGTCGATGCCCGAGGCCGACACGGTGCGAGTCATCACCGCGGCGATCGGCTTGGCGTTGACCGAGGTCAAGGTGCGCGCCAGCAGCAATTCGACCCAGGAAAACATGAAGCAGAAAAACGCCGTCACACCGATCCCCGAGCCGATCAGCGGGATGAAAATCTTCACAAAAAAACGCGGGAAGCTATAACCGTCGATGTAGGCGGTTTCGTCGATTTCCTTGGGCACGCCGGACATGAAGCCTTCCAGGATCCACACCGCCAGCGGCACGTTGAACAGGCAGTGCGCCAGGGCCACGGCGATATGGGTGTCGAACAGGCCGATCGAGGAATACAGCTGGAAGAACGGCAGCAAGAACACCGCCGGTGGTGCCATGCGGTTGGTCAACAGCCAGAAGAACAGGTGCCGGTCGCCGAGAAAGCGGTAGCGCGAGAAGGCATACGCAGCCGGCAGCGCCACTGCCAGCGAGATCAGGGTATTCAGGCACACGTAGTACAGCGAGTTGAGGTAGCCGGTGTACCAGCTGGGGTCAGTGAAGATCACCTTGTAGTTATCCAGGGTGAATGCCTCTGGCCACAAGGTCAGGCCGCCGAGGATCTCGCTGTTGGGCTTGAACGACATGTTCAGCAGCCAATAGATCGGCACCAGCAGGAAGAAGAAGTACAGCAGCAAGGGCACTGTCTTGCGCAGGGTCATCGGCCTAGTCCTTGTCGGCATGGGTCATGGCCGTGTAGAACAGCCACGACACCAGCAGGATGATCAGGAAATACACCAGCGAGAACGCCGCTGCCGGGCCTAGGTCGAACTGCCCCACGGCCATGCGCGTCAGGGTCTGACTGAGGAAGGTGGTGGCATTGCCGGGGCCGCCGCCGGTGAGCACGAAAGGCTCGGTGTAGATCATGAAGCTGTCCATGAAACGCAGCATTACCGCGATCAGCAGCACATTCTTCAGCTTGGGCAATTGGATATGCCGAAACACCGCCCAGGCCGAGGCGCGGTCGATGCGCGCAGCCTGGTAATACACATCGGGGATCGCGCGCAGGCCCGAGTAGCACAGCAGCGCGACCAGTGAAGTCCAGTGCCAGACATCCATCACCAGCACCGTGACCCAGGCATCGAAGGGGTTACCGGCATAGTTGTAGTTCACCCCCAACTGCGCCAGGGTAGCCCCGAGCAGGCCGATATCGGCGCGGCCGAAGATCTGCCAGATGGTGCCCACCACGTTCCATGGAATCAGCAGCGGGATGGCCATCACGATCAGGCACACCGAGGCCATGCGGCCTTTGGTCGGCATGGTCAGGGCGATGGCGATGCCCAGCGGGATCTCGATCAGCAGCACGCAACCGGAATAGATGAACTGACGCAACAGCGCGTCGTGCAGGGCCGGATCTCGCAGCACCTGGCGATACCAGTCGGTGCCGACGAAGTAGCGATTGGACTGATCGAAGATGTCCTGCAGCGAATAGTTGACCACGGTCATCATCGGGATCACCGCGCTGAACGCGACCAGCAGGAACACCGGCAGCACCAACCACCAGGCCTTGTTGTTCGGCACCTTGTTCATGGCGCCAGCTCCAGCAGCAGATCATCGACATAGAGCATCAACCACTGGCTCGGCAAGCTGACCCAGGCGCGTCCCTGTGGCACCGGCCGATCTTCTGGCATACGCGCCTTGAGCGGGGTGCCGGCCAAATCGAGCGTGACAATGCGGTAGGTGCCCAAATCCTCCACATCCACCACAAGCGCCTCGAAGGTATCGTCCAGCGGCCGCTCCCAAA
The DNA here is from genome assembly GCF_014268815.2 of Pseudomonas urmiensis. NCBI lineage: Bacteria > Pseudomonadati > Pseudomonadota > Gammaproteobacteria > Pseudomonadales > Pseudomonadaceae > Pseudomonas > Pseudomonas urmiensis. The sequence continues at coordinate 2,958,283 of NZ_JABWRE020000001.1, forward strand.
CCTGCACGAATTCCGGCCTGATACCCACCTGCAGGCGCCCGCCCGGCTGCTCCGCCAGACGCTCGCGCAAGCCTGCTGGCAGCGTTAGGTGGACGTCGCCAAAACCCACCCCATCGGCCTGCGCGCGCACCTCGATCAGGTTCATCCCGGGGCTACCGATGAAGTAGCCGACAAAGGTGTGCCGCGGGCGCTCGAACAGCTCACGCGGGGTGCCGAACTGGACGATCCGTCCGCCATGCATCACCGCAATCTTGTCGGCGAAGGTCGAGGCCTCCAGCTGATCATGGGTGACGTAGATCATGGTGATGTTGAACTGCTCATGGATCTGCTTGAGCTTGCGCCGCAGCTTCCACTTCAGGTGCGGGTCGATCACCGTCAGCGGCTCGTCGAAGAGGATCGCCGAGACGTCATCACGCACCAGGCCACGCCCCATGGAAACTTTCTGCTTCTCGTCGGCGCTGAGGTTGCGCGCTTTCTTTTTCAGTACCTCAGCCAGGTCGAGCACCTCGGCGATCTCCGCCACCCGCGCGCGCACCCGGGTTTCGTCCAGGCCCTGGTTGCGCAGGGGAAAGGCCAGGTTGTCGAACACGCTCATGGTGTCGTAGACAACCGGGAACTGAAACACCTGGGCGATGTTGCGCTGCTGCGGCGACAGTTCATTGACCGGTTTGCCGTCGAACAGCACCTCGCCCTGGGAGGGGCTGAGCAAACCGGAAATGATGTTGAGCAAGGTCGACTTGCCGCAGCCCGACGGCCCAAGCAAGGCATAGGCCCCACCCTGCTCCCAGACATGCTCCAGCTCATGCAAGGCATAGTCGGCCGATGAGCGTGGCTGGCGGCTGTAGCTGTGAGCCAACTGGCGCAAACGAATCTCGGCCATCAGGCGCTCCTCGCTTCGCGCAGGCCAGGCGCCTGCACCAGTGCTCCGGCGCTGTCGAAGACGAACAGCTTGTGGGTCGGGACAAATACACGAATGGCCGTGTCGACCTGATACTCGTGCACACCGGGCAGGTGCAGAATCATTCGCCAGTGCTCGTTGCGCACATGCAGGAAGGTTTCCGAGCCACTGATTTCGGCCAACTCCACCAGCACCGGCAACTCCAGGTCATCGTCATGCGCCGGCACTAGCGTGATATGGCTGGGACGCACGCCGAAGCGGTACTGGCCATCGCCCAGCCGGCGCAGGTCGGCGTTGCGGGCAAAGTGCACCGCGCCGGCCAGGCTGACTTCGTTACCGGCGATCTGCCCGGGCACCAGATTGATCGGCGGTTCGGAAAACAGCTCGGCGGCCAGCTCGTTACACGGGTGGTGGTAGACCTCGGCGCTGGCTGCACTCTGGATAATCCGCCCTCGATCAACCAGGGTCGTGGTACCGCCCAAGGCCAACGCTTCGTTCGGCTCGGTGGTGGCGTACACGGCAATGCAGTTGCGTGCGGCGAACAGCTCGCGCAACTCCTGGCGCAGCCCCTCGCGCAACTTGTAGTCGAGGTTGACCAACGGCTCGTCGAACAGGATCAGCGAGGCGTCCTTGACCAGCGCACGGGCCATCGCCGTGCGCTGCTGCTGGCCGCCGGACAGCTCCAACGGCAAGCGCTGCAGATACGCCTCGATGCGCAGCATCTGCGCCGTTTCCTGCACCCGCCGACGAATTTCGTCCTCCGCCAGACGTGCCTGGCGCAAGGGCGAGGCGATGTTCTCGAAGACCGTCAGGGTCGGGTAATTGATGAACTGCTGATAGACCATCGACACGTTGCGCTGACGCACCGGCACGCCGGTAACGTCTTGGCCATTGATCAGCACCCGACCACGATCAGGCCGATCGAGCCCGGCCATGAGGCGCATCAGGCTGGTCTTGCCGGCCAGGGTGCGACCCAACAGCACGTTGAACGAGCCGGGTTCGAAACGCAGGCTGGCATCGACAATCCAAGGCTGGTTGTCGACGCTGCGGCTGACCTGCTCAAGCACCAGGGACATGGCGTGGCCTTTTGTCGTTGTTGTGCGCAGACCAGAGCCAGATCCGTGCCAGGCCAGGGGCGAGGGCTCTATCACCGAGCCGCGAGGCATCAACGCTGGTTGCCAGCACAAGCCGACTGAACACCAATGAACAGTTTCGCTGCACAACTGAACAGACCCGGCATTGACAATGAACAGCGCTGAACAACACTGAACTGCGGTCGGCACAAAACAACAATCACACAGGACAGGCCCATGGCCGCATCCGCATCGACCCATGCCCAATTGATCCAGGCCTCCTGGGCGCGTTGCCGCGAGCACGGCCTGGCGCCCCACGGCGCGCCGGATTTCGACTGCCTAACCCCCGTGCAACTGAACGCCCTGCTCGAACGCCAGCACGCCCTGCTGCGCGTAACCCGAGATGAGGTCATGCCGCAATACAGCCACCTGTTGGGCAACTCCAGCTATCTGGTCATGCTCGCCGATGCCGCTGGCTGCCTGCTGCAGACCTGGGGTACGCAGCGTTTTGTCGAGCCGCGCCAACAACATGGTTTCTGCCCTGGAGCCTGCTGGCGCGAGCAAGGCGTGGGGACCAATGCCCTGGGCACCGCGCTGATCTGCGGCGAAGCCATACATGTCAGCCAGGACGAGCACTTCCTGCGCCAGAATCGCTACATGGCCAGCGCCGCTGCGCCGTTGTTCGATGCCGAGCGAGGCCTGATTGGCGTGCTCGATGTGGCCAGCGATGGTTATCTGCCCGCCGCTCAAACCCTGGGCCTGGTGCGCATGATGAGCCAGAGCCTGGAGAACCGGCTGATCCTCGCCCGGCATGCCGATCAATTGCACCAGCTGCTGTTCAACAGTGGTCCGGATAACCTCGACAGCTCATGGGCCGGCCTGCTGCTGTTCGACGAACACGGTCGGGTACTGGCCGCCAACCACCGGGCCGATAGCCTGCTGGGCCGGGTGCCGCTGCAGCACAATCTGGAGCAGCTGTTCCAGATCCCGCTACGCGAGATCCTGGCGCAAGCCGAGGGCCAGCCGTTTGCCTTGCAAGCGACCGGGCGCAACCGCTTGCATTGCCAATGGCACGCCCCACGCAAGCCGCGCACTGGTCAGCGCAGCGGCAACTGCGACCCGCGTGTGGAGAAGGCCTTGGCCCAGGCTGGGCTACTGCTGGAAAAGGACATCCCGGTGCTGGTCCAGGGCGAAACGGGCGTCGGCAAAGAAGTCTTCGTGCAAGCCCTGCACCGCGCCAGCAGCCGTGCCCAGCAACCACTGGTGGCGGTCAACTGTGCAGCGATCCCAGCCGAGCTGGTGGAGTCGGAACTGTTCGGTTATGACAAAGGCGCCTTTACCGGTGCCCACCACAAAGGCAACCCTGGGCTGATCCGCAAGGCCCACCTGGGCATCCTGTTTCTCGATGAGATCGGCGACATGCCACTGGCCACCCAAGCTCGTCTTCTGCGGGTGCTGCAATCGCGCAGCATTCAACCGCTGGGCAGCGCTGAGCCGGTAGCGGTGGACATCAGGGTGGTTTCGGCGAGTAATCGCGACCTGGCCGTGCAAGTGCGCGACGGCTCATTTCGCCAAGACCTCTACTATCGCATCGCTGGCCTGAGCCTGACACTGCCAGCGCTGCGCGAGCGTAGCGATAAGCGTCAGTTGATCGAGCAACTGCATGCCCGCTATTGCGAGGCTGGGCAACCCCAGCAGCTGACTGCCCAAGTGATGGAGGTTTTGCTCAACCACCCCTGGCCTGGCAACCTGCGGCAACTGAGCAGCGTGCTGCAAGTGGCACTGGCACTCGCTGGCACCGCTGCGATCAGCATCGAACACCTACCACAAGGTTTTGCTGAACCACACTCTGGTCCTTCAGAAAGTTGCGCGTTGCCAGGCAATGCGCCGGCAACCGGCAGCCTGGTTGAACTGCTGCGCTCGGCTAACGGCAACCTCTCCTCGCTGGCCCGCAGCCTGGGTATCAGCCGCACCACCTTATACAAGCGCTTGCGTGAGCAAGGTGTCGAGCCCGCCCACTCAAGCCTTGTCCGGCACAGGTAGTAACCGGATACACAACCCCGGCACTGGCGTTTGCTTAGCCTCGCTGCTCCACACACCAGGAGCAGCTCATGTCTCACGCACTGCCTCATCACCTTGCCTTGATCCATCAACGAATGCCGAGTTGGCTGCAACAGAGCACCCTTGCGCAGCGCAGCACGCTGAAAAGCCGTCTGCAGCTCAGTCATAAGGCCACCCGCAAGCTGGAGCAGGCCATGGCCTCTATCCAATCGGTCGAGACTTTCTGCCGGCCACTGCTGCACGACGCTCTTAAGTCCTGGTATCCCGGCCAGACGCTGCCCCAGGTTGACCAAGCAGTACTCAGCGATCGCACCCCGGGCCATCACCGATCGATGTCCTGGTTGGAGGCCGCTTTGCAAAACCTGAAGCCGGACACGCCAATTTGGCTTTATCCTTCAGCCGATGGCGCGCGGATGGCGCTGGATACGAGCAGGTTCGTCAAGGGCATCCGCAACCTTGACCTGGGCCAGCGCTATCTGAACCACCTGCGCGATCATGTCGACAACGACATTTTTCGCAGCCTGTTGCGCGCCCAGGACCACGCCGCTTTTGCCGCCGAGCTCAGCTGCGCACAGATGCAGGGTCGGCTCGACAGCCGGGGGCAAGCGCTGGGCGAAGCCGCCCTGGCAGGAGCGGTCGAGATCCCTTCAGTACACGGCTCGACGCGCCTGCAATGTGGCTACTTGAGCGTCTTAGGCGTACCTCTGAGCGGCCCGCTGCTGGTGCGCCGCGAGCCCCAAGGGCAAACCGAACCCTGCCTTCTTTATTTACCGGGTGATCAGCAGGGCGCAGTGCGCCAGTATCCCTCCTTGCAGGCCGCTGGAGCCGCGCTGACTCGAAGGCTATGGAACACCCACTTTCGCCAATTCTTCACGCGTTACGTCAGCCACGGGCAACGCCCTACTTTTATCGCCCGGCTGCGCCAGAGGCTCTATCCGCGCTATCCCTACGCAACCCTTCATCCCACACCACCGGTACTGGAAAAAGGCCAGTCGTTCAGCTGGATCAAGCGTGCGTTTCCCGCCCCACATGAGCTGTGGCAGGAAACCTTGGACAAAAATGCCCGCCTGAGCCTGACGTTCACTCAGTGGCCCGGCAACTGCTTCACTGCCCGCGCCAGCAACCAAGTTCAGAGCACACTTGACGATGCCGTCACCCTCGCCGTCCCGACCGCGCAATTAGACGCCCAGGCGCAACGCGAGCGAATTCTGGGTTGGTTCGGCGTCGGCCTGACGGTGCTGAACGTGGTCAGTTTGTTCCTTCCAGGCCTTGCTCAAGTCATGTTGGTGATAGGAGGCGCGCAGATCGTCAACGAATTTCTCGAAGGGGTCCACGCCCTCGAGGAAGGTGAAACGGATGCGGCCATCGAGCATCTCTTCGAGGTGTTCGATAGCCTGGTGCAGTTCGCTGTACTGGGGGCTGCACATGCGGCAATCGAACCGCCTGGTCCGCTGGAGCACTGGACAAGCTTTGCCGGCAAATCAAGTTCACGCTTGTGGCACGGCGATCTCAAGCCTTTCATCGAGCTAACCCCATGGCCCGCCGGCACCGCCAGCGACGGCCAAGGCCCGCACCTTTGGCAAGGCAAGCACTGGCTAAGCCTCGAGGGCAAGGCATTGCCCGTGGAGCAAAACCCTGAAGGTGGCTGGCAATTGGCGCCTGCCAAGGGCCATCGGTATCAACCGCGAATGCTCGGTAACGGCCAAATACCCTGGCAGTTTGAACACGAGCAACCTTTGGCCTGGAATACCGCCAAGTTGCTCAGGCGTATCGCCAGGTGCGAGCCTGCGGTGAGCGATGAAACCCTGTTGCGCGCGCTGCGCTGCAGTGGCTACAGCGAAGCGGCGCTACGCCGCGTGATGGTCGATCAGCAAGCCGCGCCCGCCATGCTGCTCGACAGCCTGCAAGCGCTGGATGCAACGGGTGCAGCGGGGCCTGAGAGCCGCTGGACAGACGCCAGCGCACTGGCGCACGACTTCCCATCGCTAAGCTCAAGGGCCCGCGCTGAGATCCTGGCCAAGGCTGATGCCAAGGACGTCACGCAGATGCAACAGAGCGGCCGGCTGCCCTTGTCGATCGCCGAAACGGCCCGAGTGTATTTGCGTGAAGCGCGCATCGACCGCGCTTTGCAGCGCTTTTATCAACAAAGCGGCCCAGCCCAGGACCGTGATGCGTTGATCTTCGGCACGCTTGAGCAACTACCCGGCTGGACCAACGATGTGCGCCTCGAACTGCGCCAAGGCAGCCCACATGGCCCGCTGCTCAAGGCCTGCGGCGCCGAGGGCCGGCCGGTCAAAACCCTGGTGCGCAGCGCGCAGGGCTACCAACCCTATGATGAACGCGGCCAAGCCCTGGCTAGCAAGATGACTATCTACCAGGCGATTCTCAACGCACTGCCCGATACCGAGCGGGTCGCAATGAAACTTGAGATTCATCAACCGCTGCGCCTGCGCGATGCGTTGTTCGAAAAGGCCTCGATAGATCGGCGGCATACCGCCAGGCAACTGGGGCTGGCGCCAGTGCGCCCCTTGTACCGCCTACCAACGCGGCTGCCACAAGAGCGCCGTATCGGTTACTCACTCAGCGGCCGCGGCCAAGGCTGGACAACTGATGAGCAAGCGTTTGATGCGCTGTTTCCCAGCCGCGAGCCGCAAGATCGTGAATGGTTACGTCAGCGCTTGCGCGAGGAAGCAGGCAACAGCCCAGGCGCGTTCAGTAGATTGCTGGAACGTCTACGCACCGACCTGCAACGGCTCAACCGCACGCTCGATACCTGGATCAACGATCCCGAGGGCATCGCAGTAGGCGCGCTTGAGCAAAGAAGGGCCACACGTACCGAGGCTGCGCGGCGGATACGCCAAGCCTGGCGCCGGGAGGGCCAGCCGGGTGATGTGGGGCTGATCCTGCAGGCAGAGCACCTGGGCCCGCTACCCAACCTGCCAAGCCAACTCGAACACGTCAGGGTGCTCATGGTCAACGGTTCACACAGCGGCGAAGCGATGAACATGGAGGGCTTTCTGCAAGCCTTCCCGCGGGTTCAGCTACTGGACATTTCCTCCAATATGCTGCGCTGGCTGCCTGAGCCCATCGCCCAGATGCGCGAGTTGCAAGCATTAGATGTCGCGGAGAACTTCCTCCCGCTCGATGGCGAACGAAACCTCAATGTGCTGACTCGTCTGGCGCGGCTACAGCGCCTGAACCTGACCGATGCCGCTGAAAATCTTCCGGTTGCAGCGCTGCAACGACTAGCGCAGTTGCAACACCTGCAAGCGCTGCAACTCGACCTTAACACCCTGACCCTGCAAACCGAGCATTTCCAAGCCTTGCACGGCTGGCCTGCACTGAGCGAACTGAGCCTCGGCTCCAATGCCATCACCTTGACCGCCGAAAGCCGCGCAGCACTCGCTCAATTGACTCGCCTGCGCTCGCTGCGCTTGGGGGAAAACCCATTGCAGCTGGCACCCGATGTAACCGGTTGGCAGCACCTGGAGTCTTTGGATCTCGATCAGTGTGAACTCAGCGAGTGGCCCCAGGGTTTGCCGGATCTTATGGGCCAACGCCCGCTGGTACTGCGGTCACTGGACCTGAGCGGCAACCGCTTGGTCGATGCGCCCGCGCTGCATGACAGCGCATTTGCCGAAGCGATCCGCAACCGTGAAGAGCAGACGTTCTACGACTTCGACGGCAACCCATTCAACGAACAAGCCCAAGTCAATTTGCGTGATGCAGCTCTAGCGGCCATTCCCGACCTGGACGCACTTGACGTATCGCCCGAGCAAGCCTGGGCTATAGAGCTTCCCGACGACTTGCAAGCGCAGCGTCAAGCCAACGCCGAGGACCCCATGTGGGCACCGCTGTACCGGTTGTTCGAGCGCATGGTAGATACGCCGGAATATGTCGCCAGCCCACCTCGGATGCGCGAACGGATCGTGCATATCCTGCGTGTGCTAGGCCTGCAACCGGTTGCCGGCGAAGACGGCGGTTGGGGATTGGCGCAATTGCAGCAACAGTTGGTCAACCAGATCGATGCCGCCGCCCAAGCGTGCGTTGATCAGGCCAGTCTGCTGTTCCAGCAAGTAGAAACAGAGGTATCGATCTGGCGCGCCGTCTCTACCGCCCAAGCAGGTGCTGGCGACGAGGCCGTGGCGGTATCCGTGGCCACCGCCATGGCGCGCCAGAGCCGCCTGGATGGGCAAGTCGCCGCCGTGTACGACGCCCGCGTCGCTCGGCGTAACGCATTGGCAGCCGCAGAAGACGACGCAGCGCGCCAGGCGGCTCCCGTCTTGCACCCTGATGACGATCTGAGCGACGCGCTGTTGAGCAACCCGCAAAGCCCGCTGGATGAAATCGAAATGGCGCTGGTTGCGCGGATCTACCTCGCAGACCGGCTGGGCTTGCCCGAGCAGCCCGGACAGATCGCCTTTGGCTATTTGGCCAACCTCAGCGAGGCGACGCTAGAACGCCTGGCAGTGGCTGTTGAGGGCGAGACAGATGCTCGTTACCTGGCGCACTGGGCCAGCGAGCAACGCTTCTGGCAGGCCTGGATCCGGCGCTTGCGTCCGGTCTCGTTCGAGGCGTTGGCGCGAGACTGGGAAGCGGCTTCGGAGTACTTCAATGAACTCAGCGAGGCAACCTCCAGCCCCGGCCCCTACAGTGGCCCCGCCGTGCCCGAACGCTTTATCGCTGAACTGGAGCGACAAACCCAGGCGGTGCCTGGGCTGGTCTGGCGGATCGACGGCGTGTTGCAACGCATCGATCTGGTTTCCAATCGCTACCCTGGCGAGAGTGGCTTGTATGAGCTGGCAGGCAGGCTGCTGCTAAGCACCCGTCGCCAAGCAGAACACGCGCTTTATGCTCAGCTGGCTGAAGAATTGTTCCACGTGAGCCAAGCCTGACCGGCGCGGCTTTGACAGTGTGCAGCCGATTCGGCTGCACACCCCACTTTTTCAGCTGGAGCTGCTGAGCACCAGCCGCGCTTCAGCCGGGATTTCATCACCCTTGGGCGGACAATGGACACACAGCCCACCTGTGGATGCGTGCCCTAATGCAAACAACAAATACCGTCCTCATGATTCGCCCGGCGCGGTTCGCCTTCAACCCCGACACCGCCAGCAACAACCGTTTCCAGCAGGCCCCGCTGGATCCAGAAAGCGCCAGCCGCAAAGCACTGGAAGAGTTCGATGGCTACGTCGACACCTTGCGCCAGCACGGAGTCGAGGTGCTGGTGGTGCAAGACACGCCCGAGCCGCACACCCCAGATTCGATCTTCCCCAACAACTGGTGGAGCAGCCATGCCGACGGCAGCCTGGTGCTCTACCCCATGCAAGGCCACAACCGCCGACTGGAGCGCGGCAAGGGCGTTTTGCAGGTTATCCGCGAGCGTTTCAGCATCGGCCAGACCATCGATCTAAGCCCGCTGGAGCAGCAGAATCTGTTCCTCGAAGGCACTGGCAGCATGGTTTTGGACCGCGAACACCGGATCAGCTACGCCTGCCACTCCGACCGCACCCATGAGACCGCGCTGCGCCAGTTCGCCGAACAGCTGGACTATCGCCTGTGCCTGTTCCATGCCGTTGATCGCCAACAGGCGCCGATCTACCACAGCAACGTAATGATGAATGTAGGCCGCCAACTCGCCGTCGCCTGCCTCGATGCCCTGCCCCACGCCCATGAACGCAAGGCCCTGGAACACTCGCTGCGCGATACCGGCAAGGACATCCTGGCCCTGGGTTTCGAGCACCTGGAGAACTTCGCCGGCAACATGCTCGAAGTCCACGACAAACAAGGCCAACCCCTGCTGGTGATGTCGCGCAGCGCCTGGCGTTCGCTCGACAGCCGCCAGCGCAGCCAGGTCGAGCGGCACAACCAGCCGGTGGTGGTGAACATCGACCATATCGAACGCATCGGCGGCGGCAGCGCCCGCTGCATGCTCGCCGAAGTGCACCTGCCCGTGCGCCATTGACCCTTGAAGGAGACCCTCATGACCCGCTACATCGACGTGCAAGACCTCGCCCGCCTGGTCAACCGCAAGGGCCTGCCCAGCTGCCTTGGCGAAATGGCCGAGTACATCCGCCAGGACTACCTGCGCTGGCACGACTTCGAGAAATGCCCACGCCTGGCCAACCACTCGCCTGACGGGGTGATCGAGTTGATGCCGGTATCGGACGCCAACTTGTATGCCTTCAAGTACGTCAACGGCCATCCGAAGAACACCCACAATGGCCTGCTCACGGTCATGGCCTTTGGCGCTCTGGGCGACGTCGACACCGGCGCACCGGTGCTGCTCAGCGAAATGACCCTGACCACCGCCATCCGCACTGCCGCCACCTCGGCCCTGGCCGCCCGCTACCTGGCCCGGCCTGGCAGCCGCAGCATGGCGCTGATCGGCAATGGCTCGCAGAGCGAATTCCAAGCCATTGCCTTCCATACCATGCTGGGGATCGAGGAGATCCGCCTGTATGACATCGACCGCGACGCTTCGGCCAAGCTGCTGGCCAACCTGGCCAGCTACCCGGGCTTGAAATTGACCCTTGCAGGCTCCGTGGCCGAGGCGGTACGCGGCGCCGACATCGTCACCACGGTGACTGCCGACAAGGCTTACGCGACCATTCTCACCCCGCAGATGATCGAACCGGGCATGCATCTGAATGCCGTGGGCGGCGACTGCCCCGGCAAGACCGAGTTGCACCGGGAGATCGTTGAGCGAGCGCGGGTGATCGTCGAGTACGAGCCGCAGAGCCGCATCGAGGGTGAGATTCAGCAGATGCCGGCGGACTCGCCGACCACTGAATTCTGGCAGGTGGTCCAGGGGCTGGTCGCCGGGCGCGAGAGTGACGTGCAGGTCACCCTGTTCGACTCGGTTGGGTTTGCCATCGAGGATTACTCGGCGCTGCGTTATGTGCTGGATGTGGCCAAGGCGTTGGAGATTGGCAGTGACATCGCGCTGGTGCCGGCGCTTGAGAATCCGAAGGATCTGTATGCGCTGTTGCAGCCGAAGGTGGCCAGCGTCAAACGCATTGCCTGAACGCTGTTTTGGGGCCTGCATTGCCGGCCCCAAAACGCCATAACCCACGCTAAAACCGCTGTCGCACTTCTATAAACCGATGTCGCGACAGCCGATTGCGCTGCCATCACGCGCCTAACGACCGAATCGGTCAGCCCAGCACACACCAAACGACACAAAAAACCCCTCTAGCTCGCGCATCCTGACCCCTGACCGATGAGTCACCCATAACAACAGCAACCGACCGTTCTGAACTGCCCCTACTTCAAATAACAACACCCAGGGACCTTCATATGATCCGCATGCGCAAACGCCTCGGCGTCCTTCTGCTTTCCTTGTGCGCCACCGCCGTCCAGGCCAAGGAGTGGACTGAAATCCGCTTCGGCGTGTTCCCCGAATACCCCCCGTTCGAATCGGTCGCCGCCGACGGCAGCCTGCAAGGCTTCGATATCGAGCTGGGCAATGCCATCTGCGCCAAGCTGCAAGTCAAATGCACCTGGGTGCACAACGAGTTCGACGGCATGATCCCGGCTCTGCGCGCACGCAAGTTCGACGCCATCATGTCGTCGATGGCCGTCACCCCAGCGCGGCTCAAGCAGATCGCCTTCACCGAGCGCCTGTTCCTCAGCCCCACCTCAGTCATCGTGCGCAATGGTGCCGACTTTGGCGAAACCGCAGAATCTCTCAAGGGCAAGCAAGTCGGCGTGCTGCAAGGCTCGCTGCAAGAAGCCTATGCCCGCGCCAAGCTGGCGCCGTTGGGTGCCCAGGTCAAGGCTTACCAGTCCCAAGACCAGAACTACGCCGACCTGATCAACGGCCGCCTTGACGCCACCGTCACCGACAAGCTCGAAGCCCAGCTCAACTTCCTCTCCAAGCCCGAAGGTGCAGGCTTCAAGTCGGGCCCGGCGATCAAGGATCCGACCCTGCCGCTGGACATCGCCATGGGCCTGCGCAAGACCGATCCCGAGCTCAAGGCCCTGCTCGATAAAGGCATCGCCGCGATCCACGCCGATGGCACCTATGCCGCGATCCAGAAGAAGTATGTCGGCGAACTGGATATCTACAACGAATGACCTGACCGCTAGCTAACCTCGCTGTCCACGCCATTGTGTGGCAGCGGGCTTGCCGGCGAAGCGGCCTCCACGAGATCCCTACCCCATGAACGACTTGCTCACGAGCGGCCTGCAAGGCTTCGGCCCGTTGCTGGCCGAAGGCACCTGGATGACGGTCAAACTGGCCCTGCTGGCGCTGGCCCTGAGCCTGCTGCTGGGCCTGATCGGCGCCTGTGCCAAGCTCTCGCGCTCAGCCCTGCTGCGCATCCCCGCCACCCTCTACACCACCTTGATCCGCAGCGTGCCTGACCTGGTGCTGATCCTGCTGCTGTTCTACAGCCTGCAGATCTGGCTCAACGACCTGACCGAAGCACTGGGCTGGGACTACGTTGAAATCGACCCGTTCAGCGCCGGCGTGCTGACCTTGGGCTTCATCTACGGCGCCTACTTCACCGAGAACTTTCGCGGCGCCATCCTCAGCGTGCCCGCAGGCCAATTGGAAGCGGCCACCGCCTATGGCCTGAGCCGGGCACAGCGATTTACGCTGGTGCTGTTCCCGCAACTGATGCGCTTCGCCCTACCGGGCCTGGGCAATAACTGGCTGGTGCTGCTCAAGTCTACCGCGCTGGTCTCGATCATCGGCCTGGCCGACCTGGTCAAGGCCGCGCAGAACGCCGGCAAGACCACCAACGACATGCTGTTCTTCCTGTGCATCGCAGGCCTGGTCTACCTGTTGATCACCACCCTCTCCAACCGCCTGCTCAACTACCTGCAGCGGCGCTACAACACCGGAGTCAAGGAGCTGGCGCGATGATCGAACTGCTTCAGCAATACGGCCTGGCCTACCTTTATAGCGACGGCAGTGGCGTGTCCGGCCTGGCCATGACCCTCTGGTTGTTCGTGGTCAGCATGCTCCTGGGCTTGCTGCTCTCGTTGCCGCTGGCCCTGGCCCGGGTCTCACGCCGCGCCTGGCTGCGCCTGCCGGTGCAGTTGTACACCTTCGTGTTTCGCGGCACCCCCCTGTATATCCAGCTGCTGATTTGCTACACCGGCTTGTACAGCCTGGAGGTGGTGCGCGAGCACGCCCTGCTCGACCAGTTCTTTCGCAACGCCTTGAACTGCACCCTGCTGGCCTTCGTGCTCAACACCTGCGCCTACACCGTGGAGATCTTCGCCGGGGCTATCCGCAACATCCCCCACGGCGAGATGGAAGCGGCCCAAGCCTATGGCCTGAGCGGCTGGAGGCTAAACCTGTTCTTGGTGCTGCCTGCAGCCTTGCGCCGTTCGCTACCGGCCTACAGCAACGAACTGATCCTGATGCTGCACGCCACTTCGCTGGCTTTCACCGCCACTGTCGCCGACATCCTCAAGGTGGCCCGCGATGCCAATGCCGCGACCTTCCTGACCTTCCAGGCCTTCGGCGTCGCGGCGATCTTGTACATGCTGTTGTCCTTCGCCCTGGTCGGCCTGTTCCGACTGGCCGAGCGCCGTTGGATGCGCTTTCTGAACCCTGCCCGAGGCTGAACCGATGACCCTGTCTGCCATGTCCCTGCCCATCACCGAACTCGCCCCAGGCACCCACAGCCTCAGCGGCACCCGCAAACTCAGCGTCGACGGCCTGCACAAGCATTACGGCGAGCACCAGGTGCTCAAGGGTGTTTCGCTGCAAGCACGCAAGGGCGATGTGATCAGCCTGATCGGCGCCAGCGGCTCGGGCAAGAGCACCTTCCTGCGCTGCATCAACTTCCTTGAGCAACCCGACGCCGGCAGTATCACCCTGGACGGCCAGACCCTTGAGATCCGCCCCGGCACCCGCACCCCGCCGCCGGCTCAATTGCAGAACCTGCGCACGCGCCTGGCGATGGTGTTCCAGCACTTCAACCTGTGGAGCCACTTGACCGTGCTGGAGAACATTTGCCTGGCGCCACGCAAGGTGTTGGGCATCAGTGCCAGCGAAGCCGAGGCCCGCGCCCGCGCCTACCTGGACAAGGTCGGCCTGCCCGCGCGGGCAGCCGATCAGTACCCGGCGTTTCTCTCTGGCGGCCAACAGCAGCGGGTGGCCATCGCCCGCGCGCTGGCGATGGAGCCGGAGATCATTTTGTTCGACGAGCCGACCTCAGCCCTCGACCCCGAGCTGGTCGGGGAAGTGCTCAAGGTGATACAGACGCTCGCCGAGGAAGGACGTACCATGCTGATGGTTACCCACGAGATGGGATTCGCCCGCCAGGTGTCGAGCCAGGTGCTGTTCCTGCACCAGGGCCTGGTCGAGGAGCACGGCAGCGCCGAGATCCTCGATCGCCCCCAGAGCGATCGCCTGCGGCAGTTCCTTTCCAACCGTCTTAAGTGAAGTCACGCCGCATATGGATACCAAGGCCAACACCGCTCACGCCCCCGCCGCGCTGGACCGCATCGATGAAGCTATCATCGATGTGCTGCGGCACAACGGGCGCATCACCTATGAGAAGCTTTCGACCCTCGTGCACCTGACCCCCAGGCCCTGCCTGGAGCGGGTGCGCAAGCTGGAGCGGCGCGGCGTGATCCGCGGCTATGGCGCGATCATCGACCTGCAAACGGTCTCGCCGGGCTTGTCATTGCTGGTGCTGGTGGCCTTGTCCAACCAAAGCGGGCGCGCCGCGCAGAAAGCCTTCGAGGCCACCGTGCGTGCCTGCCCGCAGGTGTATGAATGCCAGCTTATCAGCGGCCACTTCGACTACAGCTTGCGCATGCGCTGCCGCGACATGGAGCACTACCGGGTGCTGACCGAAACCTGGATGAACAACGACGAGTTGCACATCGACAAACTGGTGGCGCACCCGGAACTGGCCTCGGTCAAGAGCACGGCGCCACAGGTGTGAGCCACTGCGCCGGCTGCAGGTAGCCGGCCACCCAACCCACCACTTCGCCCGCCGGCATGGGCCGGGCGATGCAATAGCCCTGGGCCAGTTCACAACCCAGCTCCATCAGCAGCCGGCCATGCTCGACACTCTCCACGCCCTCGGCGATCACCTCACGATCGAACGCACGGGCCAGGCCGATGACCGCGCCGGTCAAGGCCAGGTCGTCGTGGTCATGGAGGATGTCGCGCACAAATGATTTGTCGATCTTGATGGTCTGGGTCGGTAGGCGCTTGAGGTAATTGAGCGACGAATAGCCAGTGCCGAAGTCATCCAGCGAGAAGCGCACACCCAGGGCTTGGCAAGCCTCCAGGCAACGGCTGACATGGTGGATGTTCTCGATGGCGACGGACTCGACGATTTCCAGGTCGAGCTGCTTGGGGTCGACCTCGGCATGGCGGGAAAGTGCGTCTTGCAGGCGTTGGACGAAGTCGCTGCGTTGCAGGTGGCGGGCGGCGATGTTGACGCTGACTGACCAGCGATGGCCCTGGCGTTGCCAGCCTTGCAGTTGGGCCAAGGCCTGGTCGATGACCCATTCGCCGATCTCGACGATCAGGTCGGTTTGCTCCACTAAAGGCAAGAATGCTCCGGGTGGCACCGGCCCCTTGGCCGGGTGCATCCAGCGCAGCAACGCCTCGAACCCCAACACCTGGCCCGTACGCATGTTGACCTTCGGCTGATAGTGCAGGCACAGCTCGCTCTGATGCAGGGCCTGGCGAACCCGCGCCACGGTCTGGTGGGTGGCCTTCTGCTCCTGCTCCTGGGACACATCGAACAGGTGATAACGGTTGCGCCCTCGCTGCTTGGCCACGTACATGGCCTGGTCGGCGTGGCGCACCAAGGTATCGGCGTCCTCGTCGTCCTGCGGGAACAGGGTGACGCCGATGCTGGCGCTCAGCGACAGGCTGCGCTCACGAATCAGATACGGCGCGGCCAACGTGTGCAGAATGCGCTGCAACGCCGCATGCAGCGGCGCACTGCCATCGATGTGACGCAAGATCAGCACAAACTCATCGCCCGATAGCCGCGCCACCGAGTCACCTGCGCGCAAAATGCCCTGCAAGCGCTGGGCGACCTCCATCAGCAGCAGGTCACCGGCGGCATGCCCGTAGCCATCGTTGACCGCCTTGAAGCCATCCAGGTCGAGCATGCACACCGCCAGCGGGATTTCCTCGCGGCGGGAAAAGGCCAACGCCTGGTTGAGCAGGTCGGAGAGATAAGCGCGGTTGGGCAGGCCGGTCAGCACATCGTGGCCCACCCGCCACTGCAAGGTGTGCAGCAACTGACGCTTCTCGGTGACGTCGAAGCGGATCGACACATATTTGTGCACCTTGCCCGACTGCGGATCGATCAGCGGCACCATGGTGCTGTCGACCCAATACAACGAGCCGTCCTTGGCGCGGTTGCAGATTTCGCCTTTCCACACCCGGCCAGCGACCAGCGCTCGCCACATTTCAAGGAAGAACTCCGGCTCGTGCAAGCCCGAGTTGAGGATGCGATGGTTGGCGCCCAGCAGCTCCTCGCGGCTATAGCCGGAGATGCTGCAGAACTGCTCGTTGACGTAGGTAATCCGCCCGCGCAGGTCGGTTTCGGAAAAGATCGCGGCCGCGTCCACAGCCGCGCGATAGATATCATCCATGTACATCATGCCTTAGCGGTTGAAGCGCTCAACCAGGGCGCGCAGCCCGGCACACACCTGTTCCAGTTCGGCGCCGCGCGACGCCGCGGCATTGGCACTGAGCGCGCTCTGCTGGGCAATGCCCGCCACGCCGTTGATCTGCCGCGAGACATCCTCAGCCACCGCCGACTGCTGTTGCGAAGCCGTGGCCATTTGCTGGCCCATGTCGCTGATGCGCTGCACCGCCTGGCGAATGCCGTCGAGGGCTTGCTGCGCTTCGAGCACCCGCGCCACGCCCTGTTCAGCACCGGCGATACCGCGACTGGCAATGGCCACAGCCTGCTCGGCACCGCCGCGCAAGCCGTCGATGATGGTCTGGATATGCAAGGTCGACTGGCGGGTTTTATCGGCCAGTGCCCGCACCTCGTCGGCGACCACGGCAAAGCCTCGGCCCTGTTCACCCGCACGCGCCGCCTCGATGGCAGCGTTGAGCGCCAGTAGGTTGGTCTGTTCGGCAATGGCGCGGATCATCCCCGCCGCTTCGGCGATGTTATCGGTCTGCCCGGCAAGCTCGGTGACCGCCTGGTTGATCTGATCCACCGTGCCGGCCAAGTCACGGATCGCCGTGCCACTGGCATCGGCCACCTGACTGCCCTGCTCCGCCAACTGATGCGCGGTGTGCGCCTCGCCTGCGGTCAGTTGCACATGATTGGCCACTTCTGCGATGGAGGCGGCCATCTGGGTCAGGGCCGTGGCACTCAGGTCGGTTTCGGCGCGCTGTTCGAGCAGCGCCTCTTCGGTGCTGCGCGACAGCCGACCGGCATCACCGGCGGCCACGGCCATTTGTCCGGCCAGATCGCTCAAGCGCGTCAGCGCGGTTTTCAGCCGCGCCTCTTCGCCGATCAGAATCAGCTCGAGCTGCCCCGCGGCGCCAGGCAAATCGCTGTAGGTCAGCGCCACTATCGGGTCGGCGAACGTGCCTTCAGCGCCGTTGACGATCCGCCGCAGTTGCCGGCCAACACCGCCATTGGCCCATACCCCATATGAGACGAACAACGCTAGCGTCAGCCCCTGCCCCGTCAGACCCGGCCACAGCTGGTTAGCCGCAACCGCCAGCGCCCCGGCCGCCACCGGCAAAGCCATAGCCTGACCAAGACCTGCCAGGCGCCGGCCGAATGACAAGGCGGGCTTGCCTGCGCGCAAGCGGGCATACAAGGCCTGAGCGCGCTGCACTTGCTCGCGGGTTGGGCAGACCCGCACCGACTCATAGCCAACCAGCCGCCCGTCTTCAAGAATCGGCGTCACATAGGCATTGACCCAATAGAAGTCGCCGTTCTTGCAGCGGTTCTTGACGATGCCCATCCAGCTTTTGCCAGCCTTGAGGTAGCGCCACATGTCCTCGAACACCGCTTCGGGCATATCGGGATGGCGCACCAGATTGTGCGGCTGACCGATCAGCTCAGCTTGGCTGTAGCCACTGATGGCGGCAAATTCGGCATTGCAGTAGGTGATCAGGCTGGCCGTATCGGTGGCCGAGATCAGCCGTTGTTCTGGCGGGAAGCGTTGTTCGACCGGCGAAACCGGCAGGTTGAGGCGCACGATGAGACTCCATTCGCAGACGAAACGGCGCCCTGCCTTGATGGCAGCGGCTTACCGGAACCGTTCATCCTTGACCAGCTCCAATGTCCAACAACGGCTAGCGCGACCTTACAGGCGGTCGAATCACCTTGGACATTAACTTGAATGACTGATCAGTCAAAGAAGTGGATTCTACGAAATTCATCACATTTTGCCAATAAATGTGATGAATCATGGCGTTGCGCTATGACGATTTATATCGTTAAGTTCTTGATTCCAAATGGGAATTAAGAGATGACGATGTCAGGTCTAGGATCTGCCCTGCGTCGCTACCGCAAGCTCGCCGGATTGACACAGGCTCAGCTTGGCGAGCAAAGCGGCTTCGACCCCAAGACCATCAGTCGTTTTGAAACCGGCACCTACACCCCCAGCATTGACGCGTTGCAGGTGTTTGCCAGGGTGCTAGGGATCAAGCTCAAGGCCTTCTTCGCCGAACCGGACGACGAAGAGGATCAGCGCGCCTACCTGTTCGGTGTCGTGCACAACGCAGCGCCCAAGGACCTCGCCAAGCTGATCACCGCCGTCAATCAGGCACTGGCCAAGGCCTGAAAACCACGCGTGCAGCAGACCAGAGCGGTCGAGACATAACCGCAGCACAACTGGTCAGACCGGTAAGGCCAAAATTGCTTGCTTTGTGTGATTTTTCGCGCTTTTATGGGGACGCACTGAACAAACCGGTAAGACCACAATAATTAAGTCCTGCGCTCTTTGACCCTGCGCCATCGAAGCAAGGACACCGATCAGAGACCCCTCCCATGCTTAAATGGTGCTCGCGTTCGATCTTCCTCCAAGTGGTGCTAGGGCTTGCCCTGGGCATTGCCTGCGGCCTCAGTTTTCCCGAAGTCTCCCTGCAGCTAAAACCCCTCGGCGACGGCTTTATCAAGCTGATCAAGATGCTCATCGGCCTGATCGTGTTCTGCGTGGTGGTCAGCGGCATCTCCGGTGCTGGCGACCTGAAGAAGGTCGGTCGGATTGGCCTTAAGTCGGTGATCTACTTCGAAGTGCTGACCACCCTTGCCCTGGTCATCGGCCTGGTGTTCGCCTTCACCTCCGGCATTGGCAGCGGTGCCAACATCCACCTCGATCAGCTGTCCACGGCCGACGCCAATGGCCTGGCCGAGCGCGGTCAGCACATCCATGGCACCGCCACCTTCCTGATGGACTTGATCCCCACCTCGGTGGTGGGCGCCTTCGCTGACAACAACATTCTGCAAGTGCTGCTGTTCTCGGTGCTGTTCGGCAGCGCGTTGAACCTGGTGGGCGAGTCGGCCTCGGGTATCTCGCGGCTGATCAACGAACTCAGCCACGTGATCTTCCGCATCATGGGCATGATCGTGCGCCTGGCGCCGCTGGGCGTGTTCGGCGCCATCGCCTTCACCACCAGCAAATATGGCCTGGAGTCGCTGCAGCACCTGGGCGGCTTGGTGGCGCTGTTCTACCTGACCTGCGCAGGCTTCGTGCTGATCGTGCTGGGCACGGTGATGCGCCTTTCCGGCCTGAAGCTGTTGCCACTGATCAAGTACCTGCGTGAAGAACTGACTATCGTCATGGGCACCGCCTCGTCCGACGCCGTGCTGCCGCAGATCATGCGCAAGCTTGAGCATCTGGGCATCGGCAGCTCGACGGTTGGCCTGGTCATCCCTACCGGTTACTCGTTCAACCTCGACGGTTTCTCCATCTACCTGACCTTGGCTATCGTGTTCATCGCCAATGCCACCGGCACGCCGCTGGCCATGACTGACCTGCTGACCATCCTGTTGGTGTCGCTGGTAACGTCCAAGGGCGCGCATGGCATCCCAGGCTCGGCGCTGGTGATTCTCGCCGCGACCCTGACTGCCGTGCCGGCGATCCCGGTGGTTGGCCTGGTGCTGGTGCTGGCGGTGGACTGGTTCATGGGTATCGGCCGGGCGCTGACCAACCTGATCGGCAACTGCGTCGCCACCGTGGCCATCGCGCGCTGGGAGAAAGACATCGACCTTGAGCGGGCCAACAACGTGCTCAGTGGCAAGCCGGGCTTCGCGCCGCTGCCGCGCAAGCAGCCCAACGCCCATCAACAGGAATTCTGATTGACCCAGGCCGGCCACCGCGCCGGCCTGTTCAAGGAGCTTTGATGCAACCTTCGACAGGGAGCAAACCATGATCAGCTCATCGACCGTGGTCACCTCAGTGGTGGAAAAACTGCGCCAGGCGCTGGCTCGCGGCCAGTGGCGCACTGGCGAGATGCTGCCGGGCCAGCGCGAGTTGGCCGAACAACTGGGCATCAGCCGGCCCAGCCTGCGTGAAGCGGTAACCGTGCTGGAAACCCTCGGCCTGGTGCGCTCGCTGCCCGGCAAGGGAGTGCTGGTACTCGATGCCGAAGCCGCCCAGCCCGAGAACGTCAGCGATGGCGTGGGCACAGCCAGCCTGGCCGATGTACTGGAGCTGCGCTACACGCTTGAGCCATTCATCGTCGGCCTGGTCGCGCAGTCGGCCAACAGCCAGGACATCGGCCAATTGCGCCTGACCCTGATGGACATGCGCGAAGCGCTGGATGCCGGTGACAGTGAGGCCGGCGTTGGCGCCTACATCGCCTTTCACCAGGCGCTGTTCGCCCTGACCACCAACCCGATCTTCCAGAGCGTGGTGCAGCAGACCGGCAATGCCCTCAAGCAGAGCGCCGACATGCTGCGCAACTCGCCAGAACACCTGGCCGCGCGGCTAAGCGAGAACGAAGCGGTGGTGCGCGCCATCCGCGACAAGAACAGCGCCCAGGCCAGCGCCCAGATGCGTCGGCACATTCTTCAGGAAGGCCAGCGCATGGGCATCGAACTGAATATCCCGGACGAACACCCCGGGCCCTGAATCTAGGAGAGCGACCATGACCGCCTGCGCCCACGCCGCCCCGCACTTGCCCGCCCTGCTCAGCACTGGCGAGACTCGCCTGTCGGCCGAGCAGATCTACCCGCGCCTGTTCGACGCCATCCTCGAACAGCGCCTGCCACCCGGCAGCGCCCTGCCCGAACAGGCCCTGGGCAACGCCTTTGGGGTTAGCCGCACGGTGATCCGGCGGGTGCTCGGGCGCTTGTCGGACCAGCAAGTGGTGGTCCAGCGCCCCAGCCACACGGCGCACCTGGCAGCCCCCGATCCAGAGCAAGCACGCCAGGTGCTCAGCGCCCGGCGGCTGGCCGAGACCACGTTGATCACCCTGGCCACCCAGCGTGCGCGGCCCACGCAGATCCGCCAGCTACGCCAGTTGGTCGAACGCGAACGCCAGCACCATGAAAGCGGTGAACGCTGCACGGCGATCCGCCTGGGCGGCGAGTTTCATCTCAAGCTTGCGCAGATGGCCGCCAACGCACCGCTGGCGCGCTTTCTCAACGGCCTGGTGCCGATGACCTCGCTGATCATCGCCCGCTACGAATCGCCCTGCTGCGAACACTGCGCCTGGCAGGAACACGCGGCGATCATCGATGCGGTGGAGAGCGGCGACGGCCAGGCGGCCCTGGCGCTGATGCATGAGCACCTGGACCGCCTGGAAGCCAAGTTGGAGCTCGGCCCGCACGCAATGTGCTGAACTGGCGATAAGCGCTGGCATGCCGTTTGCCGCAAAAGGGGCCGCCGTCCGGCCCCACTGCCGGCCCTTACCTATAATCAGGTAACCACCCAGCCTCTATCCAGGGGGCTATTTGCGTGAAACCGCGTGTTGCAGTGGTCGTGCTCTTCTTATTGCTGGCCCTCACCGGTTGCGCCAGCAAGCGCCCGCCTGCCCCGCCGCCGCCCGCTGTACTGACCGCAGCGATGTGGCAACAGATCGACCAGGAGCTGATCGAGGCCTCGGTAGGCGCCACAGGTTCAGCCAATGACTATGCCCGGCGCTCGATGCGGGTGTGGAAGGAGCAGGTTCAGCAGCGCACCGAAAGCGACTTCATTCCGTGGTTCACCGGCTATTGGACCCAGCAATGGCTGACCATGAAAGTGGCCTGGTACAAGATGAACAGCGGCAATGGCGCTGACCCACCGGAGAAACGCTTGGCGTTATATCTGCAAGAGCAGTATCACGAGCGGGTGATTGAACCGGTGGCCGAACAGATCAATCCCGAGGCTATCCGTGATCGCGCCAGCGAATTGTATTTGCAGCTGTTCGGCCAACAGTTGCCAGCGATCATCCAGCGCTACAACGCCCCGCCCGATCAGATCAGCCAACGCCTCAACCGTGTCCCGGCAATCGCCCTGGGCCCGCCGGATGCGCGTAACGCCACGCTGTACCAGTTGCTCAGGGCCAAGCCGCTGAATGAGCAACCGGCCTGGCTTGCTTTACGCCAGCACCTCAATCAGCAGGCAGCGAAGCTGGCCAGCAAGACCCAGGTTGGGCTGTCATCGGTGGCCACCCGCGCCAGTGAAAAACTTGGCGCGACCCTGGCCCCGCGCGGTATCGCCAGTGCGGTCGCCGCTGCGGTGGGCAAGGCGGCCGGGGCGTTGATTTCGGTGGCGGCGACCGGCATCGGCATGATGACCCACGATCGTGAACATCCACAGATGGTCGAGCAGTTGCGGGTGATTCTGAATGTGGCGCTAAACGAGGAATGGAAAGAGCTGATGGAGAATCGCCAGAGTGGCGCGATGTCTGGGGTGTATTACTTGTCGGGGCAGGTGGAGGACAGCCTTTTGAGCAAGGATGCACAATCGCTGGCGCCTGCACCGGCCTCATCGCGGGGCAAGCCCGCTACAGGGTTAGCGCTGACCCGCGATGAAGCCGGGGCAGCTAACCTCAAGCCGTGGCCATAGCTGACGTCGGCAAGCCAAAGATCCGATCGAACGCCCAGTTGTAGGCAAAGGTGTAGCACGGCACCAGCACGATGAACGCCAGGTCCACCAGCAACGCCTCCATCAGGGTCATGTCCAGCCACCAGGCAATCAGCGGGATCAAATACACCACCAGCGTTAGCTGAAAACCAATGGCATGGCCAATCCGCCGGGCCACGCTGCGCCCGCGCTTGACCTGGCGACTCTCCCACCATTCGAACAGGCTGTTGTAGATCAGGTTCCAGAGCATGGCGACGGTGGTGATCATCACCGCCAAGGGCCCGGTGTGCGAGGCCTGGGTATCTGACAGGTAGGCGAGCCCAAGGGTCGACATGCACAGGCCGATCAGTTCATAGAAGGTCACGTAGACCAGTTTGCGTTTAAGTCCTTGCACCGGGTTACCTCGGGTGATGCGGTTACGAAAGCGGTGCAGGATGCTTCAATAAACTTGACAGAGAAAGTCAGCAGCTTTCAGATTAATTGAAAGGAGCCGACCCTATGAATTTTTCCAGCGATACCATTCAGGTGTTTCTCGCAGTACTCGACCGCGGCTCATTCTCGGCAGCGGCGCGAGCGCTCAAGCGGGTGCCTTCGGCGGTGAGCATGGCCATCGGCAACCTCGAAGCGGAGCTTGGCTATGCGCTGTTCGAGCGCGGTTCACGCGAGGCCCGGCCCACTGCCCAGGCCAAGGCACTGGAGCCCCATGCCCGGCTGATCGCCGAGCAGCTGGGGTTGCTGCAAGTGCATTCCTTGGAATTGTCCCAGGGATTGGAAAGCAGCCTGGCCATTGCCGTGGTGCCAGACATCGATCACCGCCCCCTGTTACGCGCCATTGCCAGCCTGGCCGAGCGCTACCCATTGCTCGACATCGAGCTGCTCAGCGCCCCGCAGGAGGAGGCCTTGCAACTGCTCGACAGCGGTCGGGTCAGCCTGTGCCTGGCCTTTGCCGGGCTGCAGGTCGATCCACGCCGCAGTTTTCAGCACATCGCCAGCGAGTCGTTGGTCGCAACACTTTCACCTCACCATCCGGCGCTACTTAGCGGGCGCATTCGCTACCTGGAGGACCTGGTCAACGTGCGGCAGATCCTGGTCTGTAGCAGTGAGCTCCCTCTGGCCGACCCGCGCTCGCTGATCGGCGCCAGTCATTGGCGCAGCAACAGCCTGGACCTGGCCTTGCAGATGGTCGAAGCCGGGCTTGGCTGGGGCGATTTTCCCTTGTCACGGGTAGCGCCATTGATAGCTGCCGGGCGGTTGGTGCGGCTGGATTTTCATAACACGCAAAACGCCCTGGAGTTGCCGGTGCATGCGTTCTGGGGCAAGCAGCAGCCGTTGCGCCAAGGTGCGCGGACTCTGGTTGAACGGTTGGCACAGCCGTCCGTCGAAATCGCATGAAGAACAGCCAGTAACTGTTTCAACATTTTTCGCCCTGAGCCGATAAAACCCTTGAAAGGTCCCGCCATCGCGCCACGAGCGCACGGCGCCCTCCCCCAAGAAATGGCTCAAGGTCTCGAAACATGAACCTGAAGTTCCGCCACAAGATTCTCCTCAGCGCCTGCGGTGTCGTCGTCCTGGCATTCGCACTGTTCACCCTCTACAACGACTACCTGCAACGCAGCACGATTCGCCAGAACATCGAATCGTCGGTCCAGCAGTCCGGCGCGCTTACAGCGAGCAGCGTGCAGAACTGGATGAGCGGACGCATCCTGGTCCTGGAAAACCTCGCCCAGGACATCGGCCAGCAAGGCGCTGGCGACAACTTGGCGGGGCTGGTCGATCAGCCTTCCTACACGCGCAACTTCCTGTTTACCTACCTTGGCCAGGCCAACGGCGTGTTCACCCAGCGCCCCGACACGCAGATGCCGGCCGGCTACGACCCACGCCAGCGGCCTTGGTACGGCGCCGCTGCCAGCGCTGGACAAACCGTGCTGACCGCCCCCTACCAAGGCGCAGTGGGCGGGTTGATGGTGACCATCGCCACCCCGGTCAAAGCCAAGGCCGACGGCCAGCTGATCGGTGTGGTCGGCGGTGACCTGACCCTCGATACCCTGGTGGAGATCATCAACTCGGTGGACTTCGGCGGCATCGGCCATGCGTTCCTCGCCGACCGCGATGGCCAAGTGATCGTCAGCCCCGACAAAAGCCAGCTGATGAAGAACCTCAAGGACATCTACCCCGCCAGCAACCTGCGGGTCGAGTCGGGCATGCAGGATGTGACCCTCAACGGGGAAGAGCGACTGATCTCGTTCGCACCCGTGACCGGCCTGCCTTCGGCGCAGTGGTACATCGGCCTGTCGATCGACAAAGACAAAGCCTTCGCGGCGCTGAGCCAGTTC
This sequence comes from Pseudomonas urmiensis, assembly GCF_014268815.2. Classification (NCBI taxonomy): domain Bacteria; kingdom Pseudomonadati; phylum Pseudomonadota; class Gammaproteobacteria; order Pseudomonadales; family Pseudomonadaceae; genus Pseudomonas; species Pseudomonas urmiensis. The sequence continues at coordinate 2,983,635 of NZ_JABWRE020000001.1, forward strand.
CGCACCTCGGCGATCATCGCCATGCTCATCGCCGTGGCAGCCATCGCAGGCCTCTTGGGCTTGTTGATTCCAGTACTGATGCGCCCGCTGACCACCATGGGCCGGGCCATGCGCGATATCGCCGAAGGCGAAGGCGACCTGACCCGCCGCCTGGACGTGCAGAACAAGGACGAGTTCGGCGAGCTGGCCAGCTCCTTCAACCGCTTCGTCGAGCGTATCCATGCCTCGATCAGCGAAGTGTCTTCGGCCACCCGCCTGGTGCATGACCTGTCGGAAAAAGTGGTGAGCGCCTCCAACGCCTCGATCACCGGCTCCGAAGAGCAAAGCATGCGCACCAACAGCGTGGCGGCCGCGATCAACCAACTCGGCGCCGCCACCCAGGAAATCGCCCGCAACGCCGCCGATGCTTCGCAGCACGCCAGCGGCGCCAGCGAGCAGGCGCATGACGGCCGCCAGGTGGTCGACGATGCCATCAACGCAATGACCGCGCTGTCGCTGAAGATCAGCGAGTCGTGCGAGCAGATCGAAACCCTCAATGCTAGCACCGACGACATCGGCAAGATCCTCGACGTGATCAAGGGCATCTCGCAGCAGACCAACCTGCTGGCCCTCAACGCTGCCATCGAGGCCGCGCGGGCCGGTGAAGCCGGGCGTGGCTTTGCCGTGGTGGCCGACGAAGTGCGTAACCTGGCGCACCGCACCCAGGAGTCGGCCGAAGAGATCCACCGCATGATCACCAGCCTGCAAGTGGGCTCGCGTGAAGCGGTGCACACCATGAACGCCAGCCAGGTGTCCAGCGAGCAGACCGTGCAAGTCGCCAACCAGGCCGGCGAGCGCCTGGCCAGCGTCACCCAGCGCATCGGTGAGATCGACGGCATGAACCAATCGGTGGCGACCGCGACCGAGGAGCAGACGGCGGTGGTCGAAAGCCTCAACCTGGACATCACCCAGATCAACGCGCTGAACCAGCAAGGGGTGCAGAACCTCAACGAGACCCTGGTGCACTGCGATGCCCTCAGCCAGCAGGCCGGGCGTTTGAAGCAGTTGGTGGGTAGTTTCCGTATCTAACCGCGCAGCCAAGGACAAGCCCGTTCCTACCGGTCACTACTGATCGTGTAGGAGCGGGCTTGCCCCGCGATGCGTCTAGACCGCCAGCGCCTTGCTCACCCGCCCACGCCGCACCCACGCCAGCAACACCGCCGCCATCAGCACGAAGCCCAGGTAGCCGAAGAACGGATACACCTCGCCCACCAGGCTGATGAACCCCACCAGGCTGCAGCCGAACGCCGCCACGCCCGTCACCAGCGAGCCCCAGCGAAATTGCGCAGTCCCCGCCGGCAACAGCCGCGACAAGAACGAAAACATCGTCCCCACCGCCGTGTTGACGATCATGCCGAAGATGATCAGGCACATCACCACGCCCAGCACTGGCGACACCTCGTTGGCAATCGACAACATCGGCATCGGCAGCTCAGCCACGCTGTCCAAGCGTGACAACAGCCCGGCGCTCATCACCAGCATCAGCAAACCCAGCGCCGCCCCGCCAATCAGCCCACCCCAGATTGCCGTCTTCTCGCCCTTGGCCGAGCCACCGAGAATCGCCAGGATCGGCGCACCGGCAACGATGTTGTAGGACACATACAAGAACGCCCCCAGCAACCAGTGCCGAGTGCCTGCCTGCTGCTGGCTGGCCAGCACATCCAGCTCGGCAAAACTCTGCTCGCGGGTGAACACGGCGTACAAGGCAATCGCCGAGGCGACCAGAATCAGCAGCGGCGTGATAGCGCCGATGGCCAGAATCACCTTCTGCACATCCAGGCACACGATCGCCACCACCACCAGCGTCACCAGTACGCTGCCGGCCAGGGCCGGTATGCCGAACTGCTGTTCGAGCAACGCCCCGCCACCGGCGAGCATCACCACGGTCACGGCGAACATGAAGAAGGTGATCAGCCAATCGACGAACAGCCCCAGATGACGGCCACAGATGGCCTGGATCACGTCCTTGTGCGAGGTGGCCTGTTGACGGTTGCCCAACCCCGCCAGGGCCATGCCCAGGAAGGTGAACAAGGCAGCACTGACCGCCGCGCCGACCAAGCCCCAGACTCCGAAGTCGACGAAGAACAACAACAGTTCCCGTCCGGACGCGAACCCCGCGCCCACGATCACACCGATGAAGGCACCGGCGATCTTCAGCTGCTCTTGCATGTGAACCTCTGGCTGTTAGTTATTGTTCTTGTTGGTTTTTGCACGGGTTGGCAGGCCCAGCCCCACTCAGCTCTGCCCGACAAACGCCTGCACTTCAATCTCCACATCCACCCCCAGCGCCAACGCCGAAGCCACGGTAGAACGCACCGGCAAGGCCGCGCCGAAGAACGCCTTGTACACCTCGTTGAAGCCGGCGAAGTGGCTCATGTCCGACAGCCACACGGTCACCTTCACCACTTGGTCGAAGCGCGCACCCGTCGCGGCCAGGCTCTCGCCAATACGCTCGCACACCGCGCGGGTCTGGGCCTGGATATCGCCGCGCACTACCTCACCGCCGGGGGTCATCGGCACTTGGCCCGAGAGGAACACAAAGCCTCCAGCCTTGACTGCACGGGAGAAGGGAAACGGCAAACTGCTCGGAAAACGCTGGATTTCATTGCTCATGACAAGCTCCTGGTTACGGTTGCTGAAAACGTGCAGGGGACAGCAGCTCAGGCACTACCCCCTGGGTGGTCAAGCTGGTGCAGATCGGCTGGCCCAGCAGCAGGTCGGCCGCCAGGCGTGAGGCGCCCGCCGCCGACTGGATGCCGTAGCCACCTTGTGCCGCCAGCCAGAAAAACCTCGGCATGCCTGGATCAAAGCCAAGCACCAGATCGCCATCGGCCACGAATGAACGCAGCCCCGCCCAGCTGTGGCTGGGGCGACGAATCTCAAGGGTGGTGATGGCTTCGATGTTGTAGATGCCCAGCGCCAGGTCCAGCTCTTCTGGCGCAGCGTCCTGCGGCTGGACCGGGTCGGCGTTGGCCGGAGAGCCGAGCAGCTGGCCGGCATCGGGCTTGAAGTAGAAGCTTTCGTCGACGCCGATCACCGCGGGCCAACGGGCGAAGTCTTGCGCCGCAGGCCCGGGGAAGGTGAAGGCAGTACGCCGGCAAGGCTGCAAGCCGACCTTGGCCACGCCACATTGCTCAGCAACCTGATCGGCCCAAGCACCAGCGGCGTTGACCAATTGCCGCGCCTTGATACAACTGCCATCGGCCAGCTCGACCTGCCATAGATCATCCAGGAAGTGCGCCTGGACCAACTCAGCGTTGCAGCGCAGCTCACCGCCCGCTTGGCGCAAACCACGCAGAAAGCCCTGGTGCAAGGTATGTACATCGAGGTCCATCGCGCCGGGCTCAAGTACCGCGCCTGCGAGAATCTCGCTACGCAGGCTCGGCACCAGGGCCAGGGCGCCGTCGCGATCAAGCAAGCTGACCTGGGTGCCATTGGCCAGGTTCTGTGCGTAGGTCGCCTCGAGCAGGTCGCGCTGTTCCACGCTGGCGACATACAGGCAGCCGCGAGGTTCGAGCAGCGGATGCTCGCAGAAGCCCTCCGGCGGCGCCTCATAGAACGCCCGGCTGGCGCGGGTCAGGGCCTGGATTTGCGGGGTGCCGTAGGCCTCCATGAACATCGCCGCCGAGCGCCCGGTGGAGTGATAGCCAGGCTGCGCCTCTCGCTCGAGCAGCAGGACTTTGCGCTGGCCAGCCAAGCGGTAGCCAACAGAGGCGCCGGCAATACCGGCGCCGATGATCAGGGTGTCGTAGATCTGGGTCATGCAGGCTCTCGTCACGATAATTATCATTTATGAGAATTCTAATATATGAGAATTTACGATCCTGCAAGTGTCCAAGGTAAGATGTTCGACCAACGCCGCCGATGAGAGCCCCAATGCCCGCCGACCAAACGCCTGCCCCAGAGCGCTCCCGCGCCCTACCCCTGCTTGATCGCGGCGAAGTCGGCGCACGCTTGCGGCAAGTGCGCAAATCCCGCCAGCTAACCCTCAAGCAACTGGCTGAACTCAGCGGCGTACCGGTCTCGACGCTATCGAAGATGGAACTGGCACAGGTCTCGGTCAGCTACGAGAAACTGGCTGCCGCGGCGCGCGCGTTGAATGTCGATATCGCCCAGCTGTTTCGCGCCAGCGGCCAGGTCAATGCGCCGTCGCCGGCGACCGTGGTGGTCGACTCGATCCCAGACGCCGCAGGCTACTCCACCGGCACCTACGACTATTACCCGATCGCCGGGGCATTTCCGGAACGACGCATGACCCCGGCCTATGCGCGCATCATCGCCCGCGAACGCGGCCAGTTCGACGATTTTATCCGCCACCCCGGGCAGGAATTCGCAGTGGTGCTGAGCGGCCGCGTGCGGATTGAATTCGAGACCGGCGAGGCGGTGAGTATCGGTCCGCAGCAGACCGCTTATTTCGACAGCCAGGTAGGCCATATCTACCTGTCCGAGAGCGAGGATGGCGGCGATGCGCATGTGATGGTGGTGATGACCGATCGCTGATCGCCTGGGCCAACAGTTATAACCTAATAACGAACAAGTCTATTTGGCTATAAAAAAATCTATATGCTGGCAGCCATCCGATCACGGGCAAGTTGGGCAGTCGAGTAGCGTATGGATGTAGGTTCTTTCGGTTTCACCATTGCGGGACTGGTTGTGGGCTTCATCGTTGGCATGACCGGCGTCGGCGGAGGTTCGCTGATGACCCCGATCCTGCTCTGGTTTGGCGTCAACCCCGCTACCGCCGTGGGTACCGACCTGCTCTACGCCGCCATCACCAAGGCCAGTGGCGTCTGGGTGCATGGGCGCAACAAGAACATCGACTGGAAGATCACCGGCTGGCTGAGCCTGGGCAGCGTACCTGCGGCGGCCCTGACCCTGTGGTTCCTCAGCACCCTGCATGCCGACACCTCGGCGCTCAACGCGGTGATCAAGCAAGGCCTGGCGGTCGTGTTGATCCTCACTGCGCTGGCGATTCTGTTCAAGTCGCGCCTGCAAGCCTTTGCCAACCGCCACGCCGGTGACCACTACCACCTCAGCGACCGCAACCTGAACATCCTCACCGTGCTCACCGGCGTGGTGCTGGGCGTGATGGTCACCCTCACCTCGATTGGTGCCGGTGCCCTGGGCACCGTGGCGTTGTTCCTGCTGTATCCGTTCCTGGTCACCCGCCGCCTGGTCGGCACCGAGATCGCCCACGCCGTGCCGCTGACCCTGGTCGCAGGCCTTGGCCACGCCGGCATGGGCAACATGGACTGGTCGCTGCTGGGCTACCTGCTGCTCGGCTCGCTGCCTGGCATCTACCTGGGCAGCCACCTCACCGGACGTATTTCCGACAGCGTATTGCGCCCGTGCCTGGCGGCCATGCTGCTGATGATCGGCTACAAGCTGGCGTTCTGAGCCAACTGCCGTTCAGTTCAGACGCAGCCGCCACTGCCCGGTGAAGCTCAACTCCAGGCGTGACAGCGGCATCACATCGATGCGCTGGAACGACGCCAACGGGCAACCGAGCAGCTGCACCAGCACCGCGCGAATGACCATTGGATGGGTCACCGCCAGCCACTGTCCTGGCCCATCGAAGCCGGCCAACCAGGCGCCGACCCGCTCCACCAGCTGCGCGATCGACTCGCCGCCATGCGGGGCGCTATACGGATCTTGCAGCCACTGTGCGAGGGCCTCGGGCTGCTCAAGCTGCAACTGCTTTAGCGCCAGGCCCTGCCAACTGCCCAGATCGCAGTCAGCCAGCGCAGGTTCGATAGAGGCCTGGGCGGCCAGCCAAGCTGCCGTTTCACTTGCCCTGCGTTCAGGCGCGCGCAGCACCTGCACCTCTGCAGCGGCCATCTCCAGCGGTTCGGCTAACGCCAGCACGGCATCCTCAGGGTGGGCCAAGCGCCCGCTCTTCTGGGCCTCGGTCAGGCCATGGCATATCAGGGTCAGGCGGACGGCTTTCACCGGTATCCTCTTCGAAAGAAAACGCGCAGATGCGTTAGCATGCCTGTTTTTCGCCAACCCTGTCGCGTAGCAGGAACGCCGCGCCAGGTTCGCCAGTCCAACTCTGGCACCTCACCGCAAGAGCCCAAGATGTCCGCCACTGCCAGCCATTACTCCAGCCCTCTGCTGCTCGCCCTGCGCGAGGGTACGCACACCTGCCACAAGCGCTTGGAAGCCCGCCTGCCGTTTTTTTCCGCTGACTTCGACCGAGCAGCCTATCGGCGCCTGATGCAGGCTTATTTCGGCTTTCATGCGCCACTGGAAGCACTGCTCGGCGCTTATCAAGAATGCGAGCGGGTCAAGACCCCAACACTGGTCACCGACCTGCTGGCACTGGCGATGACCCGCGCCGAGATCGACACCCTGCCGCTGTGTCGAGCGCTACCGCAAATCAGCGATCAAGCCAATGCCATGGGGGTGATGTATGTGGTTGAAGGCTCGACCCTCGGCGGCCAGGTACTCAAGCGGGCGATGACCGAACGCCTGGCCCTTGGCGCAGACAGCGGCGCAGGCTTTCTCGATGTCTACGGCCCACTGACGGGCGCGCGCTGGCGCAGCTTCCTCGAACGGCTCGAGCAGGCGCCAAGTGGCGCCGAGGATCAAACGCGCACAGTGCAGGCGGCAATCGCCACCTTCGAGTGCTTCGAACAGTGGCTGGCGCAGCAAGGGGTGCTGCGCTAGCGCCTGCAAAGCCAAGTGCCACTATTAATCAGCGACCCCTGCTCTCGTCCCTCATTTAACCAATGACAACAGGGAAGACGAAGCATGACCGATATGACGCGTCGCTCGTTGGTGGGCCTGGGCATGGCCCTACCGCTGCTCGGCCAAATGAGTTGGGCCGCACCACGTTCGCCAGGCACCCCTGCCGCCACCCGCCCGGTGCGCATCAACTTCAACGAAAGCCCATGGGGCCCGAGCAGCGCCGCGCGCCAGGCGATGCGCGAGGGCATCGAGCAATGCGGCCGCTATCCCTACGACGCGCAGTACCGCCTGATCGACCAATTCGCCGCGCAGAACGCTCTGCAGGCGGATCAGGTGCAAGTGTTCTGTGGCTCGAAGCTGGCGTTGCAACATGCGGTAATGGCCTTCACTGGCGCCAGCAGCCTGGTGGTGCCCGAGCCCTCCTACGAAGCCCCGGTCGAAGCGGCCTTGAGCCGCGGCACCGAGGTGCATCGGGTTGCCCTGGATCGGCATCATGCGCATGACATCCAAGCCATGCTGGCCGCCGACCAGGCGCCCGGGCTGATCTACCTGTGCAACCCCAACAACCCCACCGGAACCCTCACCCCGCGTCGCGACATCGAGCGCTTGCTGGCAAACAAGGCCAAGGGCAGCGTGGTGCTGGTCGATGAGGCGTACATTCACTTCAGCGATGCCCAAAGCTGCATCGACCTGGTCAAGGAGCACCCCGAGTTATTGGTCCTGCGGACGTTCTCCAAGCTCTACGGCATGGCCGGTGCACGCCTGGGGCTGGCCATCGGCCAGGCGTCTTTGTTGCAGCGCCTGGAAGTCTATGATGGCGAGAACGTCGCTGCGGCGCCTACCCTGCTCGGCGCGCTGGCCAGTTTGCACGACCGCCAACTGGTGCCTGAGCGCAAGGCCGAAAATGCCCGCCTGCGCGATGCCACCATCGCCTGGCTCAACCAGCGCGGCTGGCGCTGCACCGCTTCGCAAACCAACTGCTTCATGATCGACCTGCGGGGGCCGGGCAAGCCGGTGATCGAGGGTCTGGCCAAGGAGGGGGTATTGATTGGCAGGGTCTGGCCGAGTTGGCCGAACTGGGTGCGGGTCAGTGTCGGGAATGAGCAGGATATGCTCAGGTTCCGCGAGGCGTTTGCCAAGGTGACCGTCAGTTAAGACTCTGGCACTGGCGCTGCCCGCTGCGGCCCGCTCCCACAAGAATCACCGCTGAGATCTTGGGGGAGTGGGTTTACCCGCGCAGAGGCCGCCTGAGCTGAAAAAGCTTGGCTCATATCAACATCTGCAAACCACCCCACACCGGCACCGCCGCCACCAGCCCCACCGCCAGCTTGGGCCAATAGGGCAACAGTATCACCAGCACCATCGCCGCCAGCGAAATCACCCCAAACCACGCCACCGGCCCCATCGCCCAGCCCCAGGCCTGGGCACACAACAGCAAGCTGATGGCCAAACCCAACCAGCCCGCTGCGCGCAGGGCCAGGCGCAGGCTGCGCGGGCAGGGTCGGTTCCACACCTGCTTGAAATGTCGCTCCAACCCCTGGCACAGCCCGAGCATGCCGGCATAGGCGAACAGCACACTGCCGATAATCATCGTCATGCCTGAGCCTCCACCTGGCGCCTGGCCCTGACCGGCGCAGGCTTGGGATGAGCGACTCGCCAGGCTGCCAGGGCCAGGCCGAGGCCGAGCACCAGCCCCGTCACTTCGACGCCGATGCGCAGGCTATCCGCTGCGCCTGCCAGCATACCCAGCACGCCCAGTCCGGCGCACAGCAGCGCGCTCAGCGCCAGTTGCTCGATCCAGGCGCGTTTGGCCGGACGCACGCCGGCATGCAACAACGCCAGCAACCATAGGCCGAAGAAGCTGCGCACTTCCCACGCTTCACGGTGCGCCAGCTCCGCCGGCAACAGGCGGCTAGCCCACAACAGGCCCACGCACGCCAGCAACAGCCCGGCAATGAAGCCGACGTTGCACACTTCAGCCACGCGATACCAGCGGCGCGCCGAGGCATCGGCATTGGCATTGGCGTACTTGCGCCCGCGTTTGACGCAGAACAGCACCAATCCGCTGGCAATCATCGCGCAGCTAACCAGCCCGCAGATGAAGTACAACCAGCGCATCGGGTAGCCGCCGAACTGGGCGAAATGCAGGCCGGCCATCACCCGCTGGGTCAGCGCTGCCGGGCGTAGCTCAGGGACATCACTGAGCAGCTTGCCGCTGACACCATCGAATACCATTGCGTTGCCCTTGGTCAGGGCGATGCGATTACCCAGCACCGGACGGATCTCGATGCGCGCACCTGCAGTATTGGGATTGCGAATGTTCAGCCCACCAATCGGCCCCAGGCGCGCTTGGGCCTGGGCCAGCAACGGCGCGACATCGACCAGTTCGCCCGGCTGCTTGGCCAGCCGGCGTGGTTGTTCCATGCGCGCATTGCCCTGGGCTTGGAAGTACGCCCGGGTATCACCCTCGAACAGCGCGTCCACGCCAGCCGGGATGTAGATCAGCATGAAAATCACCAGGCCGGTGTAGGTGATCATCAAATGAAACGGCAGCAACAACACGGCGCTGGCATTGTGAAAATCCAGCCACGAGCGCTGGCCCTTGTCCGGGCGGAAGGTAAAGAACTCCTTGAAGATCTTCTTGTGGATGACGATGCCGGTGATCAACCCGGCGAGCATCACCAGGGCCAATGCACCGACGACGAAGATGCCCCAGTTGCGCGGCAAATCCAGGGTGAAGTGAAAGCGGAAGAAGAAGTTGCCGCCGACGCTGTCGCGTACCGCAATCGGCTCGCCCGTCTGCGGATCGAGCTGCACGCCCACGCCATGTCGACGATCGCCAGTAGACACCCTCAGCCCCGGAGCACGCTCGGTAGGCAGGCTGATGCCCCAGTTGCCGGCGTTCGGTTCATGAGTCTGCAGGTAGGCGATGGCGCGCGTCGCGGCATCGGCCTGGGACACCTCGGTGGCCGGGATTTCCGGCTGCATCCAGTGGTTGAGCTCCTTGTCGAACACCGCCAGGGTGCCGGTGACGAAGATGGCGAACAACAGCCAGCCGAAGATCAGCCCGGCCCAGGTGTGCAGCCAGGCCATCGATTGGGTGAAGGTGTTTTTCATGCCAGCCACCCTAGTGCCTGTGGCCAGAAGCCGATCAGCATCAACGGCGCGGCCAGCGCCAATGGCACCCAGGCACGCAGCGCGTCACGGCTGGCGAAGGCCCAGAGGATTGCCAGGGTGTAGAAAATGAAGGCCGGGAGTGTGGCGACCAATACCGCGTCGGCAGGCGACAGCGGCAGGATCCGCGCCAGGCAGGCAGTAGCGGCGTAGCTGAAGGCATAGCCGCCAAGCAGGGCTGCGGCGCTGCGCGAGAGGATGCGCAACCAGGCGGGGGATTCACTCATCAGAGGTTCCTCTTAAGCATGAGAGGGGCTGCCGTGCAGCCCAATCGCGAGACAAGCCCGCTCCCACGCCAGCCCGATAATTGCGGTTGGCATAAGAGCGGGCTTGCCCCGCGATTGGGCCGCAAGGCGGCCCCCGTTAGCGATGATCAGAACGAGATGTTCAGCGAGGCAAACAGCGCACGCCCCGGCTGGTTGTAAGTATTGGCCCCCGAACTGCTGGCATTGCCGCCGCGCAGGATCTGCTTGTCGAAGACGTTGTTCACCCCAACCCGCACGTCATAGTTCTGGTTGAACTTGTACCCGGTGCTGATATCCACCAGGCCGTAGGCTTCGACGTCCTGCTGGGCGTCCTGGTCGTAGCTCTGCTGGGTGCGGTAGTTGTAGGTCGGCGACTTCTGCTTGCCGAAATAGGTGCCGGCGACCTGGAACGACAGCTTGTCGGTTGCACGCCAGTCCAGGGTGGTGTTGACGGTGTACTCAGGAATCACCGACAGCGGCTCACCGGTTTCGCGGTTGTCGTTGTCGAGCATCCAGGTCAGGTTGGTGTTCCAGTCCAGACTTGGGGTCAACTCCATGAAGAAGTTGCCTTCGATGCCTTCGACCCGCGCTTCACCGGCGTTTTCGAACTGGGTCACGCGGCGGCCGTTGTTGATGGCGTAGAGCACATCGGTGCCGCCGATGATCTTGTTCTTGTAATCGTTGCGGAAGTAGGTCGCGCTGGTACGCCAGGTGCCACGGTCGTAGAGCAGGCCGATTTCCTTGTTGACGCTGATCTCCGGCTCGAGGTCGGCGTTACCCTGCAGGTAGCAACCTCCGGAGTTGGTCTGCTGCACGCTGCACCCTTGACCACGGCTGTAGAGCAGGTAGTTGGGGTTGTACTGGTACAGGTTCGGCGTCTTGTAGGCCCGGGCGATGCCGCCTTTGACGGTCAGGTGATCGGTCAACTTGTGCGACAGGTTCAGGCTTGGGCTCAGGTTGTCACCGAACTCCTCGTGGTGATCCAGACGCAGGCCCGGGGTGACGGTGGAGTCGCCGACGATGATGTTGTCCTCGACAAACAGCGCATAGCTCTTGGCCGACATCTTCGAGTCGCTACGGTCAAAGCCATTGATGACGTTGTTGCCGTTACCGCTCGGATCGAAGCTCTGCGGCCGGAACGAGCCCTGGTCATTGAGGGTTTCGTAGAGGTATTCGCCGCCCAGGGTCAGCACGTGCTCGGTGCTACCCATGGCAAACGGCAGGTTCACTTCGCTGCTCAGGCGGGTGTTGCGCAGTCGCGACATGGCCGCGCCGCTGTCATTGATCGCACCTTCCGGGCCGCCGGCCAGGCCTTCGTTCAGGCGCCAGTTACGGACGTACTCGTAGGCCAGCACGGTCTTGCTGGTACCCCAACTGAAGTCGCCCAGGTGGGTCAGGTCGTAGGTATTGCGCTGCATCACGTTGGTCTCATGACCATACAAGTCGGCGATCAGTTCAGGGTTGCCACCACCGTTGCTGTTCATGGTGTCGCCAGCGTAGATGTTGCCCTGGCGGCTGTAGCCGGCGCTCATTTCCACGCGGTGCTCATCGTTGAGCTTCCAGCTCAGCAGGCCATTGATGTCCTTGTTGCGCACGCCTTCGCGGCCGGCAACCGTCGAACTGCCAGCATGATCGGCGTTGATGTCCAGGTCATCGGCGTCGGTCTTGGCCAAGCCGCCGTAGACCCGGAAGCCGAGGTTATCGGTCAGTCCGCCACTGAGGTTGAAGTTGGTCCGGCGGCTGACGCCCTCGGCGCTGTCTTCAGGCATCTGGGTGTAGAAGTTGACGCTGCCCTTGAGCTCGTCGGTGGGACGCTTGGTGATGATGTTGACCACCCCGCCCATGGCCCCCGAACCATAACGCGCCGCTGCCGGCCCCCGCAGGATCTCGATGCGCTCGACCGCCTCGGCCGGTACCCAGTTGGTTTCACCGCGGGTGTCACGATCGCCGTTCCACCCGTAGCGCACTGCGTTGCGGGCGTTGGAGGGCTTGCCGTCGATCAGGATCAGGGTGTTTTCCGGGCCCATGCCGCGCAGGTCGATCTGGCGGTTGTTACCGCGCGCACCGCTGGCGCTGTTGCCGGTCAGGTTGACCCCTGGCTCGCGGCGAATGATGTCGGACAGGTCATTGGCGGGCGGGCGACGCTTGATGTCTTCTTCAGTGATGATCGACGACCCCAGGGCCTGGCGGGCCTCACGCTCGGCGGTTACCAGAGTGTCCTGGATCACCAGCGCATTGCTGTCTACTGGCACTTCCAGCACCTCGGCAGACTGCTGCTCCTGGGCGTTGGCCGCAGTCGCAAGCATGACCGGCGAGGCCAGCGCTACGAAGGCTAGGGCCAGGCCGTTGGGTGAGGTTCTGGATTGCATCGACACATCTCCTGATTCATGGACGAAGGCCACGCCCAGCACCAGGAAACCGGAAGACTCACGCCCACCGGCCTCACAAGCAAGCTTGGGGGCCAATGGGACGGTGAATATAATGATTCTCAAATAGGTTTAAATCTTATTTACGAAATTTACAGATTGCGCGGGGAACTTTGCTTGCCTTCCTCGCGCGACGTAGCCAGCACAAGACCCTTGCTGATAGCAGCAAGGCCTGACTAATATATGCAAATCCGTATATTCGAATTTACATATATACCTATGACTAGCCTCACGCCTCCCGAGCTCTTCAAGTCCCTCGCCGACGAGACGCGCACTCGCGCCACCCTGCTGATTGTCGAGCAAGGCGAGCTGTGCGTCTGCGAGCTGATGTGCGCGCTGAACGACAGCCAGCCCAAGATCAGCCGCCACCTGGCGCAGCTGCGCAGTGCCGGTATCCTGCTCGACCGTCGCCAAGGGCAATGGGTGTACTACCGCCTCAACCCTGCGCTGCCGGCCTGGGTCCATACCGTGCTGAGCACCACCTTGCACGCCAACAGCGCCTGGCTCGAAGCCGACAGCGCCCGCCTGCAGACCATGGCTGGCCGCCCCGCGCGCGCCACCTGCTGCTAATGCCACGCCGAGCCTAATGCCATGCTGATAGCCGCCGCCGTCTTCGTGTTCACCCTGATCCTGGTCATCTGGCAGCCCAAAGGCCTGGGCGTTGGCTGGAGCGCCAGCATCGGCGCCCTGCTCGCCTTGCTTATGGGGGCAGTGTCGCTGCACGACATCCCCGCCGTGTGGGCGATCATCTGGAACGCCACCGCTACCTTTATCGCCATCATCATCGTCAGCCTGCTGCTGGATGAGGCTGGCTTCTTCGAATGGGCGGCGCTGCATGTGGCCCGCTGGGCTCGCGGAGATGGCCGGCGCTTGTTCGCCTTCATCGTGCTGCTCGGCGCGGCGGTCTCGGCACTGTTCGCCAACGATGGCGCGGCGTTGATCCTCACGCCAATCGTGATGTCGATGCTGATCGCCCTGCGCTTCTCGCCTGCTGCGACCCTGGCCTTCGTCATGGCCGCAGGCTTTATCGCCGACACTGCCAGCTTGCCGCTGGTGGTGTCGAACCTGGTCAACATCGTCTCGGCGGATTACTTCAACATCGGTTTCAACCAGTACGCGGCAGTGATGCTGCCGGTGAACCTGGCGGCGGTGGCGGCAACCTTGCTGGTACTGCTCTGGTACTTTCGCCGCGACATTCCGGCGCACTACGCACTGGACGAATTGAAAGACCCTGCCCTGGCCATCCGCGACCGAGCGACCTTCCGGGTGGGCTGGGTGGTACTGGTCGGCCTGCTCGCGGGTCTGTTCATCCTTGAGCCGCTGGGCATCCCGGTCAGCGTCGTGGCCGGGGTCTGCGCGGCAGTGCTGTTCGCCGTCGCCGCCCGCGGCCATGTGATCTCCACTCGCCGGGTACTGCGCGAAGCACCCTGGCAGATCGTGGTGTTCTCACTGGGCATGTACCTGGTGGTCTATGGCCTGAGGAATGCCGGGCTGACCGACGCCCTGGCCCGCGTCCTCGATGCTCTGGCCGGACATGGCCTGTGGGCCGCGACCCTGGGCACCGGGCTGATTTCGGCGGTGCTCTCGTCGGTGATGAACAACCTGCCCAGCGTGCTGATCGGCGCCCTGTCGATTCATGCCAGCGACGCCCACGGGGTGGTGCGCGAGGCGATGATCTACGCCAACGTCATCGGCTGCGACCTGGGACCGAAGATCACCCCCATCGGCAGCCTGGCCACCCTGCTCTGGCTACACGTGCTGGCCCGTAAAGGCGTGCGTATCACCTGGGGTTACTACTTCAAGGTCGGCCTGTTGCTGACCCTGCCCGTCCTGCTTATCACCCTTTCGGCCCTGGCCTTGCGCCTGAGCGTCTGATCACTGGAGTCCCGCATGCGTATCTTGTTCATGTGCACGGCCAACAGCTGCCGCAGCATTCTTTCCGAAGCCCTGTTCAATCACCTGGCGCCACAGGGTTTTAGCGCCGTGAGCGCCGGCAGTTTTCCCAAGGGCGAGGTGCTGCCACGTAGCCTGTTCACCCTGGAGCAGGCCGGTATCGCCACTGCCGGCCTGGCCAGCAAAGGCAACGAGGCGTTTGCCGACAATCCACCGGATATCGTCATCACCGTCTGCGACAAGGCCGCCGATGAAACCTGCCCGGTGTACTTCGGCCCTGCCCTCAAAGCGCATTGGGGGCTGCAAGATCCTTCCGAGGTGCAAGGCGACGAGGCGACCATCGACGCCGCCTTCCGCGCCACCCTGGCGCGCATCGAGACGCGCTGCCGCGCCTTCCTCGCCCTGCCTTTCGCCCAGCTCGACCCTGCTGCGCTCAAGGCTGAACTGCAACGCATTGGCACACTTTGATCTGGAGGCCCGATGAACCCTGACTTGCCCAATCTCGACCTGAGCCTATTCGATACCCCGCCGCAGTTGAGCCAATCGAGCAGCCACAAGCCGCGCATCCTGCTGCTGTACGGCTCGACCCGCGAACGCTCGTTCAGTCGCCTGCTGACCGAGGAAGCTGCGCGTCTGCTGGAGCACTTCGGTGCCGAAACGCGCATCTTCGACCCTAGCGGCCTGCCGTTGCCCGACGACGCTCCGCTCGACCACCCCAAGGTGCAAGCGCTGCGCGATCTGGTGCTGTGGTCCGAAGGGCAGGTCTGGTGCTCGCCCGAGCGTCACGGCGCGCTGTCGGCGGTGTTCAAGGCGCAGATCGACTGGATCCCGCTCAGCCTTGGCGCCGTTCGCCCGACCCAGGGCAAGACCCTGGCGGTGATGCAGGTGTGCGGCGGCTCGCAGTCGTTCAACGTAGTCAACCAATTGCGCGTGCTCGGCCGCTGGATGCGCATGTTCACCATCCCCAACCAGTCCTCGGTGCCCAAGGCTTACCTGGAATTCGACGAGCACGACCGGATGAAGCCCTCGCCGTACTACGACCGGGTGGTGGATGTGATGGAGGAGCTGGTCAAGTTCACCCGCTTGCTGCGCGATCATGCGCCGGAGTTGGTGGACCGCTACTCGGAGCGCAAGGAAAGTGCCGAGCAGTTGTCGGCGCGGGTGAATCAGCGGGCGATTTGAAGTCGGTAAGTTCGTGCCTGCCTCTTCGCGGGCAAGCCCGCTCCCACAGGCTTGGCGTGTTGCTAAAGATCGCCCCTGCACCTGTAATGGGCGAGAGGCCGGCACCAACCCAGCAAAGCTCTATGCGCTAACTCAGACGTCCATCATCTCACCTGCCAAAGCCCAGAAACCTGCGTGGTGAAGCTGTTGCTCATCAACTCCCGGCGCATCCCCCAGTCGGGCAGCGCCGGCACTGCAGCGGGCCGCAAGGTCCCACTGCCCCAGCGCCCATTCACCCCATCGAGCACGCTCATCAGCCGCCCGCTCTTGAGCGGTTGCGAGGCGGCGAACAGGTCATCGGTGTACTCCCCGCGCTGGCACAACTCCAGCAGCAACACCTCGGCCTTGCTGTACTTGAAGCCCTCGCGAAACACCCTGTCCAGCGCCTCGATGGCCATGCCGGTGAGCAGGCGCACGTCATCGGTGGGGTAAGGCAACTGCACCACCACGCCATTGGCATACTTGGCTTCGTCGGGGTTGAACATGCCCGTGCGAATGCTCACCCGCAGCTTGCGCGCCAGGGACTGTTGCGCACGCAGTTTTTCGCTGGCACGCATGACATAACTGGCCACCGCCTGCCTGATTGGCGCACGTTCAGTCAGGCGTTTGCCGAACATGCGGCTGCAGCAGATTTCCTGGCGTGGCGGCTCCACCTCCTCCAGCGCCAGGCATGGCGTACCGGCAAGCTCGCGGACGGTCTTTTCAATGACCACGCTAAATTGCTGGCCCAGGCTGCGCGGGTCGGCCTGGGCCAGATCCCAGGCGCTGCGGATATCCAGGCCGCGCAGATGAGCGGCCATGCGCGGGCCGATGCCCCAGACATCTGCGGCGTCACACCTTTTCAGTACCCAGTCACGGTGGCCCGGGTCACGCAAATCCACCACCCCGCCGCTTTGCTCCTGCCAGCGCTTGGCCGCATGGTTGGCCAACTTGGCCAAGGTCTTGGTACCAGCGATACCCACGCCGACCGGAATACCGGTGTATTGCAGCACCCGCTCGCGGATGTCGCGGCCCAGGCGCTTGAGGTCACCAGGCACGCCGCTGAGGTCGGCGAACGCTTCATCGATGGAGTACACCTCCAGCGCCGGGACCATGCCTTCGATCACGGTCATCACCCGCTGGCTCATGTCGCCGTACAGTGCGTAATTGGAGGAGAACGCCACCACCCCATGGCGGCGCAGCACGTCCTTGACCTGAAAATACGGCTGGCCCATCTTCACCCACTGCTTGGCCTCGGCGCTGCGGGCGATGACACAACCGTCGTTGTTGCTCAGCACCACAATCGGGGTGCGCCGCAGGTCTGGGCGGAACACCCGCTCGCAACTGGCGTAGAAGCTGTTGCAGTCGATCAGGGCGAACACCGCTTCAGGCTTTTGGGTCATGGCTACGCACACTGAAGGTCACCACGCCCCAGATCGTCAACTCGTCGCCCTCAAGGATGTAACGCGGCGCGAAACGGGGATTCTCCGAATGCAGCGACACCTGCCGAGCAACCTTGTGCAAGCGCTTGCACAGCGGCTCGCCATTGACGGCAGCGATGACTATGTGGCCGTGGTGGGCCTCGATCGAGCGATCGACCAGCACCAGGTCGCCGTCGAAGATCCCAGCGCCTTGCATGCTGTCGCCGTCTATCCTGACCAGATACATGTGCGGTGCGCGCAGGTTGAACAGCTCATCCAATGAGATCGGTTGCTCCATGTGGTCCGCAGCGGGCGAGGGAAACCCCGCCGGCACGCGAAACAGATAGCGCGGCAGCGCGCTGCCGCCTGAAGCGATCGGGCCAAGAATGGAAGTCATGAGCCAGCCTTGCAAATAAACTGTATGGATATACAGTTAATCGATCGCCGGGCCTTCGGTCAATTTCGGCGTAGGAAATTTCGACAAGTGGGAGACCTGCAATGTGCGGACGCTTCGTCCAGTACCAAGGCTTGGCCGACTATCTGCGCGAGCTGGACGCCGAGCAAGACGTGGTCAGTGGCTATGACAATAGCCCAGTGGGCCGTTACAACGTCGCCCCCGGTAGCCGCGTACTGATCCTGCACACGGCCGAAGATGGCCTGCGCATCGACCCCTGCCACTGGGGCTGGGCGCCGTTCTGGGCCACTGGCAAACGGCCGGCGCCGATCAATGCGCGGGTCGAAACAGTCACCACCGGCACGTTTTTCCAGGCCCTGTGGCCGCAGGGTCGGGCGCTGGTAATGGCCGATGGCTGGTACGAGTGGGTAACCGACCCGCACGACCCCAAGCGCAAGCAACCCTATTTCATTCGCCTGAAAAGCCAGGCACCGATGTTCATGGCGGCGCTGGCCCAGGTGCGGCTGGGGCTGGAGCCGAGTGAAGGCGATGGCTTTGTGATCATCACAGCCGCCAGCGATCAGGGCATGCTGGATATCCATGATCGCCGGCCACTGGTACTGGCGCCGGAACACGCCCGGGCTTGGTTGGACCCTGAACTCCCCGCAGAACGTGCGCAGCAGTTAGCCCGTGAGCAATGCCTGCCGGTAGAGGCGTTCGAGTGGTTTGCGGTGAGCAAGGCCGTGGGTAATGTGCGCAACGAGGGGGCGCAATTGATCGTGCTGGAGACGCCGCAGGCGACGCTGTTCTAGTTCGGATCGAGCGCGGCCCTTGGCAGGTAAGCCTGCGAAGGGCCGCCAATGACACCCTGCAAACACCTAGGCCGCCACCGTCTCTGAAGCCAGCGCCTCGCGCACCAACGGATCGATCCCCTCCCCCGGATTGGCCTGCATCCACTCGACCAGTTGCCGGCGCATCGCCGGGGCCCAGAAGCTGTGCAGATGCTGCCTCACCCCTTGCACCGCCAGGGCGCGGTCTGGCTCGCTGTCGAAGTAATGGGCGATCTGGTTGGCCATCTTGATCAGATTGTCGACGCTCATCGGCGCACCTCGGCAGTCTCCGGCTGGTCGCTGTGGCGGCGCTCCTTGAGCAAGCGCCGTTGTTCGTCACTGAACGCCTGATAGCGCTGCTGCCAGGCCGAAGGCTGCGACACGCGCACCACTTCCACCGCCGTGACTTTGTACTCGGGGCAGTTGGTGGCCCAGTCGGAGTTGTCGGTGGTGATCACGTTGGCGCCCGACTCGGGGAAGTGGAAGGTGGTGTACACCACCCCCGGCGCGACCCGGCTAGTGACCTGCGCACGCAGCACGGTTTGCCCGGCGCGGCTACCGATGCCGACCCAATCACCCTCGACGATGCCGCGGCTTTCAGCATCGTTTGGGTGGATCTCAAGGCGGTCCTGGGCGTGCCAGGCGACGTTACCGGTGCGCCGGGTCTGGGCGCCGACGTTGTACTGGCTGAGGATGCGCCCAGTGGTCAGCAACAGCGGATAGCGGCTGTTGACCTTCTCGTCGGTGGGCACGTAACCGGTGAGCATGAAGCGTCCCTTGCCACGCACGAACTGGCCGATGTGCATGGTCGGGGTGCCGTCGGGCGCGGCCTCGTTGCACGGCCATTGCAGGCTGCCGTGGCGATCGATCTCGGCGTAACTGACGCGGTGGAAGGTCGGCGTCAGGCGGGCGATTTCATCCATGATCTCTGACGGGTGGCGGTAGTCCATCGGGTAGCCCAAGGCGTTGGCCAGGGCCACGGTTGCTTCCCAGTCCGCCTTGCCAGCCAGCGGCTCCATAACTTTGCGCACCCGTGAGATACGCCGTTCGGCGTTGGTGAAGGTGCCGTCTTTTTCCAGGAACGAGCTGCCCGGCAGGAACACATGGGCGAACTTGGCCGTCTCGTTGAGGAAGATGTCCTGCACCACCACGCATTCCATGGCGCGCAAGGCGGCAGTGACGTGCTGGGTGTTGGGGTCGCTCTGGGCAATGTCCTCGCCCTGGCAGTACAGGGCCTTGAAGCTGCCATCCAAGGCCGCTTCGAACATGTTGGGAATACGCAGGCCCGGATCGGGCTGCAAGGTCACGCCCCAGGCCTGCTCGAACTCAGCCCTCACGCCCTCGTTGGAAATGTGCCGGTAGCCCGGCAGCTCATGCGGGAACGAGCCCATGTCGCAGGAGCCCTGGACGTTGTTCTGGCCACGCAGCGGGTTGACCCCTACCCCTTCGCGACCAATGTTGCCGGTGGCCATGGCCAGGTTGGCGATGCCCATCACCGCGGTGCTGCCCTGGCTGTGCTCGGTAACGCCCAGCCCGTAGTAGATGGCCGCATTGGCGCCGTTGGCATACAGCCGGGCAGCAGCGCGGATCTGCTCGGCGGGTACGCCGCAGATCGGCCCGAGCGCTTCAGGGGCGTTATCCGCCAGGCTGACGAAGTCGCGCCAGCGGGCAAATTCCGCCGCTTCGCAGCGACTATCGACGAAGCCCTGATCGAGCAGCCCTTCCGTGACGATCACATGGGCCAAGGCGTTGAGCATGGCCACGTTGGTACCTGGGCGCAATTGCAGGTGCAGTTCGGCGCGTGCATGCGGCGAGTCGACCAGATCGATACGCCGTGGGTCGATGACGATCAGTTTGGCGCCTTGGCGCAGGCGCCGCTTGAGTTGCGAGCCGAACACCGGATGGGCATCGGTGGGGTTGGCGCCGATCACCAGGATCACGTCGGCCAGCATCACCGAGTCGAAGCTTTGCGTGCCAGCCGACTCGCCCAAGGTCTGCTTGAGGCCGTAGCCGGTGGGCGAATGACAGACCCGCGCACAGGTATCGACGTTGTTGTTGCCAAAGGCGGTACGCACCAACTTTTGCACCAGGTAGGCCTCTTCGTTGGTGCAGCGGCTGGAAGTGATCCCGCCAATCGAATCGCGCCCGTACTTGAGCTGGATGCGGCGCAGCTCGCTGGCCGCATAGCTGACCGCCTCGTCCCAGCTGACCTCTTGCCAAGGGTCGTCGATGTGCTTGCGGATCATTGGCGTGGTGATGCGATCGGGGTGGGTCGCATAGCCCCAGGCGAAGCGGCCCTTGACGCAGGCATGGCCATGGTTGGCGCCGCCGTTCTTGTCCGGCACCATGCGCACCAGCTGATCGCCCTTCATCTCGGCACGGAACGAGCAGCCCACGCCGCAATAGGCGCACGTGGTGATCACTGCCCGCTCCGGCTGGCCGATCTGCACCAGGCTCTTCTCGGTCAGGGTCGCGGTCGGACAGGCCTGCACACACGCCCCACAAGACACGCACTCGGAATTGAGGAAGTTGTCGCCACCCGCCGCTGCCACTCGCGAGTCGAAGCCGCGTCCGCTGATAGTCAGGGCGAACGTGCCCTGGATGTCTTCGCAAGCGCGCACGCAGCGGCTGCAGACGATGCACTTGCTTGGCTCGTAGTCGAAGTAGGGGTTGGAAACATCCTTGGCTTCGGCCAGGTGATTGTCACCGGCATAGCCATAACGCACCTCGCGCAAGCCGACCTGGCCGGCCACGCTCTGCAGCTCGCAGTTGCCGTTGGCCGAGCAGGTCAGGCAGTCCAGCGGGTGGTCTGAGATGTACAGTTCCATGACGTTGCGCCGCAGGTCAGCCAGGCGCGCGGTTTGCGTGCGCACCACCATGCCTTCGCTGACCGGCGTGGTGCACGAGGCGGGATAGCCGCGCATGCCGTCGATTTCCACCATGCACATGCGGCACGAGCCAAACGCTTCCAGGCTGTCGGTGGCGCACAGTTTGGGGATGCTGGTACCCAGTAGCGCCGCAGCGCGCATCACCGAGGTGCCGGCAGGCACGCTGATCGCGCGGCCATCGATATTCAGGCTGACCTGTACCTCGCTATCACGCGCAGGGGTGCCCAGGTCGATGTCACTGGCGGGGTCGAAGAAATTGATCATTGCGCGGCCTCCGGGCTGGCCAGACCGAAGTCGGCAGGGAAATGCTTGAGAGCGCTGGCCACAGGATACGAAGTCATCCCGCCCATGGCGCACAGCGAGCCGTACTGCAGGGTGTCGCACAGGTCACGCAGCAGGTCGGCCTGCTCTTGGCGATAGGCCGGGTCGCTGCTGGCGATCAAGCGCTCGACCACCTCCACGCCCCGGGTCGAGCCGATCCGACACGGGGTGCATTTGCCGCACGATTCCTCGGCGCAGAACTGCATGGCAAAACGCGCCATGCCGGCCATGTTCAGGGTGTCATCGGCGACCACGACTCCGCCATGGCCAATCATCGCGCCGAGGGCGGCGAAGGCCTCGTAGTCCAGCGGTGTGTCGAACTGGCTTGGCGGCACCCAGGCGCCCAATGGGCCACCGACCTGCGCAGCCTTCAGTGGCCGGCCACTGGCCGTGCCGCCGCCATAGCCCTCGACCAGTTCGCGCAGGGTCAGGCCAAACGCGCGCTCGACCAGCCCACCCTGGCGGACGTTCCCCGCCAGCTGAAACGGCAAGGTACCCAGCGAACGGCCCATGCCAAAGTCGCGGTAGAACGGCGCGCCCTTGGCCAGAATGATCGGCACCGAGGCCAGGGTGAGCACGTTATGTACCAGGGTCGGCTGGCCGAACAGGCCTTCGAGCGCCGGCAGTGGCGGCTTGGCGCGGACGATCCCGCGCTTGCCTTCGAGCGATTCGAGCAGCGCGGTTTCCTCACCGCAAATGTAGGCGCCAGCCCCCACCCGCACCTCCAGGTCGAAGGCCACGCCGCTGCCAGTGGCGTCCAGATAACCCGCTTCACGGGCGAGCAGCACTGCCTCGTTCAGCGCCCGAACCGAGTCCGGGTATTCCGAGCGCACATAGATGTAGCCCTTGCTCGCCCCCACCGCCAGGCCAGCGATGATCATGCCTTCGATCAACAGGAACGGGTCGCCCTCCATCAGCATGCGGTCGGCGAAAGTGCCGGAGTCGCCCTCGTCGGCGTTGCACACCACGTACTTCTGCCCTGCCGGGGCATCGCGTACGGTGCGCCACTTGATCCCCGCCGGAAACGCCGCGCCGCCACGCCCGCGCAGGCCGGAGTCGAGCACCGCAGCGACGACATCCGCGCCATCCATCAGCGCCGCCTTGGCCAGCCCGTCAAAACCGCCATGGCTGCGGTAGTCATCCAGCGACAATGGCCGAGTAATGCCGGCACGGGCGAACAGCAGGCGCTGTTGCGTCTTTAAATATGGAATCTGCTCGACCAAACCCAGTGCCAGCGGATGGCTGGCGGGATCGGTAGCCAGGGCATCGAGCAGCGAGGCCGTATCCTCGACCGCCACCGGGCCGAAGCCCAAGCGGCCAGCGGCGCTTTCCAGCTCGACCAGCGGCTCCAGCCAGTACAGGCCACGCGAGCTGGTGCGCAGGATCTGCAGCGCAATTTGCCGACGCTCAGCCTCAGCGGCCAGGGCTGCGGCCAAATGATCGGCGCCGACCGCACGGGCGACCGAGTCGCAGGGGATAAACAGCTTCAGCATGGCTTGGCCTCCTGCAGGCAGCCGTCAACCAGCGTACGCAGGCGCTCAGGGGTAAGCCGGGCATGCACCTGGCCATCGAGTTCCAGCGCTGGCGAGCAAGCGCAAGCGCCCAGGCAATAGACCGGGCGCAGGCTGACGGCGCCATCGGCGCTGGTGCCGTGATCATCAAGCCCCAGCTGTTCACGCAGTTGCGCGGCCAGCGCCTCGGCGCCACGGCTCTGGCAGGATTCGGCCCGGCACAGGCGCAAGGTGTGGCGCGCTGGCGGCGAAGTGCGGAAGTCGTGGTAGAAGCTGATCACCCCGCGCACTTCGGCCTGGCTCAGGTTGAGGGCATGGGCGATCTCAGGTACGGCGGCATCGGGGATGTAGCCGCTGCCAGCCTGGATAGCATGGAGTATCGGCAACAGCGCACCGGGGGTGTCGCGGTGGTGATCCAGCACACGCTGGATCACGGGCAGTTCAAGGGTCGGATCAGGCATACAGCGGACCTCGGCATCACGGACCAGGCTGCACGTGGGCAGGCCTGGCTCCGGCGTGTTCTGCTGCGGTGCACCGGCCACGTCACGGGCGCGTAGTCTGCGGGCACCTCCTTGCCCGCGGCCGTGCATCTACGTGCACTGGTCCAAGGGCATCCTCACAGCATGGCACTCCTGTCGCCTGGGGGTTGCGTGCGAACGACCAGGCGTATCCTGAAACCGACCTGGCCACTCGCCAAGGCCGATTTGCAAAGCCAGCTGCTGGGTAACTTCAAATGGCCAAGTGCACCAGACGCTGCAAGTCGCCGATCACCGCAGGGTCACGCGCTTCGAGTACATCGGCCTGAATACGCGCGATCACGGCCTTGAGCAGCTCTGTCTGGCTCATCTGGGTGGCCTGCAGCAACGCCAGGTAATCCTGGGCCACATGGGCATTGACCTTCATCGACAGCCGCCGCGTGGCTGCAGGTGTTGCGAGCGCACGCATGTGCAGTTGCTGCTCCAGCGCCCCACTGAACGTCGCATGCGCCGCCGGCAGCCCCGCCGCGCCTTGGGCGTGAGCCAAAGCATGAAAATAGTAGCCGAGGAACAGCTTGCGCAGGCTGGCCCCCGCATCGTTGCTCACGGCGTGCATAGCCGCGTCCAGTACATCCAGATAGACCGCCGGCAGGCGCGCCTCGATCGACTTGAGCTGCTGCTTGCGCGCCTCGCGAATCGCCGGCGTGGATTGCGGCGGGATCGCGACCACGCTATCGCAGCCCAGGCATACCCCCACCAGCACGTCCCTGGCCTGGCCTTGGCTATCGCTGAACGGCACGTCGCGACGCACATAGCGCATCTGCACCAGTGCCTGGCACTGCTCACAGAGCGCCTTGCCGGTGTCGCCTTCGAAGAAGATCTTCATGATCTGTTACTCACTGATGAACACTGACGAACCAGGTATCTGGCTCGATGAAATAAAACTTGATGTACCACCCCAGGCGCTTGAGCACGTGCACATCGATGGCCGGCACGGCGTGGTGAGGGCTGCAGTGGTGATGGACGCCGCTGCAGGAGCGAATAACGCGAATGAGCACCTCAGCCGTAACCTCGCCCATCGCTAGCAGGTTTTTCACCTCGATATCGCCACGCGCAACATGCAGGTAGTTACCGGACTGCAGCGCAGCGATCACATCGTGCCGGGCCTTCCTGAACCCATTTTTCATAGCCATCCCTGCCAATACGAAAATCATCGTACAAAATAGAAAGCGAATCCACCTTCCAGCGGATTCGAGCGACCAACGGCTGCCTGCCTGTGTGCACATGCAACCAGCGCCACCCTTGAATAACTATGGCAGCGCTTAAATCGGCGCAGCACCGGACAATGTGTCGGGCGTTGTCCTGGTTTTTCACGATGTGGCTGCGAGGTGGTTAAACCGGCTGGTCTACTCCACAAGCAATCCCCTCACTGCGCCGGTATGCACCTAGACTAGGTACTAAATGCCATCAGTCCCGCGCGCCCCTGCCGTCGGGCCTGCACCACCCAACTCTCGACCTGGGGTCTCCCGATGCCATCCTTGTCAGCCTGGCTCGCGCCCATCCGCCGACGGTTCTCCCAGCCGGGACCGGTCGAGCCATTCAACCTCATGCGGCGCTTCTCGCTGATCAGCTTCGTCATCATCAGCGCCGTGGCGATCGGCCTGGCTTCGCTGTCGACGCGGTTTCTGGTCAATGAAAGCCTGGAGCGCGATGCCTTGCTGTCGGCGCAGTTCATCCAGTCGATGGCCTTCGGCGAGATCCGCCACCACGACCTGGATGGCATGAAGATGGGCGACGTGCTGGCCTCGACCCAGTACGGCATGCTCACCGGCGAAACCGGCAAGAACCGCGAACGCGCCCGCTCGGAGTTCCTCGACCACCTGGCGCACCTGCCCGACGTGCTGCTGGCCAGCATCTTCTCCCCCGAGCGCAAGGTGATCTGGTCGACCAACCCGGCGCTGATCGGCCGCCAGGTGCATGAAGATTCAGCCCTGGAACAAGCCTTCGCCTCGCATGGCCAGGTCAGCGCGCGCTACAACGAGGTCGAGCCCGGCCGCACCGAGCAGCAATTCGTACGTGCGCCGAAGATGTTCTTCGTCGAGAACTACATCCCCCTGGTCGACGACCAAGGCAAGGTGCTGGCCATGGTCGAGATCTACAAAGAGCCGGTCGACCTGATCGAGCGGATCGACCGCGGCCACAAACTGATCTGGGCCGCCACTGCGCTCGGCGGGCTGACTATCTATTTCGGCCTGTTCTGGATCGTCTGGCGCGCCTCGCGCTTGCTCGCCTCGCAGCAGGATCAACTGGTGGCGAACAAGACCTACGGCGGCCTGGTAGAGATGTCCACCGCCGTCGCCCACAGCCTGCGCAACCCCCTGGCAAGCATTCGCAGCAGCGCCGAGCTGGCCCAGGTGGTGCCCGGCCAACCCGCGACCGGCAACATCACCGACATCATCAGCCAGGTCGACCGCATGTCGGGGTGGTTGCATGATCTGCTGCTGTGTTTACGCCCCCTGCGCGGCGAACCCGAGCTGGTGGACCTGGTTGGCGCCGTGCGCACGGCCCTGGGCACGTTCGAAACGCAGCTGCGCCAAGCGCGAATCGAAGCCGTCTTCAATCCAGACAGCGCGCCGCCAGTGTTGAGCAACGCGCTGTTGCTTGGGCAATTGCTCAACAGCGTGCTGGCCAATGCCATCGAAGCCATGCCAGAGGGCGGCAAGCTGGTGGTGACGCTCGATCAGCTGGATGAAGGCCAGTTGCTGCTGTGCATCGACGACTCCGGGCAAGGCCTGAGCCGTCAGCAGGAAATGATGGCGTTCAAGCCGTTCTACAGCACCAAGCAAGGCCGTCTGGGGATTGGCTTGGTGATGGTCCGGCAGATCATGGAGCGGTTTGGTGGCGAGGCCAGCTTGCACAACCTCACGACCCAGGGCACGCGGATTTGCTTGCGGTTCAGGAGCGGTCTGGACGGGGTCCAGGCCAAGGCTGGCTAGTGCCCATGCGCCCAGGCTGTGATTGGCGATTCCCACAATCCTGTAGGCAATCAACCTGCACCTGGGGCGTGGACATCGTGTTCTGCGGGTCAACGCCGTCACTCTGGTACAATCTGAGGCCTCAATTTCCAAGGCTGATTTGGGCCGCGCCCTCAAGCGCTCCGAAGCAGCACATTACGCGTACCTAAAAATGCCTCTCGAAGCCTCCACAACGCCGCTGACCATGCGCCCTGAGCCCTCCCGCCGCTTCAGCGTTGCACCGATGATGGACTGGACCGACCGCCACTGTCGGTTCTTCCTGCGCCTGCTCTCCAAGCACACCCTGCTCTACACCGAAATGGTCACCACCGGCGCCCTGCTGCACAACGACGCCGACCGTTTCCTGCGCCACGACGTCTCCGAGCACCCGCTGGCCCTGCAACTGGGTGGTAGCGTGCCGGCTGACTTGGCAGCCTGCGCGCGGCTGGCCGAGCAGGCGGGCTACGATGAGGTCAACCTCAATGTCGGCTGCCCCAGCGACCGGGTGCAGAACAACATGATCGGTGCCTGCCTGATGGCCCACCCGGCGCTGGTGGCCGATTGCGTCAAGGCCATGCGTGATGCGGTGGCGACGCCGATTACGGTCAAGCATCGCATCGGTATCAACGGGCGTGACAGCTATGCCGAGCTGTGCGATTTCGTCGGCCAGGTGCGCGAGGCGGGCTGCCGTAGCTTCACCGTGCATGCGCGGATTGCGATTCTTGAGGGCTTGTCGCCCAAGGAGAACCGGGAGATTCCGCCGCTGCGCTATGACGTCGCGGCGCAGTTGAAGGCGGACTTCCCGGATCTGGAAATCGTGCTCAACGGTGGGATCAAGACGCTCGATGAATGCCGCACGCACCTGACGACCTTCGATGGGGTGATGCTGGGGCGCGAGGCGTACCACAATCCGTATGTGCTGGCCGAAGTGGATCAGCAGCTGTTTGGCAGTGACGCGCCGGTGGTTAGCCGCAGTGAGGCGATGGAGCGGCTGCGGCCTTACATCGTTGCACATATCGACAGCGGTGGCGCCATGCACCATGTGACGCGGCATATTCTCGGGCTTGGCCAGGGCTTCCCGGGGGCGCGGCGGTTCCGCCAGTTGCTGTCGGCGGATATTCACAAGACTGACGCGCCGTTGGCGGTGCTGGATCAGGCTGCTGAATTGCTGCAGGGTCGCTGAGCTAGGGTATTGCCAAAGATGAGTGGGGGCTGGGCTGGCCTCTTCGCGGGTCGCGCAACGAGTGCATCAAGCAAGCGGGCGGAACCCTGGGCTGGGTTTTGACTCGAAGCTTCACCTTTCGTATAGCCTGGGGATCTCGGTACGGCCGTCGATCCCGAGGCTGGTACTCAGCCCATCGCGGGGCACGCCCGCTGCTACAGGGTTTTGCGTGAATTCGCGATGGTTGTGCCTGACACTCTGACGGCCCTTGAGCGGCCGTCGGGGGTCGGGTAATGTCGAGTCATTGCACAGGACAGAGCACGCCCATGACCTCCAAGCTGGAACAACTCAAGCAGTTCACCACCGTGGTCGCCGACACCGGGGACCTGGACGCCATCACTCGGCTCAAGCCGGTCGATGCCACCACCAACCCGTCGCTGCTGCTCAAGGCCGCAGCCATCCCTGGCTATGCCGATCTGCTCAAGCAAGTGAAGGCCGATAGCAAGGGCAATGTCGACCTGGCCTGCGACAAGTTCGCCGTAGCCGTGGGCGCGGGGATTCTCAAGGTCATTCCGGGGCGGATCTCGACTGAAGTCGACGCGCGGCTGTCGTTCGATGAGGGTGCGCTGCTGGCCAAGGCCGAGCACTTGATCGAGCTGTACGATGGCGCTGGCATCGGCCGCGATCGCGTGCTGATCAAGCTGGCCTCGACCTGGGAAGGCATTCGCGCCGCCGAGAAGCTGGAGGAGAAAGGCATCCAGACCAACCTGACCTTGCTGTTCTCCTTCGCCCAGGCCCAGGCCTGCGCCGATGCCGGGGTGTTCCTGATCTCGCCGTTCGTAGGGCGGATCTACGACTGGTACAAGAAAAGTACCGGCAAGGAGTACGTCGGTGCCGAGGATCCAGGCGTGCAGTCGGTCACGCGCATCTACGACTACTACAAGACCAATGGTTACAAGACTGTGGTGATGGGCGCGAGCTTCCGCAACATCGGCCAGATCGAGCAACTGGCTGGCTGCGATCGCCTGACCATCAGCCCTGAACTGCTGCAACAGCTGAGCGATGATCAGGGCGAGCTGCCGCGCATCCTCAAGCCAGGCAATCAAGGCGAGGCCAAACAGCAACTGAGCGAGAGCCAGTTCCGTTGGGCGATGAACGAAGATGCAATGGGTACCGAGAAGCTGGCCGAGGGGATTCGCCAGTTCGCCCGGGACCAGGAAAAGCTGGAAGCACTGCTGGCAGAAAAAGCCTGATACAAATCGGGTTTGCCTGACGGGCGCAAAGTGCCGAGCATCTTGCGCCCATTGCTTACAAGTCCGGATGTTGTGTTGAATTTGCTGACCTCTTCGCGGGCAAGCCCGCTCCTACAGGGACTGCGCGTATCCTGCGGGGGCGGGCTTGGCTTGCTGCTACCCATTTGAGCTGTCGATGACACCCTCTGCCGATCTCCTCCCCCCCGTCTTGGCCGGGCCTGTGCTGCGCCGCCTGGAACCCCAGCGCCTGGCCATCTGGCTGGTCGGTTCGCAACCGCTTGATCCGCGCTTTATTCTCGACTGCCCAGGCATCCAGGCGAGCGTTGACTGCCAAGTGATTGCAATGGGTACGCACGCATTCGTACACCTGCTGGATGTCCACTTCGACACCCCGTTGCCGTGCAACGTGGCGATTGAATACGACCTGCAGTTGAGCACCGGTGAAGGCATTGCCGCCTGGGCACCGCACCTGCTGTATCCCGGCGCCAGCCGGCCAAGCGTGGTCTTGCGCGAGCGGATCGAACAGCTGCTCCACGGCTCGTGCCGTAAGCCTCATCATCCGGCTGCCGATGGCCTGCTCTGCGCCGACCGGCTACTGCAAGACTGCGCCAGCCCCGAGCAGCGCCCTGCCCTGCTACTGATGAGCGGCGACCAGATCTATGCCGACGATGTCGCCGGCCCAATGCTGCGCGCCATCCATCGTTTGATCGAGCGCCTAGGCCTGTTCGAGGAAGCGCTGGACGGCGCCTTGGTCGACGACAGCACAGCGCTGTATCGCCATCCAGCTTGCTATTACCACCGCGCCGACCTGCTGCCGGCTCAGGAGAGCAACGAGAGCCTGCGCGAACGCTTCTTCGGCGGCAAGCGCAAGCCGATTTTCTCTTCGAGCAACGCCGACAACCACCTGGTGACCTTCGCTGAGGTGATGGCGATGTATCTGTTGGTCTGGTCGCCGACGCCGTGGGCGCTGGTAGACATGAATATGCCCGAGGGCCTCACCAAACAGCGGCAGGCGCGCTACCACGCAGAGCTGCCGCTGATCGAAGCCTTCGCTGCTGGCCTTGGCCAAGTAGCACGGGTAATGGCGCACCTGCCCTGCCTGATGATCTTCGACGACCACGATATTACCGACGACTGGAACCTTTCGGCGCAATGGGAAGAAACGGCCTACGGCCATCCCTTCTCGCGACGGATCATCGGTAATGCCTTGCTTGGCTACTTGCTCTGCCAGGGTTGGGGCAACGATCCAGATAGCTGCAAAGAACTGGTCCAACACTGCGCGACGCTGGGCGATAACAGTGTTGAGCGGCATCTGAACAAACAGGCTCAGGACGCCCTGATTGGCGAGCTGCTGCGCTTTCAGGGCTGGCAGTACGATCTGCCGAGCAATCCGCCGCTGTTGGTGCTCGACACCCGCACCCGGCGCTGGCGCAGTGAAAGCAGCCTGAAAAAGCCTTCCGGCTTGCTCGACTGGGAGGCGCTGAGTGAACTGCAGCAGTCGCTGCTCGATCACCCGTCGGCGATTATCGTCTCACCGGCGCCGATCTTTGGGGTAAAGCTGATCGAAACCGTGCAGCGGGTATTCAGCTGGTGCGGTTATCCGCTACTGGTGGATGCGGAAAACTGGATGGCCCACCGCGGTGCTGCGCAGGTGATCCTGAATATCTTCCGCCATTCGCGCACACCGGGGCATTACGTGGTGCTGTCGGGGGATGTGCACTATTCGTTCGTCTATGAGGTGATGATCCGCCATCGCCAGCGCAATCCGCACCTGTGGCAGATCACCAGCAGCGGGATCAAGAACGAGTTTCCCAAGCGTTTGCTGGATGTGCTCGACAGGCTTAATCGCTGGCTGTATTCGCCACGCTCGCCGCTCAACTGGTTTACCAAGCGGCGCTTGATGGAAGTGGCGCCGCGCTTGCCGAGCCGCAGTGAGGCTGGCGAGCGCTTGTGGAATAGCGCCGGCCTGGGGCAGGTGTTTTTCAATGCACAGGGGCAACCGGAGCGGGTGTTTCAGTTGAATGCCGATGGCTCGACGGCGAATGAGTTTGTCCGGGATCAGTGAGCCTGGCGGACTGGGCGCTGATTGAGCTGATGCCTTCGCGGGGCAAGCCCGCGCCTACAGGGGCGCGGTGATCACAGGATGTGGATTGCCGCGATCATGTGTGAGCGGCTTTAATCATGAACGCTCCAGCGCGCTCACCAGGTCATGGAACGCTTCACGGTTGGAATCGTTCAGGCCCATGAGAATCTTGTGCGCCTCGAGCACCTTGGACCGCACTACGTCTTCGTTCTGGTCCTGCGATGGCAGGTCGGTCAGGCACTCTGGGCAGGGTACTGGACGATCGACGATGTTGAACACCTGATCGAACCCCATCGACTGCAACAAGCGCGAGATATCCGGGTTGGTGGTGACCACGGTCGGCAACAGGCCGACCTTCTGCCGGGACAGAATGGACAGCTTGGCCAACAGGCCCAGCGTGGTGCTGTCGATACTTTCGGTCTCGGTCAAGTCGATGACGATGGCCGAGAAGTTCAGCGCAGTGAAGATCTTCTCGATCGTCGCATCCAAGGCCGAACACAGGGTCAGGCGCACTTCACCGACGAATTTCAGTACGAAGGTACCGCTCTGCTCGGCGAACTGGATTCTACCGGTACTCATTGAAGGTTCCTGCTCAACACCAATAGGGCGATATCATCCGGCATCTCCCCAAGCGTAGCCAATCCGAAACGTTGGCGCAGCCCATCCAGGCTGCCACCCGCTGCTTTGACGATATCCGGCAAGGCAGCTTCTTTATCTTTGAGCGTGTCCCCCGGCAAAAGGTCCAGTATGCCGTCCGACATCAAGCTGAGGCTGAACTGCTCGGGCAGCTCGATGACCACATCCTGATAGGTCGCCTCTTCGAACAAGCCAACCGGTAGACCGCGGCCCTCAAGGTAGCGGGCCTGACCTGGGGTGTACAGCACCGGCAGCGGCAGGTGGCCACCGACGGCGTAGGTCAGTAGACCCGTATCCTGGTCGATCACGCCACCGACCATGGTCACATGCTTGCCCAGCTTGCAGTTGATCAGCCCACGGTTGATGTGGCTGAGCACTTCCGAGGGTTTGAAATCACGCATCTTGCCGCCGCGCTTGAATTCGAACAGCAGGCGGGTGGTCATGAATTTCAGCAGGACCGTGACAAACGCCGACGAAGCGCCATGGCCGGAGACATCTGCCAGGTAAAACGCAATGCGCCGATCATCCACGCGGAAGTAATCGGAAAAATCACCCGACAGGTACAGCGAAGGGATGATCTGGTGCTCGAAGGCGAAGTCATCCACCACCCACGGGCTCTCGGGCAGCATGTTCATCTGCACCTGGCGCCCGGCGGTCTGGTCTTCCTGCAACAGGTGCAGGCTGGCCTCAAGCTCGCGGTTGGCCGCTTCCAGCTTGTCGCGGTAGCGCTGGTTTTCCAACACCAGGCGTGAGCGATCGAGGGCGCGGCGCACCGAGTGTTCGAGGACGGCGAGGTCTTCGAGCGGCTTGATCAGGTAATCGGCAGCGCCCAGGCGCAAGGCCTCGACGGCGTCGCTCATGACACCGGCACCGGACACCACGATCACCGGCAACTGCGGGGCCAGTTCGCTGATCCGACGGATCAGTTCGAGGCCGCCCATCTGCGGCATGCGCAGATCGCAGATCACGAGATCGGGCTGGTGTTCTTCGAAGACCTGAAGCCCCTGCTGGCCATTGCCGGCCTGAAGGACGCTGAAGCCACTGTCTTCCAGATAGGCGGCGAGGCTCGCACGGACCACGTCGTCGTCATCGATGATCAGCAGCGTTGCACTGGTTTTCTGCATGTGGGCGAACGGCGCCGGATTGGGTTGGCGTAGGATCGTCATAAAAAGCGACGAGCACTACTGGAATACTCTTTGGCTGCTCTACTCTTTGAGTTGTAGGACAAGAACCCTTGTCCGGCAACCAGCAGAGGTGCCCTGTAAGGCGCAGACGGTACTCCCATCCGCCAGGCGTTTCAAGCATGCGAGGGTCGGGTCCAGTGCACTTTACCGGGCAAATTACCGAGAGTTATAAGAAACCCGTAGAACGCAACCCGATGAAAGGATCATGTATGCACCAGACACCCAGTAATCACAGCGAAAAGCGCGATTTCATCCGCATGCGAATCGATGCCCAGGTCAGCCTGCTGCATGCTGGCCAGGTGATTGCTGCGGTATGCGTGGACCTGTCCAGCAGCGGCATGCAGATCAAGGCCCCGCAACGCTACCAGGTGGGCGACCAGATCGAGGTGAGCATCGACTCCGACCACCCGGCGCTAAAGGGCTTGCACGCCAGCACCGAGGTAGTGTGGATCGCCGATCAGCCCGGCGGCCAGCAGAAGTTCGGCCTGCGGATTCTGGCCATGCATTGAGCTGTTAGGAAAAAACTGGGGCCGCTTCGCCGCCCTTCGCGGGCAAGCCCGCTCCCACAGTGTTCGGCGCTGTACTGGTGGGAGCGGGCTTGCCCGCGAAGGGCGGCGAAGCGGCCCCAGTTTCACAAAATACTGAGATCAGAAGTCGTCTTCGACTTCGCCATCCTTGACCTTGAACTCGCGATTCTGCAAGTACGCGTTGCGGATGAACACGTACTTGTCGCCACTGATCAGCTTCTCGGCCGACAGCAGGCTGGCGCGGGTGTCGATGATGTCCACGGGAATGATCGAGTTGCGCGTCGGCACGTGGTCGATGTAACGGTAGGGTTCGGTGTAGGTGTCCGGATACTTGGCCAGGCCATCGCGCACGGTGCTTGGGCCAAGCAGTGGGATCACCACATACGGGCCGCTGGCTACGCCCCAGTAACCCAGGGTCTGGCCGAAGTCTTCGTCGTTGCGCTGCAGGCCCATCTTGGTGCCGACGTCGAAGAAACCGCCCAGGCCAAAGGTGGTGTTGACGATCAACCGCGCGGTATCCACGCCAGCCGCATGCGGCTTGAGCTGCAGGACATTGTTGGCCAGGTTGGTGACATCGCCCAGGTTACGGAAGATGTTGTGAATGCCGTCTTCGAGAAACTGCGGGGTGATCGCCTGGTAACCCTGGGCCAGCGGCTTGAGGGCATAGGTATCAAGGGTGTCGTTGAACCTGAAGATCGGGCGGTTGACCGCCTCCCACGGATCTTCTTCGGTCGCCGCCTGGGTGGCCGCCACGGGCGCCAATAGCAGGCTGGCGCAGACACAGGCGTGGGTGATTCGCTCGATCACTCCGGCACCGATCCTATGCATAGATGTTTCTCCATCGGATTTCACGGTCGCAGGCGCCTTGGCGCGCTGCTTAAGAAGGCGACAGTATAAAGGGTCGCTGGCTGATAAACACCTTTACACATTATTGCTCAACATTTTGTGAACATCTGTTGCGAAGTCATCCCACGGTAACAATCGACGCATAGCCTGCGCAGTATTTCAGGGACGTTACCATGCACGACGCACCCGCCTTCACCGCTGTGCTCTTCGGCTTGCGCAGCTGCCTGGTCCAGCCATCCGAGGGCAACCCCCTCCCGGCCCCCGGAGCCCTGCAAACCCTAGCCGGCTTGCGTCAGCAACACATTCCCTGCATCTGGCTCGATGAACTCAACACCTCGCAAAGCGAGCAATTGGCCAGCGTGCTGCCGCAGTGGCTACCGGGGCAGCTGACCGCCTCCCCCCCTTGGCCTGCGCCCAATGCCTGCTGGCAAGCGCTGATGCAACTGCAAAGCCAGCAGTTGGACGGTTGCGTGGTGGTCAGCGGCGACCCGCGCTTGCTGCAGTGCGGGCTCAACGCTGGGCTGTGGACGGTAGGCCTGGCGGCATGTAGCCCCTCGTGCGATCTTTCCTCGACCCAGTGGCAAGCCATGAACCCGCAAGATCGCGAGCTAGCGCGAGGCAAGGCGACCCTTGAGCTGTTCAGCCTGGGCGTGCACTCGGTGATCGATCATCTGGAAGCACTCGATACCTGCCTGGCGGACATCGCCCAACGTCGGCGCAAGGGCGAAAAACCCTGACACAGGGTGATTGACGCGGATCATGCAAAGCAGCGGCGAGTGGATTACGCTTGAAGACAGGTGAGAACCTTTGCCTAGTTGCCGAGGTCCATGCTTTGCCAAGCCATAGAGGGAGAACACCCAATGCCTGCCCGCGAACTGCAAGAGCGGCTGAACAGCCTGCGCGAGCAACTGGATCGAAATGTGCCGCTCACAGAAGAAGAGTTGGCCGCGCTGTATGAAGAAGCCAGACAGATCGAAGCTCAGTTGAAGCTTGAGGAAGCTACGCCGGACAACAACCTGGCTGATGGTTTCCACCTGGCGGTCGAGCGCTTTGAAGTCGAACACCCGGACCTGACTGCCACCCTGCGCAGTATCGCCAATAGCCTGCACAGCATGGGCATCTAAGCCCGGGTCAACAATGTACGGGGCCGCCAAGCGGCCCCCGCACTGTCACTGACGAACCAGTCGCAGATTGTTCGGACTGATCGCCCCAGTACTGCGATACGGGTTGATATCCAAGCCCCCCCGGCGCACATAGCGCGCATACACGGTCAGATACTCAGGCTTGAGCAAGCGCTTAAGGTCCAGATAGATCCGCTCCACACACTGCTCATGGAAGTCTGCATGTTGGCGGAAGCTGACCAGGTAGGTCAGCAGACTGGCATGATCCAGCGCAAGGCCCTTGTACTCCACCACCACGCTACCCCAGTCAGGCTGGCCAGTGACCGGGCAGTTGGATTTGAGCAGATGGCTGTGAACCGCCTCCTCCACCACCCGCTGCGGATCGCACTGCAACAACTTTGGTTGTGGCTGCTCGTAGTTGCTGATCGCCACATCCAGCCCATCGATGCACTGCCCCGGCAGCGCCACCACGCCCTCACCTTCAACCTCAGCCAGGGTGCGCACGCGCACCGCTACCGGCTTGCCAGCCGCCGCTGACAGGTCCTTCTCAAGGCACGCCTGCAGCTCATCGGTAGAGGCGAAAACCGTCTGGTTCAGCGAGTTGAGGTACAACTTGAACGACTTGGACTCGATGATATTCGGTGAATCTGCCGGTATGGCGAACTCGCCGATGGCCACCACTGGCTTGCCCGAAGGCAACAGCCAGGACAGCTCGAAGCAGTTCCAGTAATCGACGCCCTGCCATGGCAGGGCATCGCCACTGACCCCAAGCTCGGCCCACTTGGCCAGGCGTGGGATGGGGAACAGCAGCGATGGGGTGTAGGTAGAGATGTATTCGCTGGACTTGCCCAGCGGAGAGTGTTCGGCTGCGGGGTGCATGGAATCTGACCTGAAAGTTCGAAACTGCCCCTAGTCTACCGGTTTTGCACCCCGCCTTGGGCAGCAAGTCACTCGATGGTCAACGGCCCGACCATGCCAGCCTGGTAGTGACCGGGCACGTTGCAGGCGAATTCGATCGCTGCCGAGGTGCGGAAGGTCCAGGTCAACTCGCCGCGCTGACCCGGCTGCAGCAGTACCGTATTGCCGCCCGCATGGCCGTGCTCGCCATGGGCCATTTGGTTGTGGTCCATGCCCTCGTGATTCATCCCGGCGGTGAACAGCTTGCCCTGCATGGCGATCATCTGTTTCTGGTGCTCGACGTGCATGGCCTTGTCGCCCAGGTTGAACTCGTGGGGCAATTGGCCTTGGTTGATGAGGACGAAGCGCACCGTTTCACCGGCTTTTACCTGCAGGCTTTTCGGTTCGAAGGAAATGTCCTTGAGCACGACCTCGACGGTGCGCGTGGCCTTGGCTGCCGTGGCTGGCTCGCCAAAGGCGAAGCCGTGGCTGCTATCAGCCAGCACAGGCAGGCTGAACAGCGCGAGAGCGACGGCAATGAACGGGTGTTTCATATCTACTCCGGGGGTTACAGCGATGATGAGGCGACTTTATGGGGCAATGACTGGCAGCTAGCTGACGGGAAGATTACAACTTTGTCAGCTTGGGCGAAGGGCAAAACCATCACGTATCATTTCCGCACGCCAGCGCATCCAACCGGGCGATGGGCTTCAACTTGAGAAGGACCGTGCATGAAACTGCTGATCGTCGAGGACCAGGCCAAGACCGGCCATTACCTGCGCCAGGGCCTGAGCGAAGCAGGCTTCGCCACCGAGCTTGCCGCCGATGGCGAAACCGGCCTGCACCTGGCGCTGACCGGCGATCACGCGCTGTTGATCCTCGATGTGATGCTACCTGGCCGTGACGGCTGGCAGATCCTTCAGGCCGTACGTCAGGCGGGCCTAGAGACGCCAGTGCTGTTTCTGACCGCGCGCGATGCCGTGGAAGATCGGGTGCACGGCCTGGAACTCGGCGCGGACGATTACCTGGTCAAGCCGTTTGCCTTCTCCGAGCTGTTAGCGCGCGTGCGCAGCCTGTTACGACGCGGTGCCAGCCCCAGTTTGGACACCACGCTGACCCTCGCCGACCTGCGTCTGGACCTGATTCGTCGCCGCGCCGAGCGCGCCGGCCAGCGCATCGACCTTACCGCCAAGGAGTTCGCCCTGCTCGAACTGCTGTTGCGTCGCCAAGGCGAGGTACTGCCCAAGTCATTGATCGCTTCCCAAGTCTGGGACATGAATTTCGACAGCGACACCAATGTCATCGAAGTCGCCATCCGCCGCTTGCGCCTGAAGATCGATGATGCCCATCGCAACAAGCTGATCCACACCGTGCGCGGCATGGGCTACGTACTTGAGGAGCGCCAGGACTGATGCGCCGATTGTCGCTGGGCAGCCGTCTGGCCCTGCTGTTCGCCGCCTGTACCGCGGCAGTGTCATTGACTGCCGGGCTGTTGTTCAGCCATGCCAGCAAACACCACTTCGTCGAACTCGACCAACAACTGCTCGGCGCCCGTCTGTCGCAGCTGCGCAGCCAACTGGCTGGGGTCGACTCGGCGGACAAACTGGCCGCCAGACTGCCAGCGCTGCGCGGTGAGCTCAGCCACCAGGCCGATCTCGCGCTGCGTATTCGTGGCGCCGAAGGCGAGCTGTGGTTCCAGAGTCGCCCTGGGCTGCCAGAGGATGCTGTACAACCTGGCCTAGCCACCTTGCGTGCCGACAGCGTCGATTACCGCAGCCTGTCCGTGCCGCTCGATGAGCACGCTGAGCACGCCGCGCAACTAACCCTGTTCCTCGACATCACCCACCACCAACATTTCTTGCAGGGCATGCAGCGACTGATCTGGCTCACCGTCGGCCTGTCGGCACTGGCCACCGCCCTGCTCGGCGCCTGGGCTGCGCGGCGCGGGCTACGACCGTTAAGGCAGATCGGCGAAGTGGCGGCGAGCGTCAGTGCCCACTCCCTGACCACGCGCCTGCCGGTGGCGCAGATGCCCGAAGAGTTGGCGCAGCTGGCCAGCACGGTGAACGCCATGCTGCAGCGGCTGGATGACGCCTTCCAGCGGCTCTCGGCATTTTCTGCCGATATTGCCCATGAGCTGCGCACGCCGCTGTCCAACCTGCTGACCCACACCCAAGTCACCCTGACCCGTCCACGCAGCCTGGAAGAGTATCGCGAAGCGCTGCATGGCAACCTCGAAGAGCTGCAGTGGATGGCCCAACTGGTCAACGACATGCTCTACCTGGCCAAGGCTGACCATGGCTTGTTGATGCCCAACCGCCAGCCGCTGGAGTTGGCTGCGGAGGTCGATGCCCTGCTCGACTACTACGCTGCGCTGGCCGAGGAAAGCGACGTGAAACTGCTACGCGAGGGCGCGGCGACGATCGAGGGCGATCGGCACATGCTGCGGCGGGCGCTTTCCAACCTGCTGGACAATGCGCTGCGCTTCACCCCTCAAGGTGGCACGATCAAGGTGAGCTTGACGGCGGGGTTGAGTATCACGGTGGCCAACACCGGGCCTGCGATTGAGGCGGGAGCGTTGCAGCGCTTGTTTGATCGTTTCTACCGGGCTGATCCTGCGCGACGAGAAGGCAGCAGCGAGCATGCGGGCTTGGGACTGGCAATTACCCGGTCGATTGTCCAGGCGCATGGCGGGGGGATTCGGGCAGAATGTGAAGGTGGCTGGACGCGGTTTGTGATCAACCTACCGGGATGACCGGGGCCGCGGTAAAGCGGCCCCCAACCCATCACTCGTAACGCAGCGCCATGGCCGGCTCGATCTGCGAAGCGCGGTACGCCGGATAGATAGTCGCCAGGAAGCTCATCACCAACCCTGCCGTGCAGATAATCGCCACATCCGCCCATTGCAGCTGCGAAGGCAGGCTGCTGATGAAGTACACATCGGATGTGAAGATATGCTGGCCACTGACCCGCTCCAGCCAGCCAACGATCTGGCTGACGTTTAGGGCGGCAATCACCCCAAGCACGCCACCGATCAAGGTGCCGACAATACCGATCAAGCTGCCCTGGACCATGAACGTCCCCATGATTTGCGCAGGCGTGGCGCCGATGGTGCGCAAGATGGCGATGTCCGAACCCTTGTCGTTCACCACCATCACCAAGGTGGCGATGATGTTGAACGCCGCCACCGCGATGATCATCATCAGCAGCAAGCCGATCATGGTCTTTTCCATCTTCATGGCGCTGAACAGGCTGCCTTGGGTGTGCGACCAGTCATCAGCGTGATAGGCCGCCCCCAGCTGCGCAGCAATTGCCTTGGACACCTGCGGCGCGGCATACAAGTCATGCAACTTGAGCCGCACGCCCTGCACGCTGCCCGGTGCCCAACGCTGCATCTCGCCGGCATCGGCGACGTTGATGTAGGCCTGCGAGCCATCCAGTTCGGCGCCAACCTTGAAGATGCCAACCACGGTCAGGCGCTGCATGCGCGGGGTGATACCGCCCGGCGCCTTGCTGATCTCAGGAACGATCAGGGTGAGTTTGTCTCCGGTATTGAGGCGGAAACGTCGCGCCGTCAGCTCGCCGATGACCACGCCGTATTCACCCGGCACCAGGTCTTGCAGGCTGCCTTGGACGATGTGCTGACCCACGATGGAAACCTTGCCCTCTTCGGCCGGGTCGATACCGCCCACCTGAATCGGCTGCATCGCGCCCTTGTAGGACAGCATGCCTTCCATTTCGGTAATCGGCGCCGCGGCGATCACTGCCGGGTTCTTCAGCGCGGCATCGGCGACTTTTTGCCAATCATCCAGCGGTTGCACGCCAAGGATGCTGGCATGCGGCACCAAGCCGAGAATGCGCGAGCTCATCTCACGCTGGAAGCCGTTCATCACCGACAGCACCACGATCATCGCCAGCACGCCCAGGGACAGGCCGATCATCGAGGTCATGGAGATGAACGAGATGAAGTGATTGCGGCGCTTGGCACGGGTGTAGCGAGCACCGATGAACAAGGGCAAGGGTCTGAACATGTACGAGAACACCCAAGAAAAAAGTTGCGGGGCGGTTTATCCCGCCCCGGGCAAGCGACTCAGATCGCCACCAGGTGGCCGTCTTCGAGCTTCAATACGCGGTCCATCTGACGCGCCAGGTTGAGGTCGTGGGTGACCACCAGGAAAGCGGTTTGCGAAGCGCTGGAAAGCTCTTGCATCAGCTCCTGAATACCCTGGGCGGTGTGGTGGTCGAGGTTGCCGGTCGGCTCATCGAGCATCACCAGGCCTGGGCGATTGACCAGCGCCCGGGCAATCGCCACGCGCTGACGCTCACCACCGGACAGTTCAGCCGGCTTGTGGCTCAGGCGATGGCTCAAGCCCACGCGCTTGAGCAGCGCTTCAGCCCGCTCGCGCGCCTCCGGGATCGGCGTGCGACCGATCAGCAGCGGCATGCAGACGTTTTCCAGAGCGGTGAACTCGGCCAGCAGGTGGTGGAACTGGTAGACGAAGCCCAGCGCGCGGTTGCGCAGCAGGCCGCGGGCGCGCTCACCGAGCGCCGACAACTCCTCGCCGGCCAACCAAACGCTGCCCTGGCTTGGGGTATCAAGACCGCCGAGCAGGTTGAGCAAGGTACTCTTGCCCGAACCTGAGCTACCGACGATGGCCACACGCTCGCCGGGGTGCAGCTCCAGCTGCAGATTGGCCAGCACCTGCACCGACTCCGGGCCCTCGTCGTAGGACTTGCCCAGGTTGCGGCAACTCAGAACGGCTTTATCACTCATGCGCGACTCACTCATAACGTAGCGCCTCTGCAGGCTGGGTGCGGGCCGCACGCCAGGCCGGGTACAGGGTGGCGAAGAAACTCAGGACCAATGCCGCGCCACAGACCTGCCAGACGTCCTGGGCCATGATCTGCGACGGCAGGTAATCGATGAAGTACACATCGGCGTTGAGGAACTTGTGCCCGATCAACGTCTCCAGGCCGGCGATCGCGGCGCTGACATTGAGTGCGGCGATGATGCCGACGACGGCGCCGATCAAGGTCCCGACCACGCCGATGACCGTACCCTGGACCATGAAGATGGCCATGATCTGCCCGGGCGTGGCGCCGAGCGTACGCAAGATGGCGATGTCGCCTTTCTTGTCGTTGACCACCATCACCAGGGTAGAAATGATGTTGAACGCCGCCACCGCGACGATCAGCAACAGCAGCAGGCCGATCATGGCCTTCTCCATGCGAATCGCCTGGTACAGGTTGCCGTGGCTGCGGGTCCAGTCGCGGGCGTAGAACTCCTGGTCGCCCAGGCGCTGAGCGATATCCCAGGCAACCCGTGGAGCCTGGAACAGGTCGTCGAACTTCAGCCGCACACCCTGGACCTGATCGGGCTTCCAGCGGTGCAGGCGGGACAGATCGGCAATATTGGTCAGCCCCATATAACCGTCGATCTCGCCAGCGCCGACGTGGAAGGTGCCCACCACGGTAAAGCGCTTCATGCGCGGGAACATGCCGGCCGGCGTCACGCTGACCTCGGGGGCGACGAAGGTCAGCTTGTCGCCGATGGCAACGCCCAGTTTGGCGGCGGCCTTGTCGCCGATCATGATGCCCCACTCGCCCGGCGCCAGCTTGTCCAGGCTCCCTTCGCGAATGAAGTTGTCGATGATCGACACCTCCCGCTCACGGGCCGGATCGATGCCATTGAGCAGCACCTTGGAGACTTTGCCGTCGTGGGTCAGCAGGCCCTGCATCTGGGTGAAGGGCGCCACCGCCAGCACTTGCGGATTCTGCTTTACTTGTTGAGCAAGGGCCGGCCAATCATTGATCGGTTGGCCGCTCTCAAGTGTGGCGTGAGGGATCATGCCAAGCACGCGGGTACGCATCTCGTGATCGAAACCGTTCATGACCGAGAGCACTACGATCATCACCACCACGCCCAGGGCGAGGCCGATCATCGAGGTCAGGGAAATGAACGAGACGAAGTGATTGCGACGCTTGGCACGGGTATAACGCGTACCGATGAATGCGAATAGAGGTCTGAACATGTCGGGGCTTGTTCGGATGAAAGGGAACGTCCTTGTGGCGGGGCGCCTACGGCGGCTTTACACTCGGACCACCGCCGTAACCTTGGGTTCGCCATGACGACATTAGACGATGAAGATCGCCGCGAATACTACCGCATCGAAGACAGGATCGCACTGGAAATCAGCCCCTTGAGCGCGGCTGAGGCCCTTGAGCCAGAACTGTTGCAGGATGATTCGCCGCTATTCAACCTGCTCAGCGAACTGCACCTGTCGGACTTCGAATCCCAGCACCTGCTACGCCAGTTGAGTGACAAAGACCGCACCCTCGCCGCGTTTCTGCGCGCCCAGAACAAACGCCTCGATCTGCTCAGCGCCGTGGTCGCCCAAACCCTGCTGGGCGAAATCGGCCAACCGCACCGGGTGATTCTGTCCGAAGGCGGCATCGAGTTCGCCCAGGCCCAGCAGATCGACCCAGGCACTCGGGTCAAAGTGAAAATGGTGCTGATGCCCCGCGCCCATGGCCTGCTGCTGCGCGGCAGGGTCACCCACTGCGACCTGCGCCCGGATGGCGATTACGAGGTCGGCACCGAATTCATCGACATGACCGATGCCCAGCGCCAACTGCTCGCCCGCTACATCTTGCAGCGCCAGCAACAGCAACGACGCCAGGCGCTGGAACAGAACGATCCCGCCCCCTGAGCCCTGCTCTTTTTGATTTGAAGGAACGAACGTGACCCTGATCTACGGCCATCGCGGCGCCAAGGGCGAAGCGCCCGAAAATACCCTGACCAGCTTTCGCAAGTGCTTGTCGCACGGCGTCAACCGCTGCGAGCTGGACCTGCATCTGTCGGCCGACAACCAGCTGATGGTGATCCACGACCCGACCCTCAAGCGCACCACCGGCCGGCGCGGCAAGGTGGTCGAGCACATCGCCGCCGACCTTGCCACCTACGACGCTCGCAAGGGCGGCCCAGGCCATGTCCAACCGTGCCCGATTCCTCGTCTTGAGGAGCTGTTCGAGAAGTGTGATTTCGAGCATTGGCAGCTGGAGGTCAAGAGCGCCTCGCGCACCCGCGCCGCCAGCACTGTGCTGGCGATCCGCGAACTGGCCCAGCAATACGGCCTGCTGGACAAGATCACCATCACCTCGAGCTCGCGCGAAGTGCTCGGCGCCGCCCTGGAGCTGGTCCCGGACGTGTCGCGTGGGTTGGTCGCCGAATATGCCTGGCTCGACCCGCTGAAGGTCGCGCAGAACTACAACTGCCAGATGCTGGCTCTGAACTGGACGCTATGCACCCCAGAGCGCCTGATCAAGGCCCAGCGCCAGGGGTTGCACGTGTCGGTGTGGACGGTCAACGAGCCGGCACTGATGCGCCGACTCGCCGACTTTGGCGCTGATAGCCTGATTACAGACTTTCCCGGTTTGGCCAAGACCACCCTTGGGAAGGACTGAACCCGCACTCCCCGACCGGCTCAGGCCACCGGCCGGAGCCGCTCAAAAAAGCCGGTTCAGGCCGTCGTAGGCCGCTACCCGATAGGCTTCGGCCATGGTCGGGTAGTTGAAGGTGGTGTTGACGAAGTACTTCAGGGTGTTGCGCTCACCCGGCTGATCCATGATCGCCTGGCCGATGTGGACGATCTCCGAAGCCTGGTAGCCGAAGCAGTGCACGCCGAGGATCTGCAACGTCTCGCGGTGGAACAGGATCTTCAACATGCCTTGCGGCTCGCCGGCGATCTGCGCGCGGGCCATGCTCTTGAAGAACGCCTTGCCGACTTCATAAGGCACTTTGGCCTGGGTCAGCTCCTGCTCGTTCTTGCCGATCGAGCTGATCTCCGGAATGGTGTAGATGCCAGTCGGCACATCGTTGACGAAGCGCCAGCTGCCGTTGTCGACAATGCTGCCGGCCGCCGAACGACCCTGGTCGTGGGCAGCGCTGGCCAGGCTCGGCCAGCCGATCACGTCACCCGCGCCATAGATGTTCGGCACGGTGGTGCGGTAAGCCTCGTCGACCTCGATCTGGCCACGGCTGTTGACCTTGATGCCGATGTTTTCCAGGCCCAGCTTGTCGGTGTTGCCGGTGCGGCCGTTGCACCAGAGCAAGGCGTCAGCCTTGATCTTCTTGCCCGACTTCAGGTGCAGGATCACCCCATTGTCCAGGCCTTCAACCCGCTCGTACTCCTCGTTATGGCGCACGGTGATGTTGTTGTTACTGAAGTGGTAGCTCAGCGCCTGGGAGATTTCCGAATCGAGGAAGCTCAGCAGCTGGCCGCGGTTGTCGACCAACTCGACCAGTACGCCCAGGCCGCTGAAGATCGAGGCGTATTCGCAACCGATCACGCCAGCGCCATAGACGATCAGCTTGCGCGGGGTGTGGCTCAGGCTGAGGATGGTGTCGCTGTCGTAGACCCGTGGGTGATGGAAGTCGATATCGGCCGGGCGATAGGGGCGCGAACCGGTGGCGATGATGATGTGCTTGGCGACCAGTTTCTCGACCACGCCAT
Source organism: Pseudomonas urmiensis (assembly GCF_014268815.2). Lineage (NCBI taxonomy): Bacteria > Pseudomonadati > Pseudomonadota > Gammaproteobacteria > Pseudomonadales > Pseudomonadaceae > Pseudomonas > Pseudomonas urmiensis. The sequence goes on from NZ_JABWRE020000001.1 coordinate 3,028,379, forward strand.
TGGGGCAGACCACTTCGACGGTCTGCTCGTCGGCGAAGCTGCCGGTGCCGAAGAACACATCGACACGGTTGCGCGCGTAGTAGCCGGTGCGCGAGGCGACTTGCTTGGAGATGACCTTCTCGGCGCTCTTGAGCACGTCCGGGAAGGAGAACCAGCGCGGCTCACCGATGGCACGGAACATCGGGTTGGTGTTGAACTGCATGATCTGCCGCACCGAGTGACGCAGTGCCTTGGACGGGATGGTGCCCAGGTGGGTGCAGTTGCCGCCGACTTGGCGACGGCTATCGACCATCGCCACCTTGCGCCCTGCTTTGGCGGCGTTCATTGCCGCACCTTCTCCGGCCGGGCCGGAACCCAGCACCACTACGTCGTAGTTGTAGACAGCCATGCGTACTCCTTCAGAACTCGCCCGCCGGCCACGGTAGCCGCGGGACTCGATCATGTCGCCGGGGCGCCATGAGAAAATTCGGGTGCAGTCTAATCAAGCGTGAACGCCGCGCACATTAACCCTTGGTCGCGTCGTAGGCCATTTTTGCCTGCACTACATTGTCGTTATCGTTCACCGATTCCCTGGCGCCGATCATCCCTGCCTACGCTTTCACTCGCCTTTCACTGCCCGCTCGAAGCTGGGCGTAGCCTGAGAGACGAAGCCACCCTCGACCCGGGTCACCAGAATCGCGGCGATGTCATGGGCGACGGCGTAATCCCAGCCACGCTCCGGCCCCATGATCAACAACAAGGTCGAATAGCCGTCGGCTTGCAGCGCCGAGGCATCGAGCACGGTCACCGAAGCCAGTTCATGTTCGACCGGCCGCCCCAGGCGCGCGTCGAAGGTGTGTGAATAGCGCCGGCCATTCTCCTCGAAATAGTTGCGATAGTCACCCGAGGTCGACACGGCCAGGCCATTGACGCTGATCACCTGGCGGGCGATCTGGCGGTCTGCGCGCGGCAGCTCCAGGGCGATGCGCCAGGGCCTGCCATCGGGCTTGCGCCCTACTGCCTTGAGCTCCCCAGTAGCTTCAGCGAGGAAGTTGGCGATGCCCATAGCAGCCAAGCGCTGGGCGATCAGGTCGACGGCATGGCCGGCGGCGATGCTGTTGAAGTCGAGTTCTACTGCGCCCTCCTTGCACAGCATGCCCGGTTCGCGGCGCAGGTGCTGGTAGCCGACGCGCTGGCGGGCCTGGGCCAAAGCGTGCGGATCAGGAACCCGCTCATGACGGGCTTGGGGGCCAAAGCCCCACAGGTCGAGCAAGGGTTCGACCGTGAGATCGAAGGCGCCAGCGCTCTGCTCGGCCAGGTGTTGGCCGAAGTCGACCAATTCAAGCAGGTCGGCGGGCATGGCCAGGCACTGATTGGCGGAGAGCTGATTGAACTGACTGACGGTGGAATCGCTGCGGTAGGTGGAGTAGTGCTGGTCGATGTCGTGCAGGATCGCTTCGACGGCTTGGCGGACCTGCTCGGGGGGCGGGCCATCGGCTTCACGCACGTACTGGATGCTGTAGCTGCTGCCCATGGTCGGTCCGCTGAGGCGCTCCAGGGTTGAGCGCTGGTCGCAGGCGCCAAGCAGTAGCAGGGTGAGCAGGAGCGTTGCGCGCATTCATTGAGTCTCGGTTGTCTGGGCCGGCGCTATCGCGGGGCAAGCCCGCTCCCACGTATAACAACGCAAGCTGCGTGGGCGCTTAGGCTACGTGGGAGACTAGGCTACGTGGGAAACTAGGCTGCGCGGGAGCGTGCTGCGTGGGAGCGGGCTTGCCCCGCGATAGCGCCAGCACAGACACCACAATAGGCTGGACAAAAAAACGGGAACCCGAAGGTTCCCGTTTTTTCATTGCCTTACAAGCGAATCAGCGTGGAAACGCTGGCGGGTTCACACCGGCCATGTCTTCCATCACACGAACCACCTGGCAGCTGTAACCGAATTCGTTGTCGTACCAGACGTACAGAACAACGCGGTTGTCATTGCAGATGGTCGCTTCAGCGTCCACTACACCGGCGTGGCGCGAGCCTACGAAGTCAGTGGAAACCACTTCCTGCGAGCTGACGTAGTCGATCTGCTTGTGCAGCTCGGAGTGCATCGCGGTCTGGCGCAGGTACTCGTTGATCTCTTCGCGGCTGGTGCCCTTCTCGAGATTCAGGTTGAGGATGGCCATCGACACGTTAGGCGTCGGAACGCGGATCGCGTTACCGGTCAGCTTGCCCTTGAGCACTGGCAGCGCCTTGGCAGCAGCAGTGGCAGCACCGGTCTCGGTGATAACCATGTTCAGCGGCGCGGCGCGGCCACGACGGCTGCCCTTGTGGAAGTTGTCGATCAGGTTCTGGTCGTTGGTGAACGAGTGAACGGTTTCGACGTGACCATTGACGATGCCGTACTGGTCGTTGATCGCCTTGAGCACCGGCACGATGGCGTTGGTGGTGCAGGAGGCGGCGGAGATGATCTTGTCATCTGCGCTGATGTCGCCATGGTTGATGCCATGCACGATGTTCTTCAGCGCGCCTTTGCCAGGAGCGGTGAGGATCACGCGGGCAGCGCCCGGGCAAGCCAGGTGCTGGCCGAGGCCGTCAGCGTCACGCCATACGCCGGTGTTGTCGACGATCAGGGCGTTTTCGATGCCGTACTGGGTGTAGTCGACTTCGCTTGGGTTCTTCGCGTAGATAACCTGGATCAGGTTGCCGTTGGCGGTGATGGTGTTGTTGGCTTCGTCGATGGTGATGGTGCCATCGAACGGGCCGTGCACCGAGTCACGACGCAGCAGGCTGGCACGCTTGACCAGGTCGTTCTCGGCGCCTTTGCGCACGACGATGGCGCGCAGACGCAGGCCGTCGCCACCACCGGTTTTTTCGATCAGGATGCGCGCCAGCAGGCGGCCGATGCGACCGAAGCCGTACAGGACAACGTCGGTGCCTTTGCGCGCCGAGGCGTTCTGTTGGCCAACCACGTCAGCCAGCTCTTCGCGCACGAACTGCTCGGCGCTGCGGCCATTGCCTTCGAGCTTGAACTTGTTGGCCAGCTTGCCCAGGTCGACCGAAGCGGCGCCCAGTTTCAGCTCGCTCATCGCTTTGAGCAGCGGGAATGTCTCGTGGACGGACAGCTCGGTCTCGTCGCTCTGACGGTGACGCGCAAAGCGGTGGGCTTTGAGGATCGAGATAACCGAACGGTTGATCAGGCTGCGGCCATAGATCGAGCTCACCACGTTGTTATTGCGGTAGAGCTGACCGATAAGCGGGATCATCGCTTCAGCAAGCGCTTCACGATCGATCCACTCACCAAGACACTGGTCGGGCTTCTGAGTCACGGGAACCTTCCACATGTAGGGGGAGAAAAAAGGGGCTACATTATGACGCCCCACAGCGTATCGGGCAATGAGCGCCTGTCGCCGTCGCCACACCGCGCTGTTCTGGCCCTCGCGAGCCTGACAGCCGGCACTGGCGTCGGTACAATCGACCTCTTTGCCGCAACGCTTGGAGTGCAATCTCCCGTGTCAGTTCTGCGCCTACCGCAAATGTCGGCCACAGCCGGCAAACAAACCTGGGGCAACCTGCCCGGTGCCGCCCTCAGCCTGGCCATCGCCGAGGCCGCCAGCGGCGCCCGCCGGTTCACCCTGTTGCTGACCGCCGACAGCCAGGCGGCCGATCGTCTGGAGCAGGAGCTGCGCTTCTTCGCCCCGGACCTGCCGGTGCTGCCGTTCCCCGACTGGGAAACCCTGCCCTACGACCTGTTCTCGCCGCACCAGGACATCATCTCCCAGCGTATTGCCAGCCTGTATCGGCTGCCAGAGCTGGATCACGGCATTCTGGTCGTGCCGATCACCACTGCCCTGCACCGCCTGGCGCCGACGCGGTTCCTGCTCGGCAGCAGCCTGGTGCTGGACGTTGGCCAGACGATTGACGTCGAACAGATGCGCACCCGCCTGGAGGCCAGCGGCTATCGCTGCGTCGACACCGTCTACGAGCATGGCGAGTTCGCCGTGCGCGGGGCACTGATCGATCTCTACCCGATGGGCAGCAAGCTGCCCTACCGGATCGACCTGTTCGACGACGAAATCGAGACCCTGCGCACGTTCGACCCAGAAACCCAGCGTTCGATCGACAAGGTCGACTCGGTGCGCCTGCTGCCGGCGCGCGAGTTCCCGATGCAGAAAGAGGAAGTGACCCGCTTCAAGGCGCGCTTTCGCGAACGCTTCGATGTCGATTTCCGGCGCAGCGCGATCTTCCAGGACTTGGCCAGCGGGATCATTCCGGCCGGCATCGAGTATTACCTGCCGCTGTTCTTCGAGGAAACCTCGACCCTGTTCGATTACCTGCCGGCCGACACCCAGGTGTTTTCGTTGCCGGGCGTCGAACAGGCGGCGGAGCACTTCTGGAATGATGTGCGTGGGCGCTATGAGGATCGCCGCGGCGACCTGACCCGCCCGCTGTTGCCGCCAGCAGAGTTGTTCCTGCCGGTCGAGGACTGCTTCGCCCAGCTCAAACAGTGGCCACGCGTGGTGGTCAGCAGTGACGACGTCGAGCCCGGCGCCGGCCGCGAACGCTTCCCCGGGCGCGCCCTGCCCAACCTGGCCATCGAAGCCAAGGCCAACCAGCCTCTGGCGGCGCTGGCGAACTTCCTCGACCAGTTCCCTGGGCGGGTGCTGTTCACCGCTGAGTCGGCAGGCCGCCGCGAGGTGCTGCTGGAGCTGCTCGAACGCCTCAAGCTACGGCCACAGACAGTCGAAGGCTGGACCGATTTCGTCACCGGCAAAGAGCGCCTGGCAATCACCATCGCCCCACTCGACGACGGCCTGCTGCTGGACGACCCGGCCATCGCCCTGATCGCCGAGAGCCCGCTGTTCGGCCAACGGGTGATGCAGCGCCGCCGCCGCGAAAAACGCGGCGAAGCTGCCAACGATGCGGTGATCAAGAACCTTACCGAGCTGCGCGAAGGCGCCCCGGTGGTGCACATCGACCATGGCGTAGGCCGCTACCTGGGCCTGGCGACGCTGGAAATCGACGGCCAGGCCGCCGAGTTCCTGACCCTCGAATACGCCGAGAACGCCAAGCTGTATGTGCCAGTGGCCAACCTGCACCTGATCGCCCGCTACACCGGCAGCGATGACGCCCTGGCGCCGTTGCACCGCCTGGGCTCGGAAACCTGGCAGAAGGCCAAGCGCAAAGCTGCCGAGCAAGTGCGTGACGTCGCCGCCGAGCTGCTCGACATCTATGCCCGCCGCGCCGCGCGCAAAGGCTATGCCTTCGCCGACCCAGCCGCCGACTACGCCACCTTCAGCGCCGGCTTCCCATTCGAGGAAACCCCCGACCAGCAGAACGCCATCGAAGCGGTGCGCGCCGACATGCTCGCCGGCAAGCCGATGGACCGCCTGGTCTGCGGCGACGTCGGATTTGGCAAGACCGAAGTGGCCATGCGCGCCGCTTTCATCGCCGTGCACAGTGGTCGTCAGGTGGCCGTGCTGGTGCCTACCACCCTGCTCGCCCAGCAGCACTACAACAGCTTCCGTGACCGCTTCGCCGATTGGCCGGTGACGGTCGAGGTGATGAGCCGCTTCAAGTCGGCCAAGGATATCGCCAGCGCCGCTGCAGACCTCGCCGAAGGCAAGATCGACATCCTCATCGGCACCCACAAGCTGCTGCAGGACGATGTGCGCTTCAAAGACCTCGGCCTGGTGGTGATCGACGAAGAACACCGCTTTGGCGTGCGTCAGAAAGAACAGCTCAAGGCCCTGCGCAGCGAAGTGGATATCCTCACCCTGACCGCCACGCCTATTCCGCGCACCCTGAACATGGCCGTGGCCGGCATGCGCGATCTGTCGATCATCGCCACCCCGCCGGCGCGCCGGCTGTCGGTGCGCACCTTCGTCATGGAGCAGAACAACAGCACGGTCAAAGAAGCACTGCTGCGTGAGCTGTTGCGGGGCGGCCAGGTGTACTACCTGCACAACGATGTGAAAACCATCGAAAAATGCGCCGCCGACCTTGCCGAGCTGGTTCCCGAAGCTCGTATCGGCATCGGCCACGGGCAGATGCGCGAGCGTGAGCTGGAACAGGTGATGAGCGACTTCTATCACAAGCGCTTCAATGTACTGATCGCCTCGACCATCATCGAGACCGGCATCGACGTGCCCAGCGCCAACACCATCGTCATCGAGCGTGCCGACAAGTTCGGCCTGGCCCAGTTGCACCAGCTGCGCGGTCGGGTCGGTCGTAGCCACCACCAGGCCTACGCCTACCTGCTCACGCCCGCCCGGCAGAAAGTCAGCAGCGACGCCGAGAAACGCCTGGAGGCCATCGCCAATACCCAGGACCTGGGCGCAGGCTTCGTGCTGGCCACCAACGACCTGGAAATCCGTGGTGCCGGTGAGCTGCTCGGCGAAGGCCAGAGCGGGCAGATCCAGGCAGTGGGCTTTACCCTCTACATGGAAATGCTCGAGCGCGCGGTCAAGGCCATTCGCAAGGGCACCCAGCCAAACCTTGAGCAACCTCTGGGCGGCGGCCCGGAGATCAACCTGCGCCTGCCGGCACTGATCCCCGAGGACTACCTGCCCGACGTGCACGCCCGCTTGATCCTGTACAAGCGCATCGCCTCGGCGGCCGACGAAGAAGGCCTCAAGGACCTGCAAGTGGAAATGATCGATCGCTTCGGCCTGCTGCCAGAGCCGACCAAGAACCTGATCCGCCTGACCCAGCTCAAGCTGCAGGCGGAGAAGCTCGGCATCAAGAAAGTCGACGGCGGCCCCAATGGTGGCAAGATCGAGTTCGAGGCCCAGACGCCGGTCGACCCGCTGACCCTGATCAAACTGATCCAGGGCCAGCCCAAACGCTACAAGTTCGAAGGCGCAACCCAGTTCCGCTTCCTGGTGCCGATGGAACGCCCCGACGAACGCTTCAATACCCTGGAGGCGCTATTCGAGCGCCTGACCCCACAGACTGCCTGAAGGAAGATCCATGCGTGCCATCCGTTGCCTGACCTTGCTGCTGACGCTGTTTGCGCCGGCCGCCTTCGCCGAAGGCCTGTATCAGGTAGAAATGATTCTGGTGCGCCAGAACGACGTGCCGGCAGTGACCAGCCAGTTCGCCCCGGAAGATTGGAGCGCCGGCGCCCCACGCCTGGCCAAGGACGCTGAACGCCCGCCCGTGCTGGGCGATGAGGCCACTCGCCTGGAAGCGACGCCCAGCTACACCGTGCTGCTGCACAAGGCCTGGCAACAACAGCTTGGCAGCGAGCCAAGCCGGATTGCCGTGGGCGCGGGTGAGGAGCAATTCGGCCATTTCCCCATCGAAGGCAACCTGAGCCTCACCGAAGGCCGCTTCATCGCCGTTGAGGCGAACTTCTGGGTCAACCAACTCGACGGCAATGGCAGCGTGCTGCGCAGCGAGCAGTTCAAGCAAATCAACAGCAACATGAAGAGCGGCCAGCTGACCTTCCTCGATGGCGGGCATCTGGCCCTGCTGCTGAAAGTCGCGCCGGTTGGTGCGCGCAAGCTGCCGGTGATGGATCCGGAGATGATGGAGCAGTGAAGTGAGCGAGAGCGAGACGCAGCAACTGCTCAGGGAACACGAAAGCTGGACCGCAGATTTCGATCCCGGCGCACTTGGGCGTGGTCGCGACTATGCCGCACAGGACCGCGTGACCCTCCACTCGATCCACGACAACACCATCGAGTCGACCTGCACCGGCTCTGCTCGGCATCTCTACAGCCAGAAGATCAACCTGGTGATGAATGCTGGCAGGCTGCGGGTCCTGGCACGCTGCTCCTGCCCGGTCGGGATCAATTGCAAGCACTGCGCCGCCGCCCTTTTTCATCTGCAGGGCGATCGGCCAGCGCTGAACGACCACACGCTGGCCTTGCCGCACGAGCTGAGCAAATGGGTGGAAGGCCTTGAAGCGCCAACCACAGCCGCCAAAGCCCGCGAAGCCTCGCGCAAAGGCCCGGCCATCTATTACCAGATCAGCCTTGACCAACAGCGCTGGCTGCTGACAGCGATGAAGGGCACCCTGCAAGCCGACGGCCACCTGAAGCTGAGCCGCATCACCTCGATGCCGGAGATGATCTACTACACCCCGCGCTACGTCACCGACGAAGACGCACGCGTGCTACGCCTGATCGATACCCAGAGCAGAGGCGCAGCACTGCCCATGCTTTGCCTGGAAGGCAAGAAGGGTGCGGAGTTGTTGGAGTACGCCTTGGCAACCGGGCGAGTGCTGCTCGCCGAGCCCCAGGCAACCCTCGCCGCCGGGCCGGTACGGCATGCCGCGTTTCGTTGGGTGCGGCTGAACAACGGCAGTTATCGCGGCGCCTGGTACCACGATGAACACATGCCCCTGCTCGCCCTGCCACTCGACCCGCTGTATTACATCGATACCGAACATCACCTGGCGGGTAAACTCAGCCACGACCTGGACCCCTTCATCGCCAGCCAACTAGCACGCGCACCCAACGTACCCGAACACCTGGTCATCCCCTTGAGCCATCGCCTGAACGCCCTGAACCGTCACGTGCCAACGCCAACGCCCGTGCGCAGTGAAACCATTGATAGCCTCACCCCCACGCCGCGGCTGACCCTGGGTAGCCTCGAATTCAGCGCCTACATGCCCAAGACCGGACGCATGCAGCGCCAGATGCAACACCGCGCCGCCCTCGCCTTCGACTACGACGGCCTGCGCGCCACCGGCACTGATGACAAACCGCTGACCCGCCTGGTCGGCGAGACCAGCCAGCGCATCCAGCGCCAACCCCAGGCCGAACAGGCCATCCGCAAGACCCTGCGTGAGTTCGGCTTCAAGCCGGCCACCCGGCAGAGCAAGGCCCTGCCCGACAGCGCTGGTGATATGCACCAACTGCCCGACGATGAAGCCTGGCTGCAGTTCGCCCGCGAAGGCCTGCCGCGCCTGCGCGAGGCCGGCTGGGAGGTCGAAGTCCACCGCGACTTCGCCTTCAACCTGCACGAGGTGGACGACTGGTACGCCACGGTCGAGGAAGCCCCTGGGCATGAATGGTTCGATCTGGAACTAGGCATCGTCGTCGATGGTGAACGCCACAGCCTGCTGCCGATCGTCCTGCAGCTGCTGCGCAGCAACCCCGAGCTATTGCGCCCCAGCGAGCTGGCGCGGCGCAATGACGATGAACACCTGCTGATCGACCTCAACCGGGGCCGACCAGAGAGCCCGGCCCTGCGGGTAGCCCTGCCCTACGGCCGCATCAAGGCGGTGATGGGCACCCTCGGCGAGCTCTACCTGCACGAGGACGCCGCAGGCCCCGCCCTGCGCCTGGACCGAGCCGACGCCGCCCGCCTTAACGATATCGAGCACCTGCCGCTGCACTGGGAAGGCGGCGAGCACGTACGCGGTCTCGGTCGGCGCCTGCGTGACGCCCGCGAGCTGGAGGTCGAGCCGCCCAAACAGCTCAAAGCCACCTTGCGCCCTTACCAGCAACAGGGCCTGAACTGGCTACAGGCGCTGCGCGAGATGGGCACCGGCGGCATCCTTGGCGACGACATGGGCCTGGGCAAGACCCTGCAAACCCTCGCCCACCTGCTGCTGGAAAAACAGCACGGACGCCTGCAGCACCCAGCACTGGCGGTCATGCCCACCAGCCTGGTACCCAACTGGCTGGACGAGGCCCAGCGCTTCGCCCCCGACTTGCGCGTACTCGCCCTGCACGGCCCAGGCCGCAGCAAGCATTTTTCCGCGCTGAGTGAATACGACCTGATTCTGACCACCTACGCCCTGGTGCCGCGCGACCTTGAACACCTGCGCGCACAGCCTTGGCATACGCTGGTGCTCGACGAGGCGCAGAACATCAAGAGCAGCACCAGCAAGGCCGCCCTGGCCGTTTGCGAGCTACAAGCCACTCAGCGCCTATGCCTGACGGGCACGCCGATGGAAAACAACCTGGGCGAGCTATGGTCGCTGTTCCACTTCCTGATGCCCGGCTGGCTGGGCGATCTCAAACGCTTCAACCACGACTACCGCACCCCGATCGAACGTCACGGCGACCACGAACGCATGGCCCACCTGGCCAGTCGCATCCGCCCGTTCCTGCTGCGACGCACCAAAGAGCAAGTGGCGCAGGATCTACCCGCCAAGACCGAGATGGTCCACTGGGTCGAGCTCAGCGACGCCCAGCGCGATACCTATGAAGCGGTGCGGGTGGCGATGGACAAGAAGGTCCGCGACGAACTGGCGCGCAATGGCGCAGCGCGCAGCCAGATCGTCATCCTCGACGCCCTGCTCAAGCTGCGCCAGGTGTGCTGCGACCTGCGTTTGGTCAAGAGCGTGGAGAGCAAAGGCAACCAGGCCGACAAAGGCAAGCTAGGCAGCCTGATGCAGATGCTCGAAGAGCTGCTCAGCGAAGGCCGCCGGGTACTGCTGTTTTCGCAGTTCACCTCGATGCTGGCGCTGATCGAGCAAGAGCTTGAGAAACGCGAGATCCGCTACAGCCTGCTGACCGGCGATACCCGTGACCGGCGCGCGCCGGTGCAGCAGTTCCAGAAGGGTGATAGCGAGGTGTTCCTGATCAGCCTCAAGGCCGGCGGCACCGGTTTGAACCTGACGGCGGCTGATACCGTGATTCACTACGACCCCTGGTGGAACCCCGCCAGCGAGAACCAGGCTACCGACCGCGCCTACCGCATCGGCCAGGACAAACCGGTGTTCGTGTTCAAGCTGATTACCCGGGGGACAGTCGAAGAAAAGATCCAGCTGCTCCAGCAGGAAAAAGCGGCGCTGGCAGCCGGGCTGCTCGATGGCGGCCAGGCGGGTCAGTGGCGGCTTGGAGATGAGGAGATTGAAGCGCTGTTTGCGCCGTTGCCAGGCAAGCGCGGCAAATAGCCATCGCCACAGCCTCATCGTGGGGCTGTGGGAGCGGGCTTGCCCTGCGATGAGGGCCAAGCTGTCAATCGACCAGCTGCGCCTCCCTCAAGGCCCCCAACGCCTCCAGCCAACGCGGCTGCTGCCGATAATCAGTGCGTGCAAAACCACGCCCGCGCATCCCGGCAATCCGCGGCGACGGCTTGACCTTCAAGCGCTGCGCCGCACTCAGGGCGAGCTCCGCCGCTGCCCGGTCGTTGCATACCAGGCCCATATCGCAACCAGCAGTCAACGCCGCCTCGATCCGGTTGGCAGCGTCGCCCACCACATGCGCCCCAGCCATCGACAGGTCATCACTGAAGATCACCCCGTCGAAGCCCAACTCGCCGCGCAGGATGTCCTGCAACCAGCGTCGGGAAAAACCAGCAGGCTGAGTGTCGATTTGCGGGTAAATGACATGCGCCGGCATTACCGCCGCCAATTGGCCGCTAAGACGGGTGAAGGGCACCAGGTCGGCCTGGCGCAGTTGCTCAAGGCTGCGCTCGTCAGTGGGAATCGCCACATGCGAATCGGCCTCGGCCCAACCATGCCCCGGGAAGTGCTTGCCGCAAGCGGCCATACCCGCAGCATTCATGCCGCGGATGAACGCACCGGCCAGCTGCGTGGCACGCTCAGGATTACCCTCGAACGCACGACTACCCACCACTGCGCTGCGCTGATGATCGAGATCCAGCACCGGCGCGAAGCTCAAGTCCAGGCCCACCGCCAACACCTCGGTGGCCATCAGCCACCCGCACTGCTCGGCCAGGTACTCGGCGTTGTCGTTATCAGCGATTGCACGCATCGCTGGCAGGCGCACAAAGCCTTGGCGCAAGCGCTGGACCCGGCCACCTTCCTGATCGACGGCAAGAATCAGGTCAGGGCGAATGGCGCGAATCGAAGCGCACAGCTCACGCACCTGGCGCGGGCTGTCGATGTTACGCGCAAAGATGATCAGGCCGGCCACTTCGGGCTGGCGCAGCAGATGCCGGTCCTCGGCGGTCAGCCAGTAACCGGCGATGTCGACCATCAGGGAGCCTTGCAGGCTGGCAGTCATGGAAAGTCCTTCATTCGATATTCAGGGAAAGCCATTGCGGGCATGCGGCCTCGTCGATCCGCACCGGGCAGTGGGCGGGTACGCGATCGAACAGGTCCAGTAAATCAACATTGCGCAGGCGTACGCAGCCATGGGACAGGGGTATACCCAGCGGTTGCGTATCCGGCGTGCCGTGCAGATAGATGTAGCGGCGAAACGTGTCGCGCCGACCCAGACGATTGACCCCGGGTTCGCAGCCACTGAGCCAGAGGATGCGACTGAGGATCCAGTCACGCCCGGGAAATGCTGCGTGCAGCGCCGGCGACCAGACCTCACCCGTCCAGCGGCGACTGCTCAACACAGCGCCTAGGGGCAAGCCGGCGCCGATCTTGGCCCGCACCTGATGCAAGCCGCGTGGGGTGCATCCAGAACCATTGAGCTCACCGGCACCGTTGCGCGCGGTGGAAACCGCCAGGCGTAGACGCAACTGCCCATGAGCAAAACCGTAGAGGTGCTGGTCGGCGAGGGAAATGTGCAGGAAATCGAGGTCGGGCATGGGCGCTAGCTTAGCCCAACTGCCCTTGCTCGCCCAGCCTCGGCGCTCAGGCCTTGACGGGGGTGCTGGAGGCGCTGGACTTGGCCCGCGGGCGCAGTTGCGCTGCGGCCATGGCCTCATCGGTGACACCGCTGTCGGCGCGCATACCGGCCGCCAGGAACGGCACCATCAGGCGCATAACCTGCTCGATCGAGGTATTGATGCCGAAATCGGTCTCGGCTATCGCCCGCAGGGCCTTGATACCCGACATGCTGAACGCCGCCGCGCCGAGCATGAAGTGCACCCGCCAGAACAATTCAAGCGGCGGAATACGCGGGGCCGCTTCATTGACCAGCAACATGTAACGACGGAATACCTTGCCGTACATGTCTTCCAGATAGCGCCGCAGGTGACCCTGGCTCTGACTGAACGCAAGGCCCAGCAAACGCATGAAGATCGACAGGTCATTGTTGCTGCGCGGCTGCACCACCAGCGCCTGCTCGACCAGCATCTCGAGCAGTTCTTCAAGGCTGGGCTTGCTCTCCGGACGCGCCTGGCGACGCTCCAGCTCACGCTCCAAACTGGCGCAGAAGGGGCCGAGGAAGCGCGAGAAGACTGCCTGGATCAGGGCCTTCTTGGAGCCGAAGTGATAGTTCACCGCCGCCAAGTTGACCCCGGCCTTGCTGGTGATAAGCCGCAACGAGGTTTCCGCGAACCCCCTTTCCGCGAATAGCTGCTCGGCAGCATCGAGAATGCGTTCAACGGTTTCCGATTGGGCCATGACTACTCACTACTCCGGGACGGGGCCTGACAAACAGTTGTTTGAAACATACGTTTCAGGCCATCATCTGTCAAGGCTCGGTGACCCATGGGTCGCCATTAAAACACAGCGCTGCGCATCAAGCTGCAGCCCCCGCAATACGCCCCCTCACGCATCTTCTTCAGTTAACTGCTTGCAGCGGGCCATCTACTGTATATAATCCCAGTCACTGTATAAAAAGACAGAGCGCTCGCCATGCTGAAACTGACGCCCCGCCAAGCCGAGATCCTGGCTTTCATCAAACGCTGCCTCGACGACAACGGCTTCCCGCCAACGCGGGCCGAGATTGCCCAGGAACTGGGCTTCAAGTCGCCCAACGCTGCCGAGGAGCATCTCAAGGCCCTGGCCCGCAAGGGTGCAATCGAGATGACCCCAGGCGCATCCCGCGGCATCCGCATCCCTGGCCACGAAGCCAAAGCTGAAGAAAGCGGCTTGCCGATCATTGGCCGGGTCGCGGCCGGTGCGCCGATTCTCGCCGAGCAGCACATCGAGCAATCCTGCAACATCAACCCGACCTTCTTCCACCCGCCTGCCGACTACCTGTTGCGTGTCCACGGCATGAGCATGAAGGACGTCGGTATCTTCGACGGCGACCTGCTGGCGGTACACACCTGCCGCGAGGCCCGCAATGGCCAGATCGTCGTCGCCCGTATCGGTGATGACGTGACCGTCAAGCGCTTCAAGCGCGAAGGCAGCAAGGTCTGGCTGATCGCCGAGAACCCCGAATTCGCCCCCATCGAAGTCGACCTGAAACAACAGGAGCTGGTTATCGAGGGCTTGAGTGTCGGCGTCATACGCCGCTGATCCAGGAGGCGCCATGCAGCAGTTCATCCACGCACCCCAGTCCGCCCAGCTACCGCTGTTCGAAGCCTTTCTGGCCGAACCGGTACTGCCGGGCCTGAAGGCTAGCGCACACGCGCGCAAGAGCAGCCAGCCCGAGCGGTTCAGCGAACTGGCCCTGCGCGGTGCGCCGGGTCACTGCCAAAGCCTGTTGGCGCCTGTGCTACGCGACCTGAGCGAAGAGCAAGATGCACGCTGGCTAACCCTGATCGCCCCACCCTCCAGCCTAACCCAGGCCTGGCTGCGCGATGCAGGCCTTAACCGCGAACGCATCCTGCTGCTGCAACCGGGCGGCAACCAGAGCGCCCTGCAGCTGGCCTGTGAAGCCCTGCGCCTTGGCCACAGCCACACCGTGGTCAGCTGGCTGGGCAACCTCAACGCCAACACCCGTCAGCAGCTGACCCGCGCTGCAAACAGCGGAAATGCACAAAGCCTGAACATCCGCCTCGGCTGATGTTCAGGCTTTGCCTGTATTGATCGCTATCGTGTAGCTGAAACTCAGTGCAGAACGCGCGGGCCTTCTTCGCGTTCGAAGTCACCTTCGACCAGCTTGCCTGCCATCTGCACACCAACACTGAGCATGGCCTTGGCCACTTCAACGTGCTGCCCCTGTAGGAATGCCTTGGCGTCCTCGGAGAAATCCAGGGTTACCAGAGAGCCTTCATCTTCGGCGCGACGCAGCTCGATCCGGCCATCAGGCAACTCTACAATTTCAAGAAAGGACGTTGACATAAAGGGCTGTTCTCCACGAAAGGCGGGCATTGTACCAGCCAAGTGGCCTATCAGCACTCACTCAACGCGTCACGAAACCGTCGCACTAGATCTTTCAGATTTTTCCGCCAGCTTTCCAGTTCTTCCCGAGATAGCGCGGGCTGCTCGGCTTGGTCAAGATTAATGGCTTGAATCAGCGGCTGGGTAACGTCGGTTTTGGCGACTTTCTTGGCGACAGGTGGTCGGAACAAATCGGCATAAGCTGCTAGCAATTGCGCTAGCCAGGTTTCCGGTTGGCGAGCCAGTTCGAGCATCTCGGCCATTTCCGGAATCGCCACGCTTTGCAGGACTTCATCGTTGAGCAACAACTCAGCACGCGAGGCGTTAGCCTGGGGCAGACGATAGAAACCACCGATTTCGTGGCACAACCCCAGCAGCGCGCCATACAGGTGAAACAGCGCCGATTCGCGCTCAGCCTGGATCAACCCCTGGGCGTTCATTGCCCGGCTTTGCTCAGCCTTGGCCATGGATTCCAGTGCAAGACCGGCAAAGAACAGTTTCTGGTTGGTGCGGGTGTAGAGTTCCTGGGCCATTTCAAATGCCCTCCGAAAGGCTGCAAGGCGATAGCTCAGTTTCAGCCATCGCCCTGCCCTATCGCAAGCCCAAAAACATCGCAGGGCAAGCCCGCTCCCACGCCCTGGACTCAAACTCGAGCCCTAGGGTGGCAGCTTGCTTGCCCCGCGAATGTTCAGCCAGGATCGATCAGCGCTTGTCTTCTACCTTCCACGCGTTGCCGTCGTAGAACGCCTTCCAACCCGTCGGCTTGCCATCGACCTCGGACTGCACGTACTGCTCCTTGGTCTTACGGCTGTAGCGGATCACCGCCGGGCGACCTTCCGGATCCTTCTGCGGCGCTTCGCAGAGGAAGTGATACTTCGGATCGATCTCGTGCTTGTGCGGGATGATTTCCATTACCAAGGGCGCACGCGTCTCGCGGTTTTTCGGGAACTGGCTGGCAGCCAGGAACAGCCCCGAAGCGCCGTCACGCAGCACGTAGGTGTCGTTGACCTTCTCGCACTTGAGCTCCGGCATATCCACCTTATCCATCTTCGGTGGCGCCGCTTCGCCGCTCTTGAGCAGCTTGCGGGTGTTCTTGCACGTAGGGTTGGTGCAGCCGAAGAACTTGCCGAAACGGCCAGTCTTGAGCTGCATCTCGCTGCCACACTTGTCGCACTCCAGGCTCGGCCCTTCGTAGCCCTTGATGCGGTAGCTGCCTTGCTCGATCTCGTAGCCGACGCAATCTGGGTTGTTACCGCAGATGTGCAGCTTGTGCTTCTCATCGAGCAGGTAGGCATCCATCGCCGTGGCGCAAATCGGGCAGCGATGCTTGCCCAGCAGCACCCGCGACTCCGACTCACCTTCGTCGTCGGCGGCAATTTCGTCGCCTGGCACCAGGTTGACGGTAGCCTTGCAGCGCTCTTTAGGCGGCAGGCTGTAGCCTGAGCAGCCAAGGAACACGCCGGTGGAGGCGGTACGAATCATCATCGGCCGGCCGCATTCCTTGCACGGAATGTTGGTCATGGTCGGCTGGTTGGCGCGCATGCCGTTTTCCGACGACTCGGCAGTCTGCAGCTTCTTGCTGAAGTCGCCATAGAACTCGTCGAGAACGTTCTTCCAGTCGCGCTCGCCCTGGGCGACGTCGTCGAGGTTTTCTTCCATGTCGGCGGTGAAGCCGTAGTCCATCAGGTTGGAGAAGCTCTCCGACAGACGCTCGGTGACGATGTCGCCCATCTTCTCGGAGTAGAAGCGGCGGTTATGCAGGGTCACATAGCCACGGTCCTGAATGGTGGAAATGATCGCCGCATAGGTCGATGGACGGCCAATGCCACGCTTTTCCATTTCCTTGACCAGGCTGGCTTCGGTAAAGCGCGCCGGCGGCTTGGTGAAGTGCTGGCTTGGGTCGAGCTTGATGAGCTTGAGCGCCTCGCCCTGGGCCATGTCCGGCAGCACATCGTCTTCGCCTGGCTTGCTCTGTTGCGGCAGCACCCGGGTGTAACCGTCGAACTTGAGGATACGGCCCTTGGCACGCAGCTCGAAGTCACCGGCGTTGACTGTGACGCTGGTGGACAGGTACTGCGCAGGCGGCATCTGGCAGGCCAGGAATTGGCGCCAGATCAACTCGTACAGACGCTCGGCGTCACGCTCCATGCCACTGAGCTTGGTGGGATGGGTGTTGACATCGGAAGGACGAATCGCCTCGTGCGCCTCCTGGGCGCCTGCCTTGCTGCCGTACACGATCGGCGCTTCAGGCAGGTACTGCTTGCCGAATTCTTTCTCGATGTAGCTGCGAGCCATGTCCACAGCGTCAGCCGACAGGTTGGTCGAGTCGGTACGCATGTAGGTGATGTAGCCGGCTTCGTACAAGCGCTGCGCCATCATCATGGTCTTCTTCACGCCATAGCCCAGGCGATTGCTCGCGGCCTGCTGCAGGGTCGAGGTAATGAACGGCGCCGAAGGCTTGCTGCTGGTTGGCCGGTCTTCGCGCTTGGCCACGCTGTAGCTGGAGGCCTTGAGCTTGTCCAGGGCAGCCATGGCCTGGGCTTCGTTGAGCGGCTTGAAGGCTTCACCCTTCTCGCGCGCCACTTCGAAACGCACCTTGGCATCCTTGGCGGTGCCAAGGTCGGCGTGCACTTCCCAGTACTCTTCAGGGTTGAAGGCACGAATCTCGCGCTCACGCTCGACCACCAGCTTGACCGCTACCGACTGCACGCGACCTGCCGACAGGCCGCGAGCGATCTTCGACCACAGCAGCGGCGAGACCATATAGCCCACGACGCGGTCGAGGAAGCGCCGTGCCTGCTGGGCGTTGACCCGGTCGATATCCAGCTCACCCGGCTGCGAGAACGCCTCCTGGATGGCTTTCTTGGTGATTTCGTTGAACACCACGCGTTTGTAGCGAGTGTCGTCACCGCCGATGGCCTCACGCAGGTGCCAGGCAATCGCCTCCCCTTCGCGGTCCAAGTCGGTCGCGAGATAGATGGTGTCGGCATCTTTTGCCAAACGACGCAACTCGTCGATGACCTTTTCCTTGCCCGGCAGGATCTCGTACTTGGCCTTCCAGCCCGCATCCGGATCGACGCCCATACGCGCGACCAGCTGGCGCCGAGCCTTCTCTTTCGGCGACAAGGCCGGCGCCTCACCCGCTGCAGCCTTGCCACGCTTGGCCGCCGGCTCCTTACTGGTGCTGGCCGAACCGCTGGTGGGGAGGTCACGGATGTGGCCGATACTCGACTTCACCACGTACTGGCTGCCCAGGTACTTGTTGATGGTCTTGGCCTTGGCCGGGGATTCCACAATGACCAGCGATTTGCCCATGGATCGGAGTATTCCTGAATCTGAAAATGAAAAACGCGTCAGGTGCCGCACGCGGCACCGCTATATATAGTGGCAACAGGGTGAGGTCAAGCGCAGTCGACTAAGCCTGGTCTGCACCGGGATGCTCGAACCGCCCTTCTTCGGCCGTGACCAAAGCAAAGCGTGGCACCTGCTCGCCGTCAACCTCGACTGACTCCAGGAACATCGAAAGGGGTCGCACCCAAAGCCCGTAATCACCATACAGGCATTGGTAGAAGACTACCCACTCTTCGCTTTCGGAGTGCCGCGCAGCGCCGAATACACGATACTCAGGGCCCTTGTAGTGGCGGTATACGCCTGGCTGTATGTGCATCTCGCTGACCCTCTTGAACAAATTCTGTAAAAAACAAAAACCGGGGCACATGGCCCCGGTTGCTGCCTAGCGATCGCGATCAGACGCGTTCGAAGACAGTGGTGATGCCTTGGCCCAGGCCGACACACATGGTGGCGACGCCCAGGGTACCGCCATTTTGCTTCATGACGTTGAGCAGGGTGCCCGAAATACGTGCACCGGAGCAACCGAACGGGTGGCCCAGAGCAATGGCGCCGCCGTGCAGGTTAACCTTCTCATTCATCTTGTCGAGCACTTTCAAATCTTTCAGCACTGGCAGGGCCTGTGCGGCGAAGGCTTCGTTGAGCTCGATGAAGTCGATATCGGCCATGGTCAGGCCGGCGCGCTTGAGGGCTTTCTGGGTCGATGGCACCGGGCCGTAACCCATGATTGCCGGGTCGACGCCCGCTACTGCCATGGAGCGAATCACCGCCAGCGGCTGGATGCCGAGGTCCATGGCGCGCTGGCCAGACATGACGATCATGCACGAAGCACCGTCAGTGATCTGCGAAGAAGTACCGGCAGTGACCGTACCACCTTTTGGATTGAAGGCAGGCTTGAGGGCGGCCAGGCTTTCCAGAGTGGTGTCAGGGCGAATGGTTTCGTCGAAGTCAAAGACCTTGAGGAAGCCGTTTTCGTCATAACCCTGCATCGGGATGATCTCGTCCTTGAACTTGCCTTCCAGGGTCGCCTTGTGAGCGAGCTGGTGCGAGCGCAAGCCAAAGGCATCTTGCTGTTCACGGCTGATGCCATGCATCTTGCCAAGCATTTCGGCAGTCAGGCCCATCATACCCGAGGCCTTTGCCGCATGCAGCGACATATGCGGGTTAGGGTCGACGCCATGCATCATGCTGACGTGGCCCATGTGCTCGACGCCACCGATGACGAACACATCACCATTGCCAGTCATGATCGCCTGGGCGGCGGTGTGCAGCGCGCTCATCGACGAGCCACACAGGCGGCTGACGGTTTGCGCGGCCGAGGTGTGCGGGATCTGGGTCATCAAGGAGGCCATGCGGGCGATGTTCCAGCCCTGCTCCAGGGTCTGGTTGACGCAGCCCCAAATCACGTCCTCGACTTCTTTTGGATCGACCTTGTCGTTACGCTCCAGCAGTTTGCTGATCAGGTGCGCGGACATGTCTTCGGCACGGGTGTTGCGGTGCATGCCACCCTTGGAACGGCCCATCGGGGTCCGACCGAAGTCGACAATCACCACGTCTCTTGGATTCAGGCTCATATCAATACTCTCGCTCTAACTCGTTTGGGCGCTCAGTTGAAGAAGCGCTGGCCAGTCTTGGCCATTTCGCGCAGCTTCGCGGTGGGGTGGTACAGCGGCCCCAGATCGGCGTACTGGTCGGCCAGGGCGACGAACTCAGCGACCCCGATCGAGTCGATGTAGCGCAGCGCGCCCCCACGGAAGGGAGGGAAGCCGATGCCGTACACCAGGCCCATATCGGCCTCGGCGGCGGTTTCGACAATGCCATCTTCCAGGCAACGGACGGTTTCCAGGCACAGCGGGATCATCATCCAGTTGATGATGTCCTGGTCGCTGACTTCACGCTGTTCGAAGACGATCGGCTTGAGCACATCCAGCACGCTGGCATCGGCGACTTTCTTCGGCTTGCCGCGCTTGTCGGTCTCATAGGCGTAGAAGCCCTTGCCGTTCTTCTGACCGAGGCGATTGGCCTCATACAGGGCGTCGACGGCAGAGCGGCGATCGTCCTTCATGCGGTCCGGGAAGCCTTCGGCCATCACGTCGCGGCCGTGGTGGCCGGTGTCGATACCGACCACGTCCATCAGGTAGGCCGGGCCCATCGGCCAGCCGAACTTTTCCATGACCTTGTCGATGCGCACGAAGTCGACGCCAGCGCTGACCAGCTTGGCGAAGCCGCCGAAGTACGGGAACAGCACGCGGTTGACCAAAAAGCCCGGGCAGTCGTTGACCACGATCGGGTTCTTGCCCATTTTCTTGGCGTAGGCAACGGTGGTGGCAACGGCCACTTCGCTAGACTTCTCGCCACGGATCACTTCCACTAGCGGCATCATGTGCACCGGGTTGAAGAAGTGCATGCCGACGAAGTTTTCTGGGCGCTTGAGGGCTTTGGCCAGCAGGTTGATGGAGATGGTCGAGGTGTTGGAAGCGAGGATCGCATCTTCCTTGACCTGGCCTTCCACTTCAGCCAGCACGGCTTGCTTGACCTTGGGGTTCTCGACCACCGCCTCGACGACGATGTCGACATTGGCGAAATCGCCATAGGACAGGGTCGGGCGAATGGCATTGAGCGCCTCGGCCATCTTCGCCGGGGTCAGACGGCCCTTCTCGACGCGGTTGCCGAGCAGCTTGGAGGCTTCGTTCAAGCCCAACTGAATGGCGTCTTCACGAATATCCTTCATCAGGATAGGCGTACCCTTGACCGCCGACTGGTAGGCGATACCGCCACCCATGATACCGGCGCCGAGCACGGCGGCCTGTTTCACGTCCTGGGCGATCTGGTCATGTGCCTTGGCCTTGCGTTTGAGCTCCTGATCATTGAGGAACAAGCCAATCAGGCTGGCGGCGACGTCGGTCTTGGCCAGCTTGGCAAAACCTGCGGCTTCGACTTCCAGCGCCTTGTCACGGCCGAAGTTGGCCGCTTTCTGGATCGACTTGATCGCTTCGACCGGCGCCGGGTAGTTCGGGCCCGCTTGGCCGGCAACGAAGCCTTTGGCGGTTTCGAAGGCCATCATCTGCTCGATGGCATTGAGCTTGAGTTTCTCAAGCTTGGGCTGGCGCTTGGCCTGGTAATCCAGCTCACCACTGATGGCGCGCTTGATCAGGTCCAGGGCGGCGGCCTGCAGCAGCTCAGGTGCGACTACAGCGTCGACTGCGCCGACTTTCAGGGCGTCTTCGGCACGGTTTTCCTTACCGGCGGCAATCCACTCGATGGCGTTGTCCGAACCGATCAGGCGCGGCAGGCGCACGGTGCCGCCAAAGCCTGGGTAGATGCCCAGCTTGACTTCCGGCAGGCCAATCTTGGCGCTGCTGGACATGACCCGGTAGTCGGCGGCCAGGCACATTTCCAGGCCACCGCCCAAAGCAATGCCGTTGATGGCAGCGACAGTAGGCACGCCGAGGTCTTCAAAGTCATTGAAGATGCGATTGGCTTCCAGGTTACCAGCGACCAGTTCGGCCTCGGGCAGCTTGAAGTTGTCGACGAATTCGGTGATGTCGGCGCCGACGATGAACACGTCCTTGCCACTGCTGACGATAACGCCCTTGACCGAAGCATCGCCGTTGATGGCAGCTACGGCCTGGCGCAGTTCGTCCAGGGTCAGGCGGTTGAACTTGTTGACGGACTCACCCTTGAGGTCGAATTTGAGTTCGACGATGCCGCTTTCAAGAGCCTTAACCGTGATGGCTTTACCTTCGTAAATCATCAACTGATCTCCACGATATGGAAGCTGAACTGTACACGCCGAACGCTGGCTGAAACGCTGTCTATTCAGCGGTCTTACCAGGCACACCCGTCAGCGCGATAGTCGGGATTCGTACGAGCGGTCTGACATACAAACGCTCAATTCATACGCCCGTTTGATTTGGGTATGCACACATTCTCCGAAATGATCGACGTTGTCAAATGCTCGCAAGCAGTGTGAAAACGCGACTTTCCGGTCATTTTGCAACGCTTGGGTGCAAACCCTGATGACAGTGATCGCCAGACATTCATGACAGCGATAAACAAAGAGGCAGGAGAAAAAAGCGTTTGGCTAAACGCATATTCGCTGAGGCTAGCTATAGTGAGGGGCGAGTCGAATGTTTCCCGGCCTGCCTGGCCTTTCTGCGGCTGCAGAACGCATCGCGGGGCAAGCCCACTCCACGCTAACGCGGGAGCGGGTTTGCCCCGCGATGTCGTTTCGATGGTTTAAGCGAGGGTTTCCAAGGTCTGGGCAATATTCTGCAACACAGAGCTATCGCCGCGCTCTCCCCAGTACAGAGCGATCATCTGGGTATTGGCCTCGACCAGGTAGACATTGCCTGGCAGGCGGGCAAATTGCTCGGTCAGGCGTGGATCGGCACAAGGCTCACGCCACGTGTTCCACCATACCCCGGGACTCACCTGCCAGTAGGCCCAGCAATCGTCGCGCCCTTTGCGCCGCGCCCGATGGTACTGCGGACAAGGGCTTGGCGGCTGGTCTTGTAGCCAGTGCGGCCACTGCTGCGGTGCCAATTGCATGGCCAGGCCCATACGCCGACCCTCCAGGCGCAGGTTCATCTGCTCGCTCTGTTTGCGTGAGGGGCGCAACCACGCCAGAGGGCTGAGAATCAGCGCAAGGATTGACACCACCAGCCATACCGTCATATCTGTAGATCCCATAAAGCGTTGCAAATGAGCTGGTTAGCCAGGTTTCACGTTAATCGGCGCGAAAGCGACCATACTTCTACTATCGCGATTGTCAGGAGTACCACCCATGGAATACCAACATATTCTGGTCGCCGTCGACCTGACCGAAGAATGCGACCCGGTGATCAAGCGCGCCAAGGCGATCGCTCTGGCTAACGGCGCGAAGGTATCGCTGGTACACATCGTCGAGCCGATGGCCATGGCCTTTGGCGGTGACGTGCCGATGGACCTGTCGCAGCTGCAACAACAGCAGTTCGACCAGGCCAAGGAGCGCATGGAGCGCTTGTACAACAAGTATCCCGATATCAACCGCGGTGATTCGCACCTGGTCTACGGCCAGCCGCGCCAAGAGATTCATCAGCTGGCCAAGGATCAACAGTGCGACCTGATCGTGGTCGGCAGCCATGGTCGTCATGGCCTGGCGCTGCTACTGGGTTCCACTGCCAATGACGTGCTGCATGGTGCGCCGTGCGATGTGCTGGCAGTGCGTCTGCAGAAGAAGGAAAGCTGAGCGCCGCAGGGTTCAGGCTGACCCCATCGCTGGGCAAGCCCGCTCCCACGCCAGCGCTTTCAGTGCCAGGGGCGTGGGAGCGGGCTTGCCCCGCGATGAGGCCCGCCCAATCACCGCAAGTGCCGAACCTTAGCCCTCCAGCTCAGCCCAGCGCTCAACCAGCACGTCCAGCTCGGCCTGCAGCTTCTCAAGCTTGGCCAGCACCGTCGAGGTCTCCCCGATCGGTCGCTGGTAGAAGCTCGGCGAACCGACTTCTTCCTGTAGCTTGGCCATGGCCTGCTCGATCACATCAATCTGCCCCGGCAAGGCTTCCAGCTCACGCTGAAGCTTGTAGCTGAGCTTCTTCTTGCTGGCATCCGCCACCGGTGCTGCACTAACCGGCGCCGGCGCTTCAACCGATTTCTCCACCACAGCGCTGTTGAGCTCGGACTTGCCGCCCTTGCTCTCGGTCACGCCCAGCAGCTTCGGCGAGCCGCCCTGACGGATCCAGTCTTCATAGCCGCCGACATACTCACGCACCTTGCCCTCGCCCTCGAACACCAGGGTGCTGGTGACCACGTTGTCGAGGAAGGCCCGGTCGTGACTGACCATCAGTACCGTACCCTTGTAGTTGCACAGCACCTCCTCGAGCAGCTCGAGGGTTTCCACGTCCAGGTCGTTGGTCGGTTCGTCCAGCACCAGCAGGTTGGCCGGCTTGCTGAACAGCTTGGCCAGCAGTAAACGCGCACGCTCACCACCCGACAGCGCCTTGACCGGCGTACGAGCACGCTGCGGGCTGAACAGGAAGTCGCCCAGGTAGCTCAGGACATGGCGGTTCTGCCCATCGATCTCGATGAAATCGCGGCCTTCTGCCAAGTTTTCGATAACGGTTTTTTCCAGGTCGAGCTGGTGACGCATCTGGTCGAAGTAAGCCACTTCCAGCTTGGTGCCGCTCTCGACCTTGCCGCCGGTGGGCTGCAAATCGCCGAGCATCAGCTTGAGCAGGGTGGTCTTGCCGGTACCGTTGGCGCCCAGCAGGCCGATACGGTCCTCGCGCTGCAGCACCATGGAGAAGTCCTTGACCAGCATCGGCCCTTGCGGGTGAGCGAAGCTGACGTTTTCCAGGACCATCACCTGCTTGCCGGATTTTTCCGCCGACTCGATCTGGATATTGGCTTTGCCCTGGCGCTCGCGGCGCTCACCACGCTCGACACGCAAGGCCTTGAGGGCGCGCACGCGACCTTCGTTACGGGTCCGCCGGGCCTTGATGCCCTGGCGGATCCATACCTCTTCCTGGGCCAGGCGTTTGTCGAACAGCGCGTTGGCGGTTTCTTCAGCGGCCAGTGCGGCTTCCTTGTGCACCAGGAAGCTGGCGTAGTCGCCGTTCCAGTCGATCAACCCACCACGGTCCAATTCCAGGATGCGTGTAGCCAGGTTCTGCAGGAAGGAACGGTCGTGGGTAATGAACAGCACAGCGCCGTTGAAACCGCTCAGGGCTTCTTCAAGCCAGGCGATGGCACCGATGTCCAGGTGGTTGGTTGGCTCGTCGAGCAGCAGCAGGTCCGGCTCGGACACCAGCGCCTGGGCCAGCAGTACCCGGCGACGCCAGCCACCGGAGAGCTCGGCCAGGGTCTTGTCGGCCGGCAGTTGCAGGCGGCTCAGGGTACTGTCGACCACTTGCTGCAGGCGCCAGCCGTCACGCGCTTCGAGCTCGTGCTGGACATGCATGAGCTTGTCCAGGTCTTCATCGTTGTGGATGTTCTGGCTCAGGTGATGGTACTGCGCGAGCAGCTCACCGACGCCATCCAGGCCGGCAGCGACCACATCGAACACGGTGCGCTCGTCGGCCACCGGGAGTTCCTGCGGCAGTTCGCCGATCTTCAGCGCCGGGGCGCGCCAGATGGCACCATCGTCGGGCTTCTGCTCGCCCTTGACCAGGCGCAGCATGCTCGACTTGCCCGTGCCGTTGCGACCGATGATGCACACCCTCTCACCACGGGCGATCTGCCAGGAAACCTTGTCCAGCAGCGGCATGGCGCCGAACGCAAGGGACACATCGCTTAATTTGAGTAAGGTCATGATCATCTCCAAAAACTGGGCGCGCATTCTACCTGACTTGACCCTTGCCGGCATCAAGTCAACGCCAGTGGAAACGCTTTGCGACATCTGGTCGAACTTAACAGTTGGATACAAGCGCAGTGCTTTCACCGCCAGCGCGCAAACGGCTAAGCTTACGCAATACAACAGTGCTGGCCTCGCCGTCACTTTCCCATGGTTCAACTGCCCGGACGTATCATGCGCAGCCGCCTGTTACAGATTGCTTCTTGCCTGCTGATCACCGCCGCCACTGCCAGTGCGGCGCAGGCCGCCGACCTTACCCAGCAACGTCAGTACTACGACGAAGCCAAACGTGCGCTGGCCAAAGGTGACAAAGGCCCCTACCTGCGTTACTCGCAGGCCTTGCGTGACTATCCACTGACGCCCTACCTGGCCTATGACGAACTGACCGCCCGCCTGAAAAGCGCCAGCAACGAAGAAATCGAAGGTTTCCTCGCCAAGCACGGCGATCTGCCTCAAGCCAACTGGATGAAGTTACGTTGGCTGCGCTGGCTGTCCGAGCGCGGCGAATGGAACACGTTCGCCAAGTATTACGACCCCAAGCTCAACTTCACCGAACTGGACTGCATCAATGGCCAGTATCAGCTCAGCCATGGCAAACGCGCCGAAGGCTTTGCCAGCGCCGAAAAACTGTGGAACGTCGGCAAGTCGCAACCGGCGGCCTGCGACACTCTGTTCGCGATGTGGGCAGCCGAAGGCCAACTGACCGAGGCCAAGCGCTGGGAACGCGCCAAGCTTGCTGCCCAAACGCGTAACTACGCCCTGGCCAACAGCTTGGTAAAGACCCTGACCTCCCTCTCCCCGCAAGGCAAACTGCTGATCGATGTGGCGCAAAAGCCCGAGCTGCTCAACCAGCCTTCGCGCTTTACCCCGGTCAATGAAGCGATGTCCGACGTGGTCAGCCTGGGCCTGCGCCGGCTCGCTCGCCAAAACCCTGAACGGGCCATGGCCTTGCTCGATGACTACGCCCAGCGCATGCACTTCTCGCGCGACGAAAAGGTCGCCATCGCTCGCGAAATCGGCTTGACCCTGGCGCGCCGCTACGACCCACGCGCACTGGACTTGATGACCCGCTACGATCCTGAGCTGCGCGATAACACCGTCAGCGAATGGCGCCTGCGCCTACTGCTGCGTCTGGGTCGTTGGGAAGAAGCTTACGAACTGACCAAGCGCCTGCCCCAAGACCTGGCCAGCAGCAGCCGCTGGCGCTACTGGCAGGCCCGTAGCCTGGAGCTCGCCCAGCCGAACAACCCGCAGATCCCGCTGCTGTACAAGACCGTGGCTCGTGAGCGCGACTTCTATGGCTTCCTTGCAGCCGATCGGGCGCAGACGCCTTATCAGCTGAACAACAGGCCGCTGGTGCCGAGCCCGCAGCTGGTCAACAAGGTGCGTAATACCCCAGGTATCCGTCGCGCGCTGGAATTCCATGCGCGCGGCCAGATCGTTGAGGGGCGCCGTGAGTGGTACCACGTCAGTCGGCACTTCAACCGTGACGAGATGGTCGCCCAGGCGCGCCTGGCGTACGACTTGCGCTGGTACTTCCCGGCCATTCGCACCATTAGCCAGGCGCAGTACTGGGACGACCTGGACATCCGCTTCCCGATGGCACACCGCGATACCCTGGTGCGTGAGGCCAAGGTCCGTGGCCTGCACTCCAGCTGGGTGTTTGCCATTACCCGGCAGGAAAGTGCCTTCATGGAAGATGCTCGATCTCCGGTGGGTGCCAGCGGCCTGATGCAGTTGATGCCGGCCACGGCCAAGGAAACTGCGCGCAAGTTCAGTATTCCACTGGCCTCACCCTCGCAGGTGCTTAATCCGGACAAGAACATTCAGCTGGGTGCGGCTTATTTGAGCCAGGTGCATGGGCAGTTCAATGGCAACCGGGTGTTGGCCTCGGCGGCCTACAACGCTGGGCCTGGGCGGGTGCGGCAGTGGCTCAAGGGGGCCAAGCATTTGAGTTTCGATGTTTGGGTTGAGTCGATTCCATTCGATGAGACGCGCCAATATGTGCAGAACGTGCTGTCTTATTCGGTGATTTATGGGCAGAAGCTGAATTCGCCGCAGCCTTTGGTGGATTGGCATGAGCGGTATTTTGACGATATGTGAGGGGGGGCTTGGGCTTTTAGAGACTTGAGCTTATCCATTTGAGGGGGCGGCGCTACTGGCCCCTTCCGCCCTTACGGCGGCCTACTTTGGTCTTGGCCAAAGTAGGCAAAGCCGCTCGCTCCTGCATACGGCCCTACGCTGCGCTTCGGGTCCCTTCGCGCCGGCGCCTTCCGGGCCCGCGCGGCCTACGATTTGCTGCGCAAATCTACATCTCGCGCCTTCGGCTACGCCGAAGGGTGCTAGCGCACCTGGCCCTCCAGACGCCTCTGCTCAGCCTCCTGAAGTCGCGAATCTGCGGCGTCTGAACCTGCGTGCACGAACATCAAGAGCAGGCGAATCGCTGCGCTCTCGCCAAAGCCAAAGCCAAAGCCAAAGCCAAAGCCAAAGCCAAATTTTGATTTTTCTGTTTTGTGTTGTTTGTTCTGGCCTCTTCGCGGGCAAGCCCGCGAAGAGGCCAGAGCATCCACCACACCTGTCACTATCGGCAGATAACGCCAGGCCAGGCGCCGCCACTAACTTCGCGACTTCAGGAGGCCGAGCGTAGGTGTCTGGAGGGCCAGGTGCGTCAGCACCCTTCGGCGTAGCCGAAGGCGCGAGATGTAGATTTGCGCAGCAAATCGTAGGCCGCGCGGGCCCGGAAGGCACCGAAGCGAGGGGACCCGAAGCGCAGCGTAGGGCCGGATGGTGGAGCGCAGACCTTTTGGTTACTTTTGGGGCGACTGCCAAAAGTGACCCGCCGTAAGGGCGGAAAGGTGCCTAAATGCCACCATCGCGAATGGATAATCACACAAAACACAGGAAATCAGGAAATCAGCATGGATATCTCATAACGCGAGAACCCCCGAACCTACTCAAGCACCTCAACCCCCATCCCAACCGCAATCTCCCCCGCCCCATCCGCAGCCAGATTCTGCCCAAACAGCACATCCCCCTCCCGCTCCCGAAACGTCTTCAGCGTCGCCAAAGGCTCCCGATCGGCACTACGCTCCCCCGTCCCAGGATCAAGCGTAGTCAGAATGCACCGCACACTAGGCTTGAGCACCCGAAAGGTCAGATCACCAATACGAATCCGCTTCCAGCCATCCTCGGCAAAAGGCTCAGCCCCCTGCACCACCAGGTTCGGCCGAAACCGCAGCATTTCCATGTCCCGGCCAATCCGCCGATTCAGCTCATCGAGCGAGCCCTGCCCAATCAGCAACAACGGAAAGCCATCCGGAAACGCCGCCCGATCACTGTTCAGTCCATACCCGCTCGGCAGGTAGCGTGCACGCTGCTGCGGGCAGTACACCAGGCGTACCGGCTTGCCGAGCAACTCACTGAGCCAAGCCGCTGCCGCATCGCCGGCATCCGGCACGCGCAAGGTGTCACGCCAGATAGTCACCCCGCGCAGGTCGTCATCCACGCCCGGCACAGCCACTTCCAGCGGCATCTGCCCAGGCGTTTGAAGCAGCAACTGCCCCGTCGGGCCAAGGCTGGCTTCAAGCTGCGTCAGCCGCGGCCAGGCCCGCTGGGTAAGAAAGCGGCCATTGGACTCTTCCACCACCAGCCAACGCCGATCACCCTGCAACCCCAGCAGATCTACTGCGCTGGTCACCAGGCTTTGCGCCTGACACGACTTCACCGGATACCGATACAACGCACTCAGAAACATCCCTGCCCGCCTCATGCCAGTCGAAAACGCCTAGCTTATACCCGGCGGGCGGCGCGCGCAGTGCTCAAGCGGGGGCGTGATCAAGCAACAAGCGCTGGCGCACCACATCCACCAGACGATCCGGCTGGAACTTGGAGAGGAAGTTGTCGCACCCTACCTTCTTCACCATCGATTCGTTGAAGCTACCCGACAACGAGGTGTGCAGCACCACGTAAAGCCCGCGCAGGCGCGCATCGGAGCGAATTTCGGTGGTCAGCCGATAGCCATCCATCTCTGGCATTTCCGCGTCGGTAAAGATCATCAACAGCTTTTCGCAGACATCCTCGCCCGCATCGGCCCAGCCTTTGAGCATGCGTAAAGCCTTGAGGCCATCGCTGGCCACGTGCAGCTTGACCCCCAGCTGCGACAGCGTGTCACGCAACTGCGCGAGAGCCACGGTGGAGTCATCGACCAACAGCACCTCGCGCCCGCGGGCGCGCGCCAGGATCGGGTCGGCGAGCTTGTCATTGGAGACCTTGGCGCTGTACGGAACGATCTCGGCGAGCACTTTCTCGACGTCAATGATCTCCACCAGCTTCTCCTCGACCTTGGTGATAGCGGTCAGGTAGTGCTGACGCCCAGCGCTGGTCGGCGGTGGCATGATCGCCTCCCAGTTCATGTTGACGATGCGATCGACACCGCCCACCAGGAAGGCTTGCACCGAACGGTTGTACTCGGTGACGATAATGGTGCTATCAGGCCCCGGCTGCAGAGGACGCATGCCGATGGCCTGGGACAGGTCGATCACCGGCAAGGTCTGCCCGCGCAGGTTGACCACCCCACAGACGAAGGCATGACGCTGCGGCATCAGGGTCAGCTTGGGCAGCTGCAGGACTTCCTGGACCTTGAATACGTTAATCGCGAACAACTGGCGACCGGCCAGGCGGAACATCAGGATTTC
The DNA here is from genome assembly GCF_014268815.2 of Pseudomonas urmiensis. Taxonomy (NCBI): domain Bacteria; kingdom Pseudomonadati; phylum Pseudomonadota; class Gammaproteobacteria; order Pseudomonadales; family Pseudomonadaceae; genus Pseudomonas; species Pseudomonas urmiensis. The sequence continues at coordinate 3,058,593 of NZ_JABWRE020000001.1, forward strand.
CAGGCGGTTCTCACCTACCAGTTGGGTGCGTTGGTCTACCGTATCGAGAATGCCGGCCATTGGAAAAACCCCCAGGCTTGAGTCGGGAAAAGTGAAATCATCTGTCCTGTATCGGCGACTTTGAGCGCAGCTTGACCCCTCACGGAAAAAGCCGCCGGGACGATTGATATCACTTTACCATCATGCTTTACTGCTGCCACATCTCCTGCCCGAACACACCTGGGACTTGTGTCCCAACCCGACCACCTATCAGGGTTTCCCCTAGGTAGCAATCGGGTGCAACCTGATGTTCGCGATATCCATTAGCCATTAATGTGACGCCATTCTCATTGCATGAACGGAGTCAGGCTTTTGCACGCGATCGACTTGGTGTGGCCCAGCCCTGCTTCAGCCTCGCACGCTGGAGCCTCATGATGGATAGCACCCCGCTGAACAGCAGCGCGCTGCAGGAGTTTCTGCTGGATGCGCAGATCTTGCTGACCAAGGCCCAAGAGTGCCTGCAACACCTTGAGCTGATCGACAACGACCCTGATGCCTGCCATTGCCTGGATGACACCCTGGGCATGCTGGCGCAGCGGGCGAATGACCTGGGCCTGCAGGAAGTGGCTCACTATGCCAACGAACTGGGACAGCTGCTCGCACCCGCGTGCCAGCACCCACAGCTCGAAGCGCAAGCCCTGCCAGCAGTGGGCGCCTGCCTGACCCTGCTTGCCTGGCAACTGGAGCTGGTCGATGCACGCACTGGGCGGTTGAACCTGGACACCTGCGAACAGACCCAGCTACTCGGTGAACTGGCCAATGCTCTAGGCCAGCCGTTTACGCAAACGTGTGCGCCTTGCCAGGCAAACGATCACCTCTGCAACCACCCGCACCCGGCGCTCCATCACCATCACCAGGGTAAATAAAGCCAGCGCCAGGCCGGCAACTAGATTGCAAGTAACTACCTTTACAGGCTCAAACTTAAAAATATAGGGAAAGTTCAGACCGCAGTAATGCACGGCGCAACACCTTAGTTGAATGTTGAACACAGACAATCCACCGGATAATGGCATTTTGCTAGTTTAGGATGCGACGCCACACCTCCCCAGTGCCCCGTAAATCCTGAGGTTTCAGACTGTTAGCCAGCCGCGACCAAATGAACTTGAAGTGATACCATGCGCGCAAACGAATGCAGGCATCGCAGATAGCCATCAATTGAATACGCACTCGGCGATTGATTGAACGCAGGATGCCCAAGCCTCTGGTCAGACACGTGCACGGCCTCCAACAGCAATAATTCAGTGGCTTTCCTATCTATGCTCCTACGCTTGAAGATCCCACAGCGTCGCTGCTCCCGCATCGCCGTGTTGCGCTGGACGACCACTGTGCTGTGCGTGGCATCGCTGGCGGCCAACCTGGTGTTGTATTGCCAAGCCTTACCCATGTCCCTGGGCTTGCTTCTGCTGCAGGCAATCGCCATGGCCGGGGTCGGCTGGCAACTGCGTCATTGGGCTCGCTCGATCAGCCTGCGCCCGGCCGAGCTTGCCGATCGAATGCTCAAGGTCCAGGAAAGCGAACGCCAGCGCTTGAGCCGTGAACTGCACGATGACATTGGCCAGCTGTTGACGGCCGCCAAGCTGCAGCTCGACTGGCTGCAACGGCGCATCCCCGGTGAGCTGCAAGCGCAATGCGCCACCCTGCGCGCGACCCTCGACGACACCTTGACCAACGTGCGCGATGTTTCTGCCTTGCTCAACCCGCGCCAACTGGCCAGCCTGGGCCTTGAAGCGAGCCTGCGCGCGCACCTGGTGCGCACCCTGGCCAACAGCGGGGTTAATTGGAGCCTGGAGTGCCAGCAGCGCCTGGGCGGCATTTGCGAAGCGGCAACCATGGCGGCCTTCCGGATTACCCAAGAGGCGGTGACCAACATGCTGCGCCATGCTCAAGCGCGCAATCTGAAGATCCATCTGCGGCGCACTCCAGAAGGCTTGGCCCTGACCATCCAGGATGACGGCCGTGGCTTCATACCGGCCCACAACCCGGCCGAGGCCGGGCAGCGTGGGATGGCTGGCATGCACGAGCGGGCGACCGCGCTGCAAGGTAGCCTGACCGTCATCAGCCAGCCCGATCAGGGCACCCGAATCGAGGCCCTGTTCCCATGGCCACCGCGCACCCATGAACGCGCCAGGACCCCCGCCACCCATGACCTGTAGATTATTGCTGGTGGATGACCACTCGCTCATCCGCGCGGGCGTTCGCGCCTTGGTTTCCGACATCCCGGGCTATCTGGTGGTCGGCGAAGCCGATGATGGCGATCAATTGCTCGACCTGGTTAAGCGCTTGAATCCAGACATCGTGCTGCTGGACATTTCCATGCGCTCGACCAGTGGCCTGGATGCACTGACCTACCTGCGCGCCAACGGCCACACCTGCAAAGTGCTGATTCTGTCAATGCACACCGATCCAGAGCTGATCATGCGCGCGCTGGAAAGCGGCGCTCATGGCTACCTGCTCAAGGACACCACTGCTACTGAACTGGAGCAGGCGCTCACTGCATTGCGCGCCGATGAGCGCTATCTGAGCCCGGCGATTGCGCACACGGTAATCAATCAGGCCCTGCTACACGCGCAAAATGGCAAGCCGCTTGGCGCCGACCGCCACAACCTTACCGCACGCCAATTGGAGATCCTGCGGCTGATCGTGCGTGGCAAGTCGACCCGGGAAATCGCCAACGGCCTGGGCCTTTCGATCAAAACCGTGGAAACCCACCGCTCGCAGATCATGAAGCGCCTGCAGATCTACGATGTCGCCGGCCTGGTACTGTTTGCCGTGCGCGAGAAGATCATCAGTCTGGACGACTAAGCACCGGCGAGCCTGCTGGCAAATGCACCCGCAAGGCCGAGGGCAGCACCTCGAAACGCAAGCTGTCCGCCTGCAGCGGCTCGCCATCGAGATTGATGTCCAGGCCCTGCGAGCTTTTGATCTCCACCCAAGGCAAGCGCGCACGAACGAATAGCCCCTCTCCGGCCAACAGGTCTCGCAAGGCGCCGACCATTTCCTGCGGGGCGGGCAGGATGCCAATATCGAGCAGGCCGTCATCGGCCAGTGCGTCCGGGCACAGCACATGCCCGCCGCCGGCCTGACGACCGTTGCCAATCCCTAATGCCAATAAATCCCCCTGCCATTGGAAATCCGGCCCTTGCAGTTCGACCGAGGCCGCTTGCAGCTCGCTGAAACGCGACAGTCCGGTGAACAGGTAGGCGGCAGCGCCCAAGACCTTTTTCAGATCCTCAGAGGTATTGGCCGTGACTTGGCTACCAAAGCCTGCGGTGGCCATGTTCAGGAACAGTTGATCGCCAACCCTGCCCAGGTCGATCGAATGCGCTGGCTGTTCGAGCAAAACCAACGCCTCGGCGGGCTCCAGAGGTATGCCGGCAGCCTTGGCGAAATCGTTGGCGGTACCCAGCGGTAACAGCACCAGGCTGGCGTGGCTACTGGCCTGCGCCATGGCCTCGGCGACGTCCCGCAGCGTACCGTCGCCGCCACCGGCGACGATATGGCTGTAACCGGCCTGCAGCGCTTCGCTGACCAGACGCTGTGCATCGCCGCCTTCCCAAGTCAAGCGCACATCCAGGGTCCAGCCCCGTTCACGCATGGCGCCGACCGCCTCGCGCACTTGCTCATTCAAGGCCTGCTTGCCGTGCAGGACCAACATTGCCTTGCGCTCGCCCATGACCTGTGCCCCCAAGAAAACCAAAAAAGGTTGCTACCTCAATCTCGACCATGGCCGAGGGCGAATTGCTGCACCCAGAGGGCAATTGCGTCAGAAAATAGCCGTATTAACACAAATGACATTGAAACCCAGGGACCAGAGGTGCATCATCGACAAATATTTGGCCATCACGGAAGATGACGGACCAAAAAGTCATTTAATTGACTTTTTGCCTCGCCAGACGCCTGACAGGTCGCTGCTTCTTTGGTCGAAAGTCCCTTTGATCGCGCTGTCCCAAGCGCCTTGCTTCGAGGCTGTGAAATGAGCGTTCTGATCCCCTGTATCATCGCTGGCGGTGCCGGCACACGTCTTTGGCCGGTTTCCCGCGAGGCCATGCCCAAGCCGTTCATGCGTCTGCCAGACGGCGAGAGCCTGCTGCAGAAGACCTTTGCCCGCGCCAGTGCCCTCGCGGGCGTGGAACGGGTATTGACGGTGACCAACCGCGATGTGTTCTTCCGCACTCAAGATGAATATCGCCAGGTCAACGCGTTCAACGTCGCCCTGGACTACATCCTTGAACCCTGTGGGCGCAACACCGCGCCCGCCATCGCCGCCGCGGCGCTGCACTGCGCGCGCCACTATGGCGAGGATAGCGTGCTGCTGATTCTGCCGGCCGACCACCTGATCCAGGATCTGCCCGCCTTCGAGCAAGCGGTCGCCCAGGCCGCGCAACTGGCCCATCAAGATTGGCTGTGTACCTTTGGCTTGCGCCCCAGCCGTGCAGAAACCGGCTTTGGCTACATCGAGCAGGGCCAGGCGCTGGAGCAGCTTGGCCATAAAGTCGCGCGCTTCGTCGAAAAACCCGATGCGCAAACCGCGCAAGCCTACCTCGACGGCGGTCGCCACCTGTGGAACGCCGGCATGTTCTGCCTACGCGTCGACACCCTGCTGCGCGAGCTGCAAGCGCATGCGCCAGAAGTGCTGGAAAGCGTAGCTCAGTGCATGCAGGTCAGTTCGGTCAAGCAAGGTGATCGCGCCCTGCAAGTGGAGCTCGACCCAGACAGCTTCGCCCAGGCCCCCGATATCTCCATCGACTATGCACTGATGGAGCAATCGACCCAGGTCGCCGTCGTCCCTTGCGAGCTGGGCTGGAGCGATATCGGCAGCTGGGAAGCGGTTCGCGAGCTGCGCGAGACCGACCCCCAAGGCAACCACTGCAATGGCGAGACCGTGCTGCACGACGTCAGCAACTGCTACATCGACGCACCTCGGCGCCTGGTGGGGGCAGTCGGCCTGGACAACCTGATTGTCATCGACACCCCGGATGCCTTGCTGATCGCCGATGCCGCGCGCAGCCAAGAGGTCAAGGTGATCGCCCAGCAACTCAAGCGCCAGGGCCATGAAGCCTACCGCCTGCACCGCACCGTCACCCGCCCCTGGGGCACCTACACCGTGCTCGAAGAAGGCCCGCGCTTCAAGATCAAGCGGATCATGGTGCGCCCGGGTGAATCGCTGTCGTTGCAGATGCATCACCATCGCAGCGAGCACTGGATCGTGGTCAGCGGTATCGCCTGCGTGACCAATGGTGAAGAGGAGTTCCTGCTCGACACCAACGAGTCGACCTTCATCAAGCCCGGCCGCACCCACCGCCTGACCAACCCCGGGGTGATCGACCTGGTGATGATCGAAGTGCAAAGCGGTGAGTACTTGGGCGAAGACGACATCGTACGCTTTACTGATATCTATGGACGCGCCCCGGCAGCAGCGGTCAGCTGATTGCCTGCGGGCGCGCCTTGCCATCCAACAGCCGACGCTCAGCGAGGATTGGGGAGATGCGTATACTTTGGACCTTGCCCTACCTGCCCTGGCCAACCACCAGTGGCAGCAAGACCCGGCAATATCACCTGCTGCGCCAGTTGGCCGAGCATGGTCACCGGATCACCTTGCTGGTGCAGTCCAAAGTCCCCCTGGGCGATGCCGCCCGCGCCGCCCTGGAGCCGCTGCTCGAGCGCCTGATCGTTCTGCCCAGGCGCCCGCTGCACAGCCCACTGAACTTGTTGGCCTCGCCGATCATCGACTACCCCATGCGGGCGATCATCCACGGCCTGGCGCCGTGCCTGCGCCACCAATTCGAGCAGTTGTTGGATGAGCCCTGGGACGTCATCCAGATCGAGCACAGCTACAGCTTCCAGCCGTTCGAAAAAGCCCTGCAAGCACGCGGCCTGCCCTACATGCTCAGCGAACACACCATCGAGTCGGTGATGGGCGCAGCCTGCCAGGATCGCCTGCCACTGTGGCTAAGACCCCTCAATGCGTTTGATCGTTGGCGCTACCGGCGCTGGGAGCAACGGGTATTGCGCCAACCCAATGAAGTGGTGGCGGTCAGCGCCCATGACGCCGAACTGATCGGCCAGATCAGCGGCAGGCCGGTGAATGTGGTGGTCAATGGTGTGGACTGCGATTACTACCAGGACGTGCGCCCCGCCCTGCACAGCCAGCGCTTGCTGTTTGTCGGCAACTTCGAATACGGGGCAAACCTTGAGGCGATCGAATGGGCGCTTGAAGAAATCCTGCCCCAGGTGTGGATGAGCAACCCGGCTGTGCGCCTGGCGATCGCCGGCCATGCCCTGCCGTCGAGCTGGAAGCTGCACTGGAACGACCCGCGCATCGAATGGATTGGCTATCGCCCAGATTTACGCGAACTGCAGCGGCGCTCGGCGCTGTTCTTCGCCCCGCTACGCTATGCCGGTGGCTCCAAGGTGAAGATTCTCGAAGCCATGGCCGCCGGCCTGCCGGTGATTACCACCAGCAAGGGCGTATCGGGCCTTGCGGTGAATAACGGCGAGCATTACCTGGGCAGCGACGAGGGCGGCCAGTTGGCCCTGCAAATCAATCAACTGCTCAATCAGCCTTGGCGGATGTGCCAACTGGGCGAGTCGGGCCGCCAGTTTGCCCGGCAGCGTCACGACTGGAGCGTTGCCGCGCAACAACTGGAAAACGTGCACATGCGCCTGACCCAGCAGGCACCGGCCAGTTCCACAGCCGTCGGCGGCGTATTGATCGGCCGCTCAGCCAAGTAGCTCGCTTAGGGGAATGAACGACACGCTGTCGCCTTGGCGCGGCGTGCTGCCTTCAAGCACCTCGACCAGCCCCTCCGCCCAGGCCGCACTGCGCAGCACGCCCGAACTCTGGTTCTTGTAGATGCGCACCCTGCCCTGCTCGATCCGTGCCCGCAGGTATTCGCGCCGGGTGCCTGCCTTGGTCCAGTCGAAACCTGCCGGGACACTGAAGCGCAGCGGTGTCACCTCGGTGACGCCTTGGCGGCGCAGCAGGTAAGGCCGGGTCAACAAGCCAAAGGTGACCAGGGTCGAGGCCGGGTTGCCTGGCAAACCAATCACCGGCACCCCGCGGTAGTGGCCGAAGGTTAGCGGCTTGCCCGGCTTGATGGCCAGCTTCCATAATGCCAACTCACCGGCTTCACGCAGGGCGATGCCCAGATAATCCGCCTCGCCCACCGATACCCCACCGGTAGACAGGATCAGATCGACATCAGCCAGGCCGGCCAGGCAATCGCGGGTGATCTGCAGGTCATCGGCAACAATGCCGACATCCACCACTTCGCAGCCCAAGCGCTGCAACCAACTGGCGAGCAGACGGCGGTTGCTGTTGTAGATCTGGCCGGGGCCCAACGGCAGGCCAGGCTCGACCAGTTCGTCACCGGTCGACAACACCGCCACGCGCACCCTGCGCACGACCTTGAGGCGGGCGCGCCCCAGGGTCGCGGCCAGGCCCAGTTCGATTGGGCCCAAACGGGTGCCTTTGCTCATCACCTGTTCGCCAGCCCGAGTCTCCTGACCTTGCGGGCGAACGTTCTGGTCGACCCGCAACGGCTCGAGAAAACTTACTCGGCCATCTTCCAGCAGCTCGACGTTTTCTTGCATTTCGACGCAGTCGGCGCCCTCGGGCAGCGGTGCGCCGGTAAATATCCGAGCACAGCTGCCGGGCTGTAATGGCTGCGGTGCGTGGCCGGCGAAAATGCGCTGGCTCACCGGCAGCGGCTCGCCCTGCCAATCGCTCAGTCGCAGTGCGTAGCCGTCCATGGCACTGTTCGGCCACGGCGGCAGGTCCAGCTCGGCCAGCAGATCTTCCGCCAACACGCGCCCCTCGGCCTCGGCCAAGGTGACCACTTCGGTTTCGGCGATGGGCGCCTGCTCAGCCAGTTTCAGCAGTTGCTCAAGGGCCTCTTCCACCGGCATCAACGGCCGGTTCTGCACGCCCTCAACCACGGCTTTCACAGGCCGCTGCCTGTTTCAGGTGAGGCACGAAATTGCATGGTCGATGCCGCGAGTCGAGCTGCTCGGCGAGGATGCCGTCCCAACCGGTGCGCACCGCGTTGGTTGAGCCTGGCAGGCAGCAGACCAGGGTGCCATTGGCCAGCCCCGCCAGCGCGCGCGACTGTACGGTAGAGGTGCCGATATCGGCCACGGAGATCTGGCGGAACAGCTCACCAAAGCCGTCCACTTGTTTGTCCAGCAGGCACCCGACCGCCTCTGGGGTGCTGTCGCGACCAGTGAAGCCGGTGCCGCCGGTAATCAACACCACCTGTACGTGCTCGTCGGCAATCCAGGTCGCGACTTGGGCGCGGATCTTGTACAGGTCATCCTTGAGCAGCACGCGCTGCGCCAGCTGATGGCCAGCGGCGGTCAAACGGTCAACGAACAGCTGGCCAGAGGTATCGGTGTCAAAAGTGCGGGTGTCGCTGACCGTGAGCACGGCGATGTTCAGCGCCACGAAGGGAGTATCTGCCTTGGCTTTCATGGGGATCCGTCGCAGGGAGGGAAGTCGATGGCGCTTGTTATATCACAGGCCGGCCCGCCATCGCCGCGAGGGTTGTTCTACATCAACCCTTGCGCATTGGCGCTATGCTGCACTGTGCAAGGAACTTGCGAGGACGCGCTGCGTCTTACAGTCATCAAGCACCATCGAACTGGAGAAACACGATGATCCAACGGACCCTTCCCGCCTTCCTGCTTGCCCTGGGCCTGGGCGCCCTCGCCGGCTGTGCATCGCCTACCGTCATCACCCTGAATGACGGTCGCGAGATTCAGGCGGTGGACACCCCTTCCTATGACGACGACTCTGGCTTCTACGAATTCGAGCAGCTCGATGGCAAGCGCACACGCATCAACAAAGACCAGATCCGCACGGTAAAAGAGCTGTGATCTGACCCTGTTTTTTGGCAAACAGTCTTTTCACAACAAGGGCTTGCGTCGAAAAATGGCTTGCAGTAGGATTTTGTTCATCGGAGTGTAGCGCAGCCAGGTAGCGCGTCTCGTTCGGGACGAGAAGGCCGCAGGTTCGAATCCTGTCTCTCCGACCAAATCCTGCTTCTCGAAAAGCCCGCCTTGCGCGGGCTTTTTGTTGTCTGCGTGAACGTCTGCTGAATACGCGTCGGCCTTTTCGCGGGCAAGCCCGCTCCCACAAACATCCCGCCGGCATCAACAACGGTGAGTTGCCTGTGGGAGCGGGCTTGCCCGCGAAAAGGCCGACGCGGATCCCAGACAAAACAACGCCTCCCGAGGGAGGCGCTATTCACAACCAGACTTACTGCACCGCAGTCGCCTGAGCCAACGCTTGCTCCGCCTGCACCGGCACGTACAGCAGTTGCAGACGCGAGCTGCTCCACTCACGGGTCTTGTTGGTCAACTCAAGGTTGTTATTCAGCTTCTGGCCATAAGTCGGCACGATCTGCTTGAGCTTGGCCTGCCACTCAGGGCTCTTGACCTGATCCTTGAAGGTCTTCTCCAGCACCGTCAGCATGATCGGCGCTGCGGTCGAGGCGCCAGGCGAGGCGCCGAGCAGTGCAGCGATGCTGCCGTCCTGGGAGGCCACCACTTCAGTGCCGAACTGCAAGATACCGCCCAGCTGCGGGTCCTTCTTGATCACCTGAACGCGCTGGCCAGCCTGGAGCAATTTCCAGTCTTCATTCTTGGCGTTCGGGAAGTACTCGCGCAGGTTGTTCATGCGGTCGTCGAAGCTGAGCATCAACTGGCCCATCAGGTAGGTGCTCAGGTCGATGTTGTCGATCCCGGCATGCACCATCGGGCTGATGTTGTGGCTGGTCAGCGAAGCGAACATGTCCAGCAGCGAGCCGTTTTTCAGGTACTTGGTGGAGAAGGTCGCGAACGGGCCGAACAGCAGCACCTCCTTGCCATCGATGACCCGGGTATCCAGGTGCGGCACCGACATCGGCGGCGCACCGACCGAGGCCTTGCCATACAGCTTGGCCTTATGCCGGGCAACCACGTCAGGGTTGTCGGTCATCAGGAACTGGCCACCCACCGGGAAGCCGGCGTAGCCTTCAGCCTCGGGGATACCGGACTTCTGCAGCAGCTTGAGCGCGCCACCACCGGCGCCGATGAAGACGAACTTGGCATTGACGGTGGTTTGCTTGCCGCCGTCGGCCAGGTCCGCCACCACTACATTCCACGAACCATTGTCGTTGCGCACGATGTCGCGTACTTCATGACGCAGGTGCAGCTTGACGTTCGGGTTGCGGCTCATCGAGGCGAACAGCTGGCGGGTGATCTCGCCGAAGTTGACGTCGGTGCCGATGGCCATGCGGGTTGCCGCAACCTTCTGCTCAGGTGAGCGGCCTTCCATCACCAGTGGCACCCACTGACGGATCTGCTCGTGGTCTTCGGAGATTTCCATGCCACGGAACAGCGAGCTGTGCTGCAGGGCAGCGACACGCTTGTGCAGGAAGGCAATGTTCTCCTCGCCCCAGACAAAGCTCATGTGCGGCACGTTGTTGATGAACGACTTGGGATTGCTCAGCACGCCCTGCTCGACCTGATAGGCCCAGAACTGCTTGGAGATCTCGAACTGCTCGTTGACCCCAACTGCCTTGCTGATGTCGATCTTGCCGTCCTTGCCTTCGCTGGTGTAGTTCAGCTCGCAGAAGGCCGAGTGGCCGGTACCGGCGTTGTTCCAGGCGTTGGAGCTCTCTTCGGCGACCTGGTCCATGCGCTCGTAGACGTCGACTTTCCAGTCCGGTTGCAGCTCAGTGAGGTAAGTCCCCAGGCTTGCACTCATGATGCCGCCGCCGATCAGCAGGACGTCGACGGTTTTTTCCGGTTGCGCAGGCTTGGAGCAGCCGACGACGCTCAGGCACAGGAGCGTCAGCAGGATTTTTTTCATAGCTCAATCCAATTGAAGTGAAGTGTCTGGCTGACCGCTCCCTGCGCATATGCACGCCCGGATTGTTGTTCTGGCTTGGCTGATCCTGGTGTCAACCGGCGCCTGGGGTTTCGATGAATCGGGTACGACCGCCGTTGCGCCCTTAAGCAGACTCCGTGCCAGTTTTACCAAGACCAATGTCTAATGGCTGAGGCCTGTCGTCGCACCCTGATTGATGTGCCTTTTATGGCGACAATCCGCCACATGCTTGGCCTCTATCAGCGCCATCTGGCGGATTTCCCCCTGGTTTTTTCAGGCGCTCAAGCGCGATGTCACTTCACCCAACTGCCCCGACAAACCATGCAGCCGCTGCCCAGCCTGCTCGGTATGCTGCACGGCCTGTTGGTTGGCCGTAGCGATGCGGGTGATCTCGATCAGATTGCGCGAGATATCTTCGGCGACGCTGGTCTGCTCCTCAGCCGCCGTGGCGATCTGCCGGTTCATGTCGCGGATCGCCTCCACCGCCGCAGTGATGCGCTGCAGCATCTGCCCCGCCTGCTGCACCTGCTCGCCACCCTCTTCGCTGCGCCGCTGGCCACTCTCGATAGCCTTGACCGCCTCTACTGCGCCCGACTGCACCGCCTCGATGATCTGATTAATCTCGGCAATCGATGCCGCAGTGCGTTGGGCCAGGCTGCGTACCTCATCAGCGACCACCGCAAAGCCGCGCCCGGCCTCACCAGCACGAGCGGCCTCGATCGCGGCATTGAGCGCCAGCAGATTGGTCTGCTCGGCGATACCCCGGATCACCTCCAGGACCTTGCCGATGCGCGTGCTGTCGTGTTCCAGATCGCGAATAACCGCAGCGGTGCCAGCGATCTCGCGGTTGACGTTGGCAATGGTGTCGATGGTGGCCTGCATGACCTGCTCGCCGGCCTGAGCACTGTGATCGGCATCGTCTGCAGCGCGCGCCGCTTCAGCCGCATGACGCGCCACTTCTTGAGCGGTGGCGGACATCTCATGCATGGCCGTGGCCACTTGATCGGTACGCTGGAACTGATCGTGCGTGCCGCGCGCCATGTCGCCGGCCAGGTTGCGCAACTGGCCGCTGGCGCCTTCAAGTTCATCGGCGTTGTCCTTGAGGCGGCCTATGGTCTCGGCCAAGAAGTCACGCAAGGTATTGGCCGCCCGGGCCAGTCGGCCCAGTTCGTCTTCACGGCGGTCATCCACGCGCGCAGCGAAGCGCCCTTGGCTCAGTTGTGCGACATAGTCGATCAGTTGGCGAATCGGCTCGATCAGGCTGCGATTGACCAGCCACAGGCTGAGCACGCCGACCAGCAGCGCCGAGCCGAGCATCACCAGCAAGCCGATCCACACAGTTCGCTGCGCGCTGGCATTGATGGCAGTGGCGCGCTCGCGGGCATCGGCACGCAATTGTTCCACCAGCACACTCATCTGCTCACTGGCCGCGCGGTCCACGCCCTTGACTGCCAGATCACCTGCGACCGGATCGCCTCCAGCCGCCAGAAACGCCTGGCGGCCTTGCGCATAGGCCTGGCCTAACTGCCGATGACTGTCGCGCAGTTGCTCAAGTGGCGCCTTGAGCTGATCGTCGCTGCTCTGGATCAGTTGCCCAAGCAACTGCTGGACCTGTTGCTCGCGCGCCTGGAACTGCTGCCAGTACTTATCCAGCTCGGCCGGCTGACGACCGCGCAGCAGCACGTTCTTCCACTCCTGCACCTGGATCTTGAACTGCAGGTTGGCCTCATCGATCAATTGCGAAGCGCGTAGCGGGCCATCGACCAGCTCGGCATAGCCACGCACGCTGGACGACAGGAACTGGAAGCACACCAGGGCAATCAGCAGCATCGCCGCCAGGCTGCCGCCGAGCAAAGAGAGGATTTGTACGCGGAGGGATTTACGCAACATCGCGGATCTCGGGAACAAGGAGGGAAGAAAACGGCGTGCCGAAACAGCGCCGCGACAGACATCCTTGTCCTCGTTCGCAGGCCAAAAAAAAGCTGCCATCGTTCGATAGCAGCCAGGTCGAGCACTCACGTCACAGCTGAGCCAGATAGTCTCAGGCAATTGCTACAGAAATGTTACAAATCAACTACATCCGCCCGCCAAGCAGCGACAAATCTTAAATCGAGGTGAACTGCAGCTGGGCAAGCCTGGCGTAGAGCGGGTTTTCCTCGACCAATTGCCGGTGGCTGCCCACCGCGACGATCCGGCCTTTGTCGATCACCGCAATCCGCTCGGCGTGCTGCACGGTGGCGAGCCGATGAGCGATCACCAGCGTTGTGCGCCCCGCCATGAGGCTCGGCAAGGCCTGCTGGATCAGGTGTTCGCTTTGCGCATCCAAGGCACTGGTGGCCTCGTCGAGCAGCAGTATCGGCGCATCGACCAGAAGCGCCCGGGCAATCGCCAGGCGTTGCCGCTGGCCGCCAGACAGGCCGATGCCACCCTCCCCGAGCAACGTTTGATAGCCTTGGGGCAGTTGCTGGATGAATTCATGAGCATGCGCGCCACGCGCTGCCGCCTCGACTTCGGCAAAGCTGGCATCAGGGCGACCGTAGCGGATGTTGGCCTCCACCGTGCCGCGAAATAGCGCTGGGTTTTGCGCCACCAAGGCAAACTGGCGGCGCAAGGCAGATGGCTCAAGTGCCGTCAGCGGCTGGCCATCGAGCAGAATCGCCCCCTGTTGCGGGTCGTAGAAACGCAGCAGCAGGTCGAACAAGGTCGATTTGCCCGCCCCTGAGGGACCGACCAATGCCAGTGTCTGCCCCGGCTCGACAAGCAGGTCCAAGCCATCCAAAGCCGCTACCGTCGGCCGTGATGGATAGGCAAAAACCACCTCACGCAGCTCGATACGGCCGCTAGCTCGCTCACCGGGTTGGGCAACTGCGCCGACCGGAGCGAGGATCGCACTCTGCGCCGCCAGCAACTCGGCAATACGTTCTGCCGCACCCGCCGCACGCTGTAGCTCACCGATCACCTCACTAAGGGTGCCGAAGGCACTGCCGACGATCAGGCTATAAAACACGAAAGCTGCCAACTCACCCGCTGAGATACGTCCGGCGATCACATCCATGCCGCCCACCCAGAGCATCACCCCCACCGCGCCCAGCACCAGCACGATCACCAAGGTGATCAACCACGCGCGTTGGGCAATGCGTCGCCGCGCGACAGTGAACGCAGCCTCTACCGTCTCAGCGAAGCGCTCGCGATCCAACGGCTGATGGTTGTAGGCCTGCACCGTCTTGATCTGGCCGAGCGTCTCGGCCACGTAGCTGCCGACATCGGCCACCCGATCCTGGCTCTGGCGCGACAGGCTGCGTACCCGCCGACCGAACAACAGAATCGGCGCCAACACCAACGGCAAAGCCAGCACCACGATACTGGTGAGCTTGGGGTTGGTGATGAACAGCAGCACCACGCCACCCAGCACCATCAGAGCATTACGCAGGAACATCGACAGCGACGAGCCGATCACCGATTGCAGGAGCGTTGTATCAGCGGTCAAGCGCGACTGAATCTCCGAGCTGCGGTTGTCTTCGAAAAAACCGGGGTGCAAGCCGATCAGGTGATCGAACACGGCCCGGCGGATATCAGCCACGCAGCGCTCACCAATCCACGACACCAGGTAGAAACGGCTGAAGGTGCCCACTGCCAAGGCGACCACCAGCAGCATGAACAGGCCCAGGGTCTGGTTGAGCTGGTGGGCCGAACCGGTCATGAAGCCCTGGTCCACCAGCAGGCGAATGCCCTGCCCCATCGACAAAGTAATCCCCGCAGTGACCACTAGCGCCAGCAAAGCCAGGAGCATCTGCTTGCGGTACGGTTGCAGGAACTGCCAGCCCAGGCGCAAGGCGCGGCGCTGACGTGAAGTAACGGAATCGGGCATGACGCAGATCATCTAGCCAAGGAAGCGCTCAGCCTACCATTCATCTACACGGGCGGAACTCAGGCCTCTTGCAGTGGATCGCATTAATGACCGGGGCATGTCCGATGGCAAGCTTGCGCCAGTGGCTATAGCTTATCGTTCTAAAGTGCTTCTGGAGCTTTGCCGCGGTTTCTGATGGACTGTCCATGTCGTGACGCCCAAGGAGCTGTCACAGGCCAGTCACGGCAAGGGGATACCCTGAGCTTGAACCTGATGAGGAGACAGGAAATGAGCTTGCAACATAGCAGCGAAACGCCCAAGACCACCAAGCCACAGCACGACCTGGATTGCGGCTCGATTATCGATGCCCAGGGCCGCGAGGTGCCGATCACCGATGAGATGATCAAAAAGGCTTGCGAAGACCTGGAAAAAAGCCGCGTCGAACGCTCGAACAAGGCCTGATACACAGAATTGACTCAACCCGGCGCATGCGCCGGGTTTTTATTGGGCGATACATAAGCCTCGCGGGACAAGGCCCAATCAGACCAGCACAGCCCCCAACGCATTGACCATCTGCGCCAACTGCGGCGACTCGCCCCGCAACTTCACTGCCAGCCCCTCGATCTCGCGCCGCTGTGGGTAATGCTTGCGCAGCAAGTCGAACGTCGCCCGCTGCTCGACCGGATCTTCACTGAGGCTGCGACGAAAATCAGCGTCGTCTCGGCGTGGGTCATACACCGCCCGGCACAAGGTCGCCAGGGCCCAGGCGGGGTCACTGCTGGCATTGAGTTCGATCTGCGCAAGGGCAGGTTCGGGTAACAAGTCCGCCAACTGCACCTGCTCAGCCTCACCACGCACCTTGCACAACGCCTGGTAGATCTGCGCAGTGCCACGCTGTTTGCCATCCAGGCTGTAGCCGGCGATATGCGGCGTGGCCAAGGTGCACAGGTCAGCCAGGTCGAGATCGACCTCAGGCTCGCGCTCCCAGACGTCCAGCACCGCATGCACGTCGTCACGCTCCAGCAGCAGATCGCGCAGGGCCTGGTTATCCACTACCGGTCCGCGGCTGGCGTTGATCAGCCAGGCGCCCGGACGCAACTGCGCCAGTTGCTCGCGCCCCAGCAAGTGCCAGGTGCTGTGCTCAGCGTCGCGCTGTAGCGGCGTGTGCAGGCTGATCACATCACACTGTTCAAGCAGCGTTTGCAGGTCGACGAAGTCACCCCCTTCAGCGGCCTGGCGCGGCGGATCGCAGACCAGCACCTTCCAGCCCAGGCCATGAAGAACGCGCACCAGGCGCTCACCGACCTGCCCTGCGCCGACCACGCCATAGACCCGCTCGGCGAGGTTTTCGCCATCGAGCTCAGCCAGCGTCAGCAGACTGCCCAGCACGTAATCGACCACGCCGCGGGCGTTGCAGCCCGGTGCACTGCTCCAGTGGATGCCAGCTTGGGCGAAGTAATCCAGGTCCAGATGATCGGTGCCGATGGTGCAGGTGCCGACGAAGCGCACCTTACTGCCCTGCAGCAGTTGCCGGTCGACGCGAGTCACCGAGCGTACCAGCAGCACGTCAGCGTCCTTGACGCACTGCGCGTCGATGCTGCGTCCGGGATAACGGCGGATCTCGCCAAATCCGGCAAAAAAGGCATCGAGCAGCGGGATATTCTCGTCGGCAACTATCAGCATGGCGCTCTCCTGTCAGGGGAACGCAGTGTAGGCGCTACGGCGGGCTCGATCCAGCGCGGTTCAGTCGGCCTTCTTGCGGATCCAGTACAGGTAGGTGCCGGCCTGCTCTTGCTGTTCGAGCAGCTCGTGCCCCAGGAAGGTACAGAACTTAGGGATGTCGCGGCGGGTCGACGGGTCGGTGGCGATCACCTTGAGCAGGCCGCCAGCGGCCAGGTTGCGTACGTGCTGATGCAACATCATTACCGGCTCCGGGCAGTTCAGGCCGGAGGCGTCGAGGACGGCGTCAGGGGTGAAATCGGTCATGGGCTACTCCGCGGATGGGTGCCCATTGTCGCTCAAGCGCGAACCAAGGGCCATCCTCATCAGCCAGGTCACCCGCGCAGGTCTGCGCTAATTCGTTGCAGTGCCCGGTCGTCCCTTTAGTACCTTCCTCTACGCACGAGGTACAACTGATGACCTCCTTCCTGTCCGGCCTGATCCGCCGGAGCAAGGCAACGGCCTATCGCATTTTCGACATCCAGCTCAAAGCCATCCAACCGCTAAGCCCTTCGCTGTGCCGTTATGTGTTTAGCGGAGAAGACGTGCGCCTGATGAGCACCCTGGCACCTGATCAACGGGTCAAGGTGTTCTTCCCCTCGCCCTCTGGCCAACCGCCGAAGCTGCCCAAGGACGGCCAATGGCAACAGGCCCGGCGCAACCTGGCCGCCGCACACACGCCGCCGATGCGCACCTACACCCTCCGCAGCCTGGACCGTGAGACAGGCGAAGTCGCGATAGATTTCGTCCTGCATGGCGTCAATGGCCCCGCCTCGGCCTGGGCCACCCAGGCGCGCATCGGTGATTGCCTACAGATGGTTGCACCCAACCTGGTCTACCGGGGAGACCCGGGAGGTTATGAGTGGAAGCTTCCACAGGCGGTCAAGCGGGTACTGCTGGTGGGCGATGAAACCGCGCTACCGGCGATTGGGGGCATTCTCGAACAATTGGCCGAAACCCAACCTGAACTGCCTGTCGAGGCCTTTATCGAGGTGCCGTTGCAAGCCGACTGCCTAGCGCTTTCGCACAGCCCCGCCACTCACCTGCACTGGTTGCCGCGCGACTTGCTGCGCTGCGATCACGTGCATGCCATGAGCCATGCTGTTCGCGAGTTGGCCACACTGCCAAGCACGGTCGCCCCAGCAGCGGTAAAGCTGGAAGAGGTGGACATCGAACAGCGCATCTTGTGGGAACTGGCCAGCGGCGAGAGCAACGAGTTCTATGCCTGGGTCGCTGGCGAATCGGCCACGGTCATGGACATTCGCCGCTATCTGATCAAGGAGCGCGGGCTGGATCGCAATAGCCTGACATTGATGGGCTATTGGCGTGCCGGGCGCAGTTTTGAATAGCGCTGGGCTGACGAGCCATTGGCGCCTGACAGCAGGTCTTGGCCCCTTCATGCTTTTGCGCGGTGAAGAGGCCTGCTGACGATCAGTGTCCCGAACGTGCGGGCACCTGCAGCCAGACCCGCAAGCCATCGCTGCGGCTGTCAAAGCGCAAACTACCGGCGCAGCGCTGGACAATCGCCTGAACGATCGCCAAGCCCAAGCCACAGCCACCGCTCTGGCTGTTGCGCCAGAAGCGTTCAGTCAGGTGCTCAAGATCACCGTCCTTGATCCCTGGGCCATGGTCGCGAACCATGAAGCCGACCTGCCCATCGGCCATCTGCAACTCCAGCTCCACGGGCGCATCCCCGCCATGACGCAGGGCGTTGTCGAGCAGATTGCGCAGCGCCGCCACCGCCAGCGGTGCCGGCATACCGAGGTAGATCCGGGTGGCGTCTTCCGGCAAGCGCACAATGATCCGCCGGTTATCCCCCCCACCGGCATCCTGCACGGCTTGGCGTGCGACCTGCTCGGCACTGCACTGCACGCCATCGTCGAAGGACAGGCTGCCCTCTACCCGGGCCAGCAGCAGCAACTGCTCCAAGGTGCGATGCATGCGATCTGCGCCCTGCTCGGCATGCGCCAGGGCCTGATCACGCACGACGCCGTCGGTCATCTGCGCCACTTGCAGGTGGGTCTTGATCGCGGTCAGCGGACTGCGCAGCTCGTGGGCGGCGTCGTCCGTCAGGCGCCGCTCACGCTCAAGCGTCTGAGCGATCCGCAAGAACAACTGGTTCTGGGTTTCGAGCAAGGGCTGCAGCTCGCTGGGCATACCCGCCACCTGCAACGGCTCGACACTATCGGCACGTCGCTTGCGCAAGGCATCGCGCATTCGATTGAGCGGCTCCAGGCCCTTGCCCAGGCCGATCCAGAGCAAACCGAGACTACCGAGCAGCGCCATCAGCACCGGTGCCGAGGCGGCCAGCAGGATCGACTGGTTCAGTGCCTCTCGCTCCTGGTGACGGTCAGCGGTGGTGATGCGCACATCGCCATGGTTGTAGGTGAAGGTGCGCCAGCGGGCGTCATCGATGGTCTGATCGCGAAAGCCGCTGCGCTGGTCATCCATGGCGCCGTCGTGCTTGTGATTGCTGGCGAGGATCTCGCCGCGCAGCGAGCTGACCTGGCAGGCCATGCCATCCGGTACGCTGAGCTGATCGGCGGAAAAGTGCGCATCCTCGCCCTTGGCCGCCAGCGGTTGCGGCAGCTGGTCGATCAGCCCGGCGACCATGCGCGCCGAGGCCACCAGGCGCTGGTCGAGGGAAAACATCATCTGCTGGCGCAGGTCGCGCAACATCCACGCCGCCGCCAGCGCCCAGATCAGGATGAAAGCGCTGCCCAGGATCAGCGACAGACGCACACGCAAGCTCATGGGGCAATCTCTTCAGGTGCCTGCGCCGGGCCCAGGCGATAGCCGAGGCCGCGAACGGTCTCGACGATGCTGTTGCCAAGCTTGCGCCGCAGGTGATGGATGTGAACGTTCAGCGCATTGCTCTCTACCTCATCGCTGAAGCCGTAGACGCAATCCTTGAGTTGTTCGCTGGAGAGCACTCGCCCCGGATTCTGCAGCAGCGCCTGGAGCAAGGCCTGCTCGCGCCGCGACAGGTCTACCGGTTGGCCGGCCAGGGTCGCTTCGCAACTGCTGGGGTCATAGTGCAGAGGACCGTGCTCGATGATGTTGACCGCACGCCCAGCCATGCGCCGCATCAGAGTGTGCAAGCGGGCGGCCAATTCGCGCAGGTCGAACGGCTTGAGCAGGTAATCGTCGGCACCGGCCTGCAGCCCGTCGACCCGGTCGGTCACGGCATCGCGGGCGGTCAGCACCAAGACCGGCAGCGTCTCGCCTTGCTGACGCAAGCGGCGCAGAAGCTTCAGGCCATCTTCGTCAGGCAGCCCCAAGTCGAGGATCATCACATCGAACTGCGCGGCCTTGAGCAACGCCTGCGCCGAAGAAGCATTGGCCACCCGATCCACGGTCAGACCCTGGGCGGTGAGGCCCGCGCAGATGCCACTGGCGATCAGGTCGTCGTCCTCGCAGAGCAGTACGTGCATGGGGTGGTCTCCAATAGGGGGGTGAGTATTGCGCCACAAGGTGATTAAGTGAGGATTATGACCGCTGGTACGCGGTTCGTCGCGGCTGGGCATCCGCCATTGCCGCTCAGGGCGCATGAGTAACTCCCCCGAATCAATAGGTGAGTAATTCCGGGTTAACTCTCGGTTAATCGGCCCAGGCCAGCATGGCCGCTTATCTGCATTACCAAGGCCAAGACATGCGCGTTTTCCTGATCATCCTGACCTTTCTGCTGGCGGGGCCTCTGCAGGCCAATCCGTTCGACGTCAAACCTGACTTCCTGCCCGTCAACCAAGCGTTCGTCCTCACCCACGACCGCCTGCCATCAGGCCAGATGCGCGTACATTTCCAGATCAAGGAAGGCTACTACCTCTATCAGAAACGGCTGAAGTTCGACGGCCTGCCTCCCGCCCAACACCCGCAACTGCCAGCCGCGCTGAACCATCACGACGAGTTCTTCGGCGACAGCGCGATCTACCGCAGCGAGCTTGAACTGCTGTTGCCGGCCGAAGCCAGCGGCCAGCTGCGCCTGGGCTGGCAGGGCTGCGCTGATGCCGGCCTGTGCTACCCGCCGCAAACGACCGCCATCGATCTAGGCAACAGCAGCAGCGCAACAGTCGCCGACCAAGCCAGCGACCAGGCCCTAGCCAGCAACCTGCAGCAGGACAATCTGCTCTGGGGTCTGCTGGCCTTCTTCGGCCTGGGCCTGCTGCTGGCGTTCACCCCCTGCTCGCTGCCAATGCTGCCGATCCTGGCGGGGCTGGTCCTGGGCAACGGCGCCAGCGCCCGGCGTGGCTGGCTGCTGGCGGGGGTCTATGTGCTGAGCATGGCGCTGGTCTACGCAGGCCTGGGCGTAGTCGCCGCACTGCTGGGCGCCAGCCTGCAAGCGTGGCTGCAACAACCCTGGCTGTTGGGCAGCCTGGCCGGGCTGTTCGTGCTGCTCGCGTTGCCCATGTTTGGCGCTTTCGAGCTGCAATTGCCCACGGCCCTGCGCGACCGCCTCGATCGCGCAGGGCAAGGCACGCGTGGCGGCAACCTGTACGGCGCGGCGCTGCTCGGTGCGCTGTCCGGCTTGCTGATGGGGCCATGCATGACCGCGCCGCTGGCCGGTGCGCTGCTCTACATCGCGCAGAGTGGCGATGTGCTGCATGGCGCGCTGGTACTGTTCAGCCTGGGCTTGGGCATGGGTGTGCCACTGCTGTTGCTGGTGACCTTGGGCAACCGCTATCTGCCACGCCCAGGCGCCTGGATGAACCTGGTCAAAGGTCTGTTCGGCTTCGTGTTCCTGGCCATGGCGCTGTACACCGTGCGCACCCTGCTGCCCGCTCCACTGCTGCTGGGCCTTAGCGGCAGCTGGTTGATCGCCCTGGGCTGGGCGACTTGGCCCGCCCTGCAGCGTCTGCCTGCGCTGCGTGCGATTCCCTTGCTCGGCGCACTGTGGGGCGGACTATTGCTGGTTGGCGCCGCTGCTGGCAGTAGCGACCTGTGGCAACCCTTGCAGCCGTTCGCCGGCAGCAATACGCCGGCTGCGGCTAAGGCCGAGGATGCCTTCATCACTGTCAGCCGACCCGAAGACCTGCAACGCGAACTGGATGCCGCCAAGGGCCGTGGCCAATGGGTGCTGGTCGACTACTATGCCGACTGGTGCGTGTCGTGCAAGGTCATGGAGAAACAGGTCTTCGCCCGGGCCGATGTGCTCAACAGCCTGGCCGGTGTGCACCTGCTGCGCCTGGACGTAACCGCCGACAGCCCAGCTAGCCGGGCACTGCTGCAACGCTATCAGGTGCCCGGTCCGCCAAGCCTGATCTGGATCGGCCCAGAAGGGAACGAGCGCCGTGCGCGGCGCATCACCGGTGAAGTGGATGCGAGCGGTTTTCTGCAACATTGGGCACAGACCAGGAGCCAAGGCTGATGCTGACCGTAACCCTTGGGCCGCTGACCATGGCCCTGAACCACCTGTTGCTGCTCGCAGCGCTCGGCATTGCCTGCGTGGTCGGTTGGTGGGTCGCCCGGCGCGGCGGGCAAAGTCCTGAGTCGGCGCTGTTCAACCTGTTCCTTTTGGGGTTGCTCGGCGCGCGCCTAGGCTTCGTTCTGCTCTACTGGCCGATGTACCGCGACGAACCGCTGCAGATCATCGATATTCGCGATGGCGGTTTTCTGTTCTGGGGCGGCCTGGTCGGGATCGTCCTTGGCACCCTCTGGCAGGGCTGGCGCCAGCCCGGCTTGCGCCAGCCACTGGGCTGGGCGCTGGCCAGTGGCGCACTGTTCTGGGTGCTAGCGAGCCTGGGTAGCCACCTGTACAGCAAGGGTACCGAGCTGCCTGACCTGACCTTGCGCACCGCCGCTGGCAAATCCATGGCCCTGCACGACTACCGCGGCAAGCCACTGGTGATCAATATCTGGGCGACCTGGTGCCCGCCGTGCCGACGTGAAATGCCGGTGCTCCAGCAAGCCCAGCACGACTATCCGCATGTGACCTTCTTGTTCGTCAACCAGGGCGAGACACCAGAGAACGTCAGCACCTTTTTGGCAACCACTGGCCTGAGCCTGACCCACGTCCTGTTCGATGGCAGCGGCCTACTGGCCCAGCGGGTCGGCTCCATGGCCCTGCCCACCACTTTGTTCTACAACGCCGAAGGGCGACTGGTCGGCAGCCACCTGGGTGAACTGTCCCGCGCCAGCCTGCACCACGCCCTGGAACCCTTCGAGCGGGCCAACCCGCCCGCCTCTGCCGTAAAAGGAAATTGACATGCGATTGAATGCGCTCCTGCCACTGACCCTCGCCCTGCTGGCAGCCCCGCTGCTGCACGCCGAGGAACTGCCCCAGGCAATCAAGCAACTACAAGCCAAGGGCGCAGTGATCAAGGGTAGCTTCGACGCGCCCAACGGCCTGCGCGGCTATGCCGCTGAATACCAGAACAACGGCATTGCCCTGTACCTGACACCCGACGGCAAGCATGTACTGGTCGGCAGTCTGTTCGACGAGCAGGGCCAGGACCTCAGCGCCGAGCCGCTGGAAAAGCTGGTGTATGCGCCGATGAGCAAGGCCATCTGGGCGAAAATGGAGAAGACCGCCTGGATCGCCGACGGCAAGCCCGACGCACCGCGCACTGTGTATCTGTTCAGCGACCCCAACTGCCCTTACTGCAACATGTTCTGGCAGCAGGCACGCCCTTGGGTCGAGTCTGGCAAGGTGCAGTTACGTCACATCATGGTCGGCATCATTCGCGAGGACAGCCCTGGCAAATCGGCTGCGCTACTGGCCGCCAAAGACCCGGCCAAGGCGCTGCAACAGCATGAGAAAGCCGGCAAAGCCAGCAGCCTCAAAGCCTTGGATAAAATCCCCGAGAACGTGCAGAAACAGCTCGACAGCAACCTGGCATTGATGGAAGAACTGGGGCTGGCAGCCACCCCGGCCATCTTCTACCTGGACGAACAGGGACGCCTGCAAAGCCAGCAAGGCGCCCCACGCCCGGAAACGCTCGGCAAGATCCTCGGCAAGCGCTGAGTCAGCGCGTGATCAAGCCGCGCCATTACGCGGCTTGAGATCGAGCCTGCGCAAATGGCAGGTAACTTCCTCGCGGTCGTGATACAGCTGTTTGCAGGCGATCGAAACCTTGATCTTGCGCGCCTTGAAGCCCTCCTCGATACGATCGAGCAAGCGCCGCACCTCGACGTAGCGCTGCTTCATCGGCAGCTTGAGGTTGACCACCGCCTCACGACACAACCCCTCACCCAGCCATGTCTCGATCAGCGCCGCACTGCGCGCAGGCTTCTCGACGATATCGCAGACCATCCAGTCGACCATCTGCTTGGGCTGCCAGGTAAAGCCATCAGCCATCAAATGCTGCACCAGGCCAGTGTCCATCAAGCTTTCAGCCATCGGGCCATTGTCGATGGCGGTCACCAGCATGCCGCGCTTGACCAGCTGGTAGGTCCAGCCACCTGGCGATGCGCCAAGGTCGACCCCGGTCATGTCATCGTGCAGGCGCAGCTCCCACTGATCCCGCGGGATGAACTGATGCCATGCCTCTTCCAGCTTGAGCGTCGAACGGCTCGGCGCTTCCCGGGGGAACTTCAAGCGCGGGATACCCATCGGCCACAGCGCGCAATTGTTCGCCTCCGATACACCGACAAACACCCGGCGACCACTGATGAAGGTCAGCAGCAAGCGCGGACGGTTGGCGTCGTCGACCAAGCGCCCAGCCTTTTCCAGGGCTTTGCGCAGTGGCACTTCAAACTTGCGGCAGAAGGTCGACAGCTCCTTGCCGTCGTTGCTGTCGACCACTTCCAGCCACAGGCTACCGGCAACCGGCGCATCCGCCAGGTGTTCGAGCAGCACGCTGATGCGGTCGGTTTCTGGCAACTCGACAAAACTGCCGCGCGCCCACTGGCGCGGGAAAATCAACTGCGTGAAGCGCAGTTCACGCATCAGGCGCTCGGCACCGTCCGGCTCGGTGCAGACAAACTCGGCGCAAGCGCTCTGCGGCTTGCCCTTGGCGTAGCCAGCAACGCCCAGGCGGGCGGCGTGTTCGCTGATCTCGGCGCAAACCTCGCCCTCGAAACCGGGCCGGCAATGCATGAACAGGGTATTCATTTCTCACTCCACATCGCTGGCGGGTACCGCCAGCCTTGATCCAGCGCACGTCACGCACCGGCAGGGCGGCGATGATAAAGGAAGATCGGAACCTGCGACATGCCCCGCCTGTCCAGTACAGGGTCGGGACCGGGAAATCGGTCTAACCTGACCATTCAGCCAGGTCCGTACCGTGCGGACCGGTACAGAGCGGTGACACCGGCCTTCACGAGGGGCCGGGCACCGGCGCAGAAGGAGTTGGCAATGCCCTCGCTCGATAGCCTGAAGACCCTCAAAACCCTGCACGTAGGCGACCGCGTCTACCACTATTACAGCCTGACTGACGCAGCCCGCCAGTTGGGTGATCTGCAGCGCCTGCCCATGTCGCTCAAGGTGCTGTTGGAAAACCTGTTGCGCTGGGAAGACGGCAAGACCGTTACCGGCGCTGACCTGCAAGCCCTGGCGCAGTGGCTCAAGGATCGCCGCTCCGATCGCGAGATCCAATACCGCCCTGCCCGGGTGCTGATGCAAGACTTCACCGGCGTACCTGCGGTGGTCGACCTGGCGGCTATGCGTGCGGCCATGGCCAAGGCCGGTGGCGACCCGCAGCGGATCAATCCCCTGTCACCGGTCGACCTGGTGATCGACCACTCGGTGATGGTCGATCGCTATGCCAGCCAAAACGCTTTTGCCGAGAACGTCGACATCGAGATGCAGCGCAACGGTGAGCGTTATGCGTTTCTGCGCTGGGGGCAGAGCGCCTTCGACAACTTCAGTGTAGTGCCGCCGGGCACCGGCATCTGCCACCAGGTCAACCTCGAATACCTCGGCCGCACCGTGTGGACTGGCGAAGAAGACGGTCGCACCTATGCCTTCCCCGACACCCTGGTCGGCACCGACTCGCATACCACCATGATCAACGGCCTGGGCGTACTCGGCTGGGGCGTCGGCGGGATCGAGGCGGAAGCGGCCATGCTCGGCCAACCCGTATCGATGCTGATCCCGGAAGTGATCGGCTTCAAGCTGACCGGCAAACTGCGCGAGGGCATTACCGCCACCGATTTGGTGCTCACCGTGACCCAGATGCTGCGCAAGAAGGGTGTGGTCGGCAAATTCGTCGAATTCTACGGCGATGGCCTGGCCCAGCTGCCGCTGGCCGACCGCGCCACCCTGGCCAACATGGCCCCGGAGTACGGCGCAACCTGTGGTTTCTTCCCGGTCGACCAAGTCACGCTGGATTACCTGCGCCTCACGGGGCGTCCCGAACAGACCGTGCAACTGGTAGAGGCCTATTGCAAAGAACAAGGTCTGTGGCGCCTGCCTGGCCAGGAGCCGGTGTTCAGTGACAGCCTGTCCCTGGACATGCACGAGGTCGAGGCCAGCCTGGCTGGCCCTAAACGCCCGCAGGACCGGGTTGCCCTGTCGCAGGTCGCCCAGGCCTTCAACGGCTTCATCGATCTGCAACCCAGACCCCAGGCCAAAGAAGTCGGCCGCCTGGAGAGCGAAGGTGGCGGCGGCGTGGCGGTAGGCAACGCCGATCAGGCCGGCGAGATCGATTTCAGCCATGGCGGGCAAACCTACACCCTGCGTGATGGCGCGGTAGTAATCGCGGCGATCACCTCTTGTACCAATACCTCCAACCCCAGCGTGATGATGGCGGCAGGGCTTGTGGCGAAAAAGGCCGTGGAAAAGGGCCTGACGCGCAAGCCCTGGGTCAAGAGTTCGCTGGCTCCCGGCTCCAAGGTCGTCACCGATTACTACAAGGCTGCTGGTCTTACTCCGTACCTGGACCAACTGGGCTTCGATCTGGTGGGTTATGGCTGCACCACCTGTATCGGCAACTCCGGCCCCTTGGATGAAGCCATCGAAAAAGCCATCGGCAGCGCCGACCTCACCGTCGCCTCGGTACTGTCGGGCAACCGCAACTTCGAAGGCCGGGTGCACCCGCTGGTGAAGACCAACTGGCTAGCCTCCCCGCCCCTGGTTGTAGCCTATGCCCTGGCCGGCAGCGTACGCCTGGACTTGACCCGCGATCCGCTGGGTACCGGCAAAGACGGCCAACCGGTGTACCTGCGCGACATCTGGCCCAGCCAACAGGAGATCGCCGACGCTGTGGCCAAAGTCGATACGGCCATGTTCCACAAGGAATACGCCGAAGTTTTCGCAGGCGATGCGCAGTGGCAAGCCATCGAAGTGCCGCAGGCGGCCACCTACGTCTGGCAGGATGACTCCACCTACATCCAGCATCCGCCATTCTTCGATGATATCGGCGGCCCTTTGCCGACCATCGCCGATATCCACGGCGCGCGCGTGCTGGCCCTGCTCGGCGACTCGGTGACCACCGACCACATCTCCCCGGCCGGCAACATCAAGGCCGACAGCCCCGCTGGCCGCTACCTACGCGACAAAGGCGTGGAGCCTCGTGACTTCAACTCCTACGGCTCACGCCGCGGCAACCATGAAGTGATGATGCGCGGCACCTTCGCCAACATCCGCATCCGCAACGAAATGCTTGGCGGCGAGGAAGGCGGCAACACCCTGCATGTGCCCAGCGGCGAGAAGCTCTCGATCTACGATGCTGCCATGCGCTATCAGGCCGAAGGCACGCCGCTGGTGGTGATTGCCGGCCAGGAATACGGCACCGGCTCCAGCCGCGACTGGGCGGCAAAAGGTACCAACTTGCTCGGGGTCAAAGCCGTGCTGGCGGAGAGCTTCGAACGCATCCACCGCTCCAATTTGATCGGCATGGGCGTGTTGGCCCTGCAGTTCAAGGCCGGGCAAACCCGCAAGAGCCTGGGTCTGACTGGCAAGGAGCAAATTGACCTGCTGGGCCTCACTGGCGCGACAATTCGCCCGGGCATGAGCCTGACGCTGCGCATCACCCGTGAAGACGGCCAGCAGGAGCAGATCGAGGTGTTGTGCCGGATCGATACACTTAACGAAGTTGAATACTTCAAATCAGGCGGGATTTTGCACTACGTACTGCGCCAACTGATCGCAAGCTGAGCCTTAAGGGGGCGCGCTGCGCCCCCTGTCCCCGCCCCAAATCGGCGCCTCGGCGCTGGCCCTTGCCTGGGCAATGCGTCATGATCCGACCAGAGCGTCAGAAATCTGGAATAATTCAGTAACATTGCCGCCAACTGCTGCAAAAAGCACGTGTTTGCTACTTTACGTGAGCAACCGAGCCCTTGCGCCAGATCAACTAAGTTAAATATTCATTCAATAAAACCAGAGGCTTGCCGATACCCATCGAAAGCCTTGCGGACCTGACGACCCATGCGTAACAACCAGCCGATTACCCAGAGAGAACGGACTTTCCCTGCACAACAGCGGTTGATCTCCACCACCAACGCCAAGGGTGTGATCACCTACTGCAACGATGCGTTCATCGAGATCAGCGGTTTCTCTCGCGAGGAGCTGACCGGTGCTGCGCACAACCTGGTGCGTCACCCTGACGTGCCGCCTGCGGTGTTTGCCCACATGTGGCAGACCCTCAAGCAGGGCCTGCCGTGGATGGGCATCGTCAAGAACCGCTGCAAGTCTGGCGATCACTACTGGGTCAACGCCTACGTCACGCCGATCTTCGATAACAATCAGGTGGTCGGCTACGAATCGGTGCGGGTCAAGCCTACTGCCGAACAGATCCGCCGCGCCGAAGCGTTGTACCAGCGCATCAACCAGGGCAAGTCGGCGATACCGCGCCGCGATAAGTGGCTGCCGGTACTGCAAGACTGGCTGCCGTTCATCCTGGTCAGCCAGGTCGGCTTCCTGATAGGAAACTGGCTGGGGCATTCCTGGGGCTTCGCCCTGGCTGCGGGCCTCTCGGTACCGCTCGGCCTGCTCGGTCTGAGCTGGCAGCAGCGCGGCCTCAAGCGGCTGCTGCGCCTGGCCGAACAAACCACCTCCGATCCGTTGATCGCGCAGATGTTCACCGACAGCCGGGGCGTACAGGCCCGCCTGGAAATGGCCATGCTCAGCCAGGACGCGCGGATGAAGACCTGCCTGACACGCCTGCAAGACAGTGCCGAACACCTCAGCGATCAGGCCCGTCAGTCCGATGCGTTGGCGCACAAGAGCTCCTCGGGCCTGGAACGTCAACGGGTGGAGACCGAACAGGTCGCCGCCGCCGTCAACCAGATGGCCGCCACCACCCAGGAAGTGGCCAACCACGTGCAGCGCACGGCCGATGCCACCCAGGAAGCCAATCGCCTGACCAGCCAAGGTCGGCAGATTGCCGGGGAAACCCGCGATGCCATCGAGCGGCTGTCGAGCGCCGTGGGCGAGACCGGCCTGACCGTGACCCAACTGGCCAAGGACAGTGACGAGATCGGTGGCGTGGTTGACGTGATCAAAGGCATTGCCGACCAGACCAACCTGCTGGCCCTCAACGCTGCGATCGAAGCCGCCCGGGCCGGCGAGATGGGCCGCGGCTTTGCCGTAGTCGCCGATGAAGTACGCCAACTTGCGCAACGCACCGCCGAATCCACTGGGCAGATTCACAGCCTGATCGCCAAGCTGCAGCAGACTGCGAGCAGCGCCGTGCTGACCATGGAGAACGGCCATCGCCAGGCTCAGGAAGGTGTGGAGCGGGTAATGCAGGCCGACCAGGCGCTGCTGGGTATCAGCGAAGCGGTGGCCAACATTACCGACATGGCGACCCAGATCGCTGCTGCCACCGAAGAGCAGACCGCCGTGGCCGACGAGATCAGCCGCAACATCAGCACCATTGCCGAGCTGGCCGACCAAACCGCCGAGCAGGCGCAGCATTCGGCGCTACTCAGCGAAGAGCTGACCAGTACCGCAGGTACGCAATACTCGCTGGTAGAGCGCTTCAACCGCTGAGCTTGTGGGCCTATAGGCGGCCCATCGCAGCGTATAAGCTGGCCCACCTGCGATTTATGTAGGCGCTGGTTTGTCTGCGATGGGCCGCGAAGCGGCCCCCAGAATCAGCGCCGCACCCCCCATCTACCAGTCCAACGCCAACCGGCTCTCAAAATACCGCTCTTCCCCGCTCAAGGGATCCTCAAAGCGCAGGCTCTGCGCCAGCAGCTTAAGCGGCTGCTGATAGTCATCCTGCACCTCCAGCAACCGCGGGTAGAACGGATCGTTACAGATCCCCGCTCCCAGCGCTGCCATGTGCACCCGCAACTGGTGGGTCTTACCCGTCACCGGCGACAAGCCATAGCGCCACAGCTCACCGTTTTTCTCCAGCACCTGCGCCAGTGTTTCACTGTTGGGCGCCCCCTCTACTTCATGCATGCGAAAGAACGGTTCGCCATGCACCAAACGGCTGCGGTGCACCAAGGGAAACTCAAGCGCCGGCAACGCCGCAGCAATGGCCTGGTAACGTTTGTCGATGCGCCGCTCGGGGAACAGCCGCTGGTAGGCACCGCGAGTCTGCGGGTTAGCCGAAAACAGCACCAAACCTGCGGTATGCCGATCGATGCGGTGCAGTGGCACCAGGTGCGGGTTATCCAAACGGCGGATCAGCCGGCGCAGCAGCGTCTGCTCGACGTACTCTCCGGTGGGGGTCACCGGGAGAAAATGCGGTTTGTCGGCCACCACCAGATGATCGTCCAGATGCAGGATGGTTTCTTCTACCGGGATCGGCTTCTCATTGGGCACTTCGCGAAAATAATGCAGGCGCATACCGCGACGATACGCCAGGTCTGCCTGGATGGCCTGGCCCTGGGCATCGAGCACCCGTCCCCTGGCAAAGCGATCAAGCCACTGTTCACGAGCGATGCCCTTGAAGTGATCACACAAACATTCGAGTACGGTTGGCCAATTTCCCGGAGGAAGGCAGACGGTACTGGCTTGCTGATGGGCGGGGTCGAACGGTGTGGTCATGACAGGCTCGTGCAATCGAGGGGTTGCCATTATCCCCCAAGCCCCGGCCCTCAACCAGCCTCGGCGGTTTCGCAGCGCGCCTTGAGCCAGCGCAGCACCTGCACAGCCTCCCAGCGGCCGGAATCATAGAGCGCATAAACCTGGCCCTGATAGCCCACCACATCCAGTGGCCGGTGAAACCCGGCACGCTGGAACAAGGCCTCGATTTCAGCGAAGCAGGTGTTGAAATGGACTTTGCCGAAAGGCGTTCGGTCATCAGTCACCAAGCCTTCGAGGCGCAGCTCCAGCACGGCGTCACCCACCTTCTGCGGGGACATCCGATTGACGCTGTACTTCAATTGCTCGACGTTGAGCATCGGCCACCCCAATACTGTATTTATATACAGCATACGGAGTTACCTGCGGTTGCGTCAAATCAAGCCATCGCTACTGCAGGAAGGCCACTACCTGTTCAGCATCGAACGGCCAGCGCAGCTCGCCACCGTTATCACAACGACGCAGCACCGGAATGATCAAACCATAGCGTTCGAATAACGATTCATCGTCGGCGATGTCGATAAGCTCCACCAACAAGCCGTGTTCGACAAAGGGCATCAGCACCGCTTCGGCCACTTCACACAAGTGGCAACCGAGGGTGCTGAACAGTTGGCATTCAGGCAGCATGGCAAGTCCCGCGCAAGCTGTGGAGGGATGCTTATTTTAGGTCCACAGCGCGCGAAGTGCACCTGACCACGATCAATCCTGGCTGGTTGCGCCAATCCGATGCAGCGACAGGTCAGCCCCCTGGAACTCCTCTTCATGGCTCAAGCGCAAGCCATGCACCGCCTTGATCAGGCCATACACGGCAAAGCCCCCGAGCAATGCCACCAGCACACCTGCCAGGCTGCCCAGCAGCTGGCTGACCAGACTGACGCCACCCAAGCCACCCAGACTAGCCTGGCCAAAGATGCCACAGGCGATGCCACCCCATACCCCGCACAGCCCATGCAACGGCCAGACCCCAAGCACATCGTCGATCTTCCAGCGATTCTGCGCAGCGGTGAAGCACCAGACGAACAGCACCCCCGCTACCAGGCCAGTGGCCAAAGCGCCTAGCGGATGCATCAGGTCGGACCCAGCGCAAATCGCTACCAAGCCGGCCAGCGGCCCGTTGTGCAAAAAACCTGGGTCGTTGCGACCTGCCCACAACGCGGCCAGCGTGCCGCCGACCATGGCCATCAGCGAATTGATCGCCACCAGGCCGCTGATGCCCTGCAGGCTTTGCGCACTCATCACGTTGAAGCCAAACCAGCCAATGATCAGAATCCACGAGCCCAGCGCCAGGAAGGGGATACTCGACGGCGCAAACGCCACCAGGCGGCCATCGCGATAGCGCCCGCGGCGCGCCCCCAGCAACAGCACCGCCGCCAGCGCCAGCCACCCGCCCATCGCGTGCACCACAACCGACCCGGCGAAGTCATGGAACGGTGCCCCAAAGCGCGCCTGCAGCCAGGCCTGGATGCCCAGATTGCCATTCCACACGATGCCTTCGAAGAACGGATAAACCAACGCCACGATCAACGCCGTGGCACACAACTGCGGGGCAAAGCGGGCACGTTCAGCAATGCCCCCGGAAATGATTGCCGGTATGGCTGCGGCAAAGGTAATCAGGAAGAAGCATTTGACCAGGCCATAGCCGTGATCGCTGGCGAGCTGCGCAGCTGGCTGCAGGAAGCTCACGCCATAGGCGATCCAGTAGCCGACGAAGAAGTACACCAGGGCCGACACGGCGAAGTCGCTGAGGATCTTCGACAAGGCATTGACCTGGTTCTTATGGCGCACCGTGCCGACTTCAAGAAACGCAAAGCCGGCATGCATCGCCAGGACCAGGATGGCCCCCAGCAGAAGGAACAGGGTGTTGGAGCCATGGACCAGGGAGTCCATCGCGCTGTGCATGTTTTCCATGAGGTAGGCAGACCTGCTGAAAAAGCACCAGGACAGTTCAAGAACCTGCATCCCTGCACCGAATCGGTGCCCACTCCCCTGCCCCGTTTCGGTGAGGCGAGCAGAGCGTGCGTGGTTTTTTCTTGGGTTTGTCGTGGATTGGGTTAAGGTTTAGCGGTATCCGCGGGCGTGGCGCACGAATTGGGCGCACAGGCGCTCGGCTGCGCCCCCAGACGTAGCAAGCGCCATACCAGCAACTGGCACTGAACCTTCATTGCACCGCGTCACTCGAATTAACCACACACATCAACAGGGAGAGATCCAATGGCCAGCAAATCGGCAAAGACTGCTCAAGAGATATTGATGGCTGACTTCCAGGCACTGGTGCGCGACACCGAAAAACTGCTCGCTGACACCGCCAACCTGGCCGGTGACCAGGCTGATGAGCTGCGCGAGCAGATCCACGAGCGCCTCGAGCAGGCCCGCGAAAGCCTGCAGCTGACCCAGGATTCGGTGCGCGTGCGTGGCCAGGCGGCAATGGCCAGTGCCGAAGAGTACGTCCAGGAAAACCCGTGGCAGGCCATTGGCATTGCCGCAGGCGTCGGCTTGCTGATCGGCCTGCTGGCCAATCGGCGCTGAGGAGTGCCCATGGATAACGAGGCCATCACAGCTGGCGCCTCTGGCAAACGCCTGGGCGCGGCCATGCTTGGGTTGCTGCACAGCCATATCGAACTGTTCGGCATCGAACTGCAAGAGCAGAAAGGTCGCACCCTCAAGCTGCTGCTGTTTGCAGGGTTGGCGCTGGTGTTTGCCTTGTTGCTGCTGACGGCGCTGTCCGGCTTGCTGCTGGTACTGTTGTGGGACAGCTATCGCCTGGCGGGCATCATCGGGCTGTGTGTGTTCTATGGCGCAGCAACGGTCTACTGCGGCTTGCGCTTGAAGGCTGCCGTGTTCGATGAATCATCCCCTTTCAGCTCCACCCTCGAGGAGCTCGCCAAGGACAGGGAGCGCCTGTTGCCATGAGCCTGCCCGAACTCCCCAACACCCGTAATCCGCGCGAGCTGCGCAAAGCGTTGCTGCGCCTGCGCCTGGAAATGCACCGCCAGGAAATTCGCCATGAGTCGGCGCAACTGCTCGAACCGGTCAGACGCCTGCGCGGCATGGGCGGCTCGTTGCAGGATGGCCTGGGAATCAAGCACGCGCCGTTGTGGGGCCTTGGCGCAGTGGTTGCGCTGGGTTTCTTGACGGGCAAGGGTGCGCGCAGCGGCAACCTTTCTCGCTTGATGCGTTTGGGCAGTAGCCTGATCCCACTGGTACGCCTATTCCTGCAAAACGGTCGGCGGCATTGATCAGTTGCGCCCGCCGCTTGCGCGGGCGCCGCTGAAACAGGAAGCTATGGCGATTATCCGACGGGAGAAATGAGCCTTGGACTGGCATACCCTGCTGACCCGCGAACGCCTGGGCAAAGCCCTTTACAGCCCGGAAGAACTGGGGCGCAGCCCCTTCCACAAGGACCACGACCGCATCATCTTCTCCGGCGCCTTCCGCCGCCTGGGGCGTAAGACCCAGGTGCACCCGGTGTCCAGCAACGACCACATCCACACCCGCCTGACCCACTCGCTGGAAGTCAGCTGCGTCGGCCGCTCGCTAGGCATGCGCGTAGGTGAAACCTTGCGCCAGAATCTGCCCGACTGGTGCGAACCGAGCGACCTGGGCATGATCGTGCAGTCCGCCTGCCTGGCCCACGATATCGGCAACCCGCCGTTCGGCCACTCTGGCGAAGACGCCATCCGTTACTGGTTCCAACAGGCCGCAGGACGCGGCTGGCTGGATGATATGAGCGACGACCAGCGCGCCGACTTCCTCAATTTCGAGGGTAATGCCCAAGGGTTTCGCGTGTTGACGCAACTGGAATACCACCAGTTCGACGGCGGCACTCGCCTGACCTATGCCACGCTCGGCACCTACCTCAAGTACCCGTGGAGTTCGCGCCATGCCGACGCCCTGGGCTACAAGAAGCACAAGTTTGGCTGCTACCAGAGTGAGCTGGCGCTGATGGATCAAATCGCCCGCAAGCTTGGCCTGCCCCAACTCGAAGAACAGCGCTGGGCGCGTCATCCGCTGGTGTACCTGATGGAGGCGGCAGACGACATCTGCTATGCGCTGATTGACCTGGAAGACGGCCTGGAAATGGAGCTGCTGGAGTACGCCGAAGTTGAGGCGCTGCTGCTCGACCTGGTCGGTGACGACCTGCCAGAGACCTACCGTCAACTTGGCGCCAATGATTCTCGTCGGCGCAAATTGGCCATTCTGCGCGGCAAAGCCATCGAGCACTTGACCAACGCTGCTGCGCAGGCATTTGTCGAGCAGCAGGCCGCCCTGCTAAGCGGCCGGCTGGCGGGCGATCTGGTCGAGCACATGCACGGCCCGGCCAAACGTTGCGTGCTGCAGGCCAAGGACATGGCGCGCAAGAAGATCTTCCAGGACAAGCGCAAGACGCTGCATGAGATTGGCGCCTACACCACCCTGGAAATCCTCCTCAACGCCTTCTGTGGCGCCGCACTGGAACAGCACGGCGGACGTACGCCGTCGTTCAAGAGCCGCCGCGTCCTCGACCTGATCGGCAATCATGCCCCCGACCCTCACGGCTCATTGCACAACGCATTCCTGCGCATGATCGACTTCATCGCCGGAATGACTGACAGCTATGCCAGCGAGATGGCCTGCGAAATGACCGGGCGCTCCAGCCCAACTTGAGACGACCACGGCCAGCGCAAGCTGGCCGAATCGCATTGAAGGAAAAGTCCGACCTTGCTATCACCAAAATAAACAACCCAAGTTATCTCCCTGGCAAATGACCAGACTGTCGTTAAAACAAAACATCTTGATGGTGCTCTCGCAGGACAAATAGTCTTTTGCTGTAGGCCATTTCCCATATACGGCTCAACGCCGTTTCCTGCATGTCCGACCTCCTCCATCTGCGATAAGGTGCTCACTGTTTCAGACACCTGCCCATGGAAAGTTGAATATGCAATCCATATTTATTGTCGACGATCATCCCGTTATACGGTTAGCAGTGCGTATGCTGCTGGAAAATCAGAGTTACAGGATCGTGGGTGAATCGGACAATGGCGTCGACGCCATGCAACTGATTCGTGAAGCACGGCCTGACCTGGTGATTCTCGACATCGCCATCCCCAAACTAGATGGGCTGGAAGTACTGTCACGCTTCCAGTCGATGGCGTTGCCCAGCAAAGTGCTGATCCTTACCGCGCAAGCGCCCGCCTTGTTCGCCCTGCGCTGCATGCATTCGGGCGCTTCAGGCTATGTGTGCAAACAAGAAGACCTGACTGAGCTGGTCAGTGCAATCAAAGCGGTACTTTCCGGTTACAACTACTTTCCCAGCCAGGCGCTCCACGGCGACTTGGAAAAAACCAGTTCCGACATACACCTTTTCCGACAAGTTAATGATAGAGAACTGATGGTGCTGCAACTTTTCGCCCAGGGAAAGAGCAACAAAGACATAGCCAAAGGCATGTTTCTCAGCAACAAGACCGTTAGCACCTATAAAAAACGCCTCATGCAGAAACTCCAGGTCGCCAGCCTGGTGGACCTGATCGACGTGGCAAAACGCAACGCGCTGGTCTGAGGTTGGCAATGGCGCGGTACTTAGCCTTACTGATGCTTAGCTTGGTCTTCAGCACCGGGCAGGCACAGGTCGTCCAGCGTGACGTCGTATCCTATACCCTGCTCACACGGTCGACCGCCAATGCTATGCACCCGGCCCTGTCGAACGAACAAAGAGAATGGCTCAAGAACAAGCAGACCTTGACCCTCGGCACATCCTTTCCAGATTACGCCCCGTTCGACATCACCAGCGGCGGCCGTGACTACCAAGGGCTCACTGCCGAATACGCCGGGCTGATCGGTAGCGCCCTGCAACTCCCTGTGCGGGTGCTGGGCTTCCCTAGCCGTCATGCAGCGGTTGAGGCCCTTAAACAAGGGCAAATCGATATGCTCGGCAGTGCCAATGGCTATGAAGCCGCCAGCGCTGGCCTGGCCCTCTCGCGACCCTACGCAATAGACCAGCCGGTGCTGGTGACCCGCGAAAACGAACAACGCTCGCTGGACGCTGGGCTCGAAGGCATGCGCCTGAGCATGCTCTATCACTACCTGCCAGCTAAAGGCGTGAATCAAGCCTATCCCAAGTCGACCTTGCAGACATTCGGATCCTCCACCCAAGCACTGAACGCCGTGGCCTTTGGTCAGGCCGACGTGTTCATCGGCGATACCATATCCACCCATTACCAGCTCAATCGGGGACACCTGCCGCGCCTGCGCATGGCGGCCTTCGGCAAACATGAGGCCTTTGGTTTCAGTTTTGCCATGCGCAGCGACGACACCATGCTCAAGACGCTGATCGATGCCGTACTCGATAGCCAGCCCAGCACCGTGCGCACCAACATCCTCAAACGCTGGAGTGCAGGCAGCGACACACTGTTGAGCGAACGTAAACTGCAACTTACGCGGCGCGAAGAGCAATGGCTGTCACAACATCCCGTAATGCGCGTGGTGATCGATGAAACTGCCGCGCCCATGTCGTACGTTGACAGCAATGGCCAGTTTCGTGGCATCACCGCTGACCTCTTGGAGCTGCTGCGCCTACGTACCGGTCTGCGTTTTGAAATTCAGAAGTCCAGTAGCCTTAGCGACATGATCACCCGGCTCGAAGACGGTCGCGCCGACGTCATTGCAGCCATCTCCAAACAGCAAGAACGCGACAGCAAGCTGCGCATCAGCCGCCCCTACCTGGAGAGCGCCTTCGTGCTGCTCACCCGGGCCGACAGCGATACGCCCCCTGCTTTGGAGCAGTTGGCGGGAAAACGCGTTGCGGTAACCCGTGACAGCACAGTCGCCGAACTGCTTTCCGAGCAGCACCCCCAAGTCATGGCGATCGAAACCGAAAGCCCGTATTTCTCCATGGCGCTGCTCAGTAGTGGCGCTGTCGACGCCGCAATCACCACAATGATCGATGCCAATCACGCGCTGGCCAACAGTTCCGAGCTGATCATCCGCAGCACAGTCGGTACGGAGCCCGCCAGCTTCTCCATGGCCACGACCCTGCAGGCGCAACTGCTGGCATCGATCCTCGACAAGGCGCTGATGAGCATCTCGCCCGAAGAGCTCGGTGTGATCAATAACCGCTGGCGAGGCTACACCAACCACGACGACGTCTATTGGCGAAAATACCGGCAGTTGGCGATTCAAATCGTCATAGGCTTCTGCCTACTGCTGCTACTGGCGTTGCTCTGGAATGCGCGACTGCGCCGCCAGATTAAACAGCGCCAACAAGCCGAAAAGGCCCTCAATGATCAACTCGAATTCATGAGTGCGCTGCTCAATGGAACGCCGCACCCACTGTTCGTACGTGACCGTGAAGGCCGTCTGCAATCGTGCAACGACAGTTATCTGGAGGCAGTGCAGGCTTGCGCCACAGACGTCATCGGCAAGCGCCTGGAAGATAGCCTGTGTAGTAATCATGAGCATACCCAGCAGATCCAGGCCGACTATCAGCACGTGATGCAAGCCGGCGTGCCATTGATCGTTGATCGACAGATTTGCATCAACGATCGCGAGCTGACGATCTATCACTGGGTGCTCCCCTTCAGAGATTCGTTGGGTGAGCTGCAAGGCATCATCGGTGGCTGGATCGATATCAGTGATCGACGCAAGCTGATCGAGGAACTGCGCCTGGCGAAGAAACAGGCCGACGACGCCAACCGCGCCAAGAGCACGTTTCTGGCGACCATCAGCCATGAAATCCGCACCCCTATGAACGCAGTGATCGGCATGCTTGAGTTGGCGGTCGAGCATGCCGAGCAAGGCCGCCTGGACAAACCGGCGATCGAAGTCGCCTATCAGTCGGCGAAGGACTTACTGGGGCTGATTGGCGATATCCTCGACATCGTCAGGATCGAATCGGGCCACTTGTCACTGCTGCCGGAGCCGGTAAACCTGACCAGTGTGATCGAATCAGTGGCGCGGGTGTTCGAGGGCCAGGCGCGGCAGAAAGGC
Source organism: Pseudomonas urmiensis (assembly GCF_014268815.2). Classification (NCBI taxonomy): domain Bacteria; kingdom Pseudomonadati; phylum Pseudomonadota; class Gammaproteobacteria; order Pseudomonadales; family Pseudomonadaceae; genus Pseudomonas; species Pseudomonas urmiensis. The sequence continues at coordinate 3,096,945 of NZ_JABWRE020000001.1, forward strand.
CTGGCGTTGCAGTTGATGATCGATTCGAGTGCTCGCTGCCATGTGTTGCTCGACCCCCTGCGCTTCAAACAAGTGCTGTCCAACCTGGTGAGCAATGCCATCAAGTTCACTGAGCACGGCCAGGTGCGCATCAGCGTTGCCTTAACGCATCAGGATGCGATGAGCGGGCCAACGCTGGATCTGGAAGTGCGCGACAGCGGCATCGGTATCGCCGATGACGAGGTGCAGCGGCTGTTCAATCCATTCGTCCAGGCCAACGCCCACAGCGAAGGCGCTCGCGCAGGCACGGGGCTGGGGCTGGCAATCAGCCGCAACCTCTGTGAAATGATGGGCGGCAGCCTGACGCTCAAGAGCCTACAAGATGTCGGCACCCAAGTGCGCCTGCTGATGCCCCTACAACAGGTCGAGGCCGCGCTGCCAGTAGGCCCGGAGGAACCTGAGGTCGAGGTGCCTGATGCGCGCCTGAGCATTCTGGTCATTGACGACCATCCGGCGAACTTGCTGCTGATGGCGCAGCAATTGAACTTCCTGGGTCTTGGCCACACCACCGCAAGCGATGGCCGTGAAGGCCTTGACCGATGGCGTGAACGAGATTTCGACGTGTTGATCCTCGATTGCAATATGCCGCACTTGAGCGGCTACCAAGTCGCCCGGGCTATACGTGCCGAGGAGCAGGCGGGCGCAAGGTCGCGTTGCATCATCCTTGGCTATACCGCCAATGCCCAGCCTGAGGTGCGGCAAAAATGCCTGGATGCGGGCATGGATGACTGCCTGCTCAAACCTATCAGCCTACGTTCCTTGAGCCAGCGCCTGGCCAGCGTTACGCCTGCAATTGGCACAGCAGCACCGGCACCGCTGAACCGCCACTTCTGCTTGTCTGGGCTGGCCTCAGTGGTGGGTGATAAGCCGCAGGACCGCAGGCGCCTACTGACTATCCTGCTGCAGAGTTTGCACGATGACTTTGCCGCGCTCATGGCGCTCGATCCGCAGCAGCAAGCGCAAGCGATCGCCGAACAGGCACACAAGATCCTCAGCGCCGCGCGAATGCTGGAGGCAAGGAAGTTGATGGAGGCGTGTGAGCGGCTGGAGCAGGCGAATCTGTCTTTGCTGCAGCTCAAACTGCGCCGACAGGTTCTGGCACGACAAATGCGCCGCATAGAAAAAGCCCTGGCTGATCAGCTGGGCTGACCCACCAGGGCTTGGCAGAGCGGTGTGCTTGAAGCACCCGCTCAGGCGTGGATCAGGAAGCCGAGTTGATCGGCTTTTCCGGATACCAGGCATCCAGCAGCGGGCTGACTTCGATCTTGGTCAGCTCGTTACGGCCTTTGAGCCAGGCTTCAACAGCAGCGCGCTGCTCTTCACTGACCGAGCCACGGTTAGCCAGGCAAACCAGGCCGAAATCATCACCGCCTACATAGTCCAGGCCGTTGGCATCCATTGCTTCTGCAAGGAATGCGTCGAGGAAGGCATCGATGGCTTCGTCGGACAGGTCTTCCTTGAAAGCAAGGTTCAGCTCGAAGCCCAGCTCCTGGAATTCATCCACGCAGAGTTTCTTGCGCAGACGACGGGAACGGTTGGTAGCCATGAAACAATCCTCTTGAGTAATTACCGGCGGCACTTTACCAGTTTCCGCGGCCATGCGGCGCATTTGTGTCGAACGGGGCCCATGTTCGGTGCGCTTGGGGCATAATGCGCACTATATTTCGATCTGGGGCCATCATCTTTTACAGCCCCGTTATCTTTCCCCTCGCCCGCAGGGTTTCAGTTCTTATGATCAAAGCGCTCCGCCCACTGTTTCTCGCCGGCCTCATGCTGCCCTTGGCCATGCCCAGCCAGGCTGCCGCCGTCAACACCACCCTGCCACCGAAGGTGCAGCAGGCTCTCAAGACCAACAAACTGCAAGATTCGGCCCTGTCGTTGGTGATGCTGCCCCTGGACGGCCCTGGCACAGCAACGGTGTTCAACGCCGATGTGTCGGTCAACCCGGCTTCGACCATGAAGCTGGTGACCACCTACGCAGCCCTCGAGCTGCTCGGCCCAACCTTCCAGTGGAAAACCGAGTTCTATACCGATGGCACCCTGAGCAACGGCGTGCTCAACGGCAACCTGTACCTCAAGGGCGGCGGTGATCCCAAGCTGAACATGGAAAAGCTGTGGCTGCTGATGCGCGATCTGCGTGCCAACGGCGTGCGCACGGTCACGGGTGATCTGGTGCTTGATCGCAGCCACTTCGTCCAGCCCAACCTGCCGCACTTCGACGATGACGGCGGCGACATGAACAAGCCGTTCCTGGTCAAGCCGGACTCGCTGCTGGTCAACCTCAAAGCGTTGCGCTTCGTTGCCCGTAACGATGGCGGCAAAGTACTGGTGGCGGTCGAGCCCCCCATCGCCACGATCCGCATCGACAACCAAGTCAAGGCCGTAGCCTCCAAGCAGTGCACCGGCGAGGTGCGCTACAACCCGCAGGTTCAACCTGATGGGGTCAGTGTCGTGGTCAGCGGCCAGTTAGGTGAAGGCTGCAACTCGCAGACCTACCTGGCCCTGCTCGACCACCCGGCCTACGCCGCCGGGGCCGTACGGGCAATCTGGAACGAGCTTGGTGGCAGCATTCAGGGCCGTGACCGCATCGAGAACGTGCCCAAGAGCGCACGCTTGCTGGCCCGGGCGTTCTCGCCGGACCTGGTGGAAGTGATTCGCGACATCAACAAATACAGCAACAACACCATGGCCCAGCAGCTGTTCCTCAGCCTGGGTGCACAATTCCGGACCGATGCCGACGGCGATGATGCGCGTGCTGCCCAGCGCGTGGTGCGTCAGTGGATGGCGAAAAAGGGCATCACCGCGCCGCACCTGGTGATGGAAAACGGCTCCGGCTTGTCTCGCGCTGAACGCGTTAGCACCCGCGAGATGGCGCAGTTGCTGCAAGCGGCCTGGAAGAGCCCCTACTCTGCCGAGTTCATCAGTTCCATGCCGCTGGTAGGCATGGATGGCACCATGCGCAAGCGGCTCAAGCGTACCGCCTTGACCGGTGAGGGCCACATCAAGACCGGGACGCTCAACACAGTGCGGGCGATCGCCGGGTTTAGCCGGGACAGCAACGGCCATACCTGGGCGGTGGCGGCGATCTTGAATGATCCCAAGCCTTGGGGGGCATCCCAGGTGCTGGATCAGGTGTTGCTCGAGCTTTACCGGCAGCCAAAGTTGAACAACGGTACAGCCGCGTCAGGGCTGTGATCATGGCTGGACTGTAGCCCTCGCCACACATTCGCTGCCAGGCAACGGGAAGCTCTTTGCGATTTGCCTGGCGGTGCATGATCACCAGCTCCGCCCTTAGTGGAGCTGGCCCCAGGCAAACGCGCAACGCCTGCCTGGGAGCAAAGCCTGCAAACTACCAAGCAAGCTGGCTGCAAACGCCAAATACCTGCGCAACTCGTCACTCCACCCCCAATAAATCCGGCGCGATCTATGCTTACGGTAAAGGCAGTGTTCGCGGCCTAGACTCATTACAGATAATTTCTTGACCTTTGAGTCAGAAAATTATTGACCAAGAGGTCAAGGGTTGCTTAGAGTCCGCCCGAACAACAATAAAACCATTGCGAGGCCTTCCCCGTGATCCAGTTTCTCGTCAACCAGGAGCTGCGTAATGAGCACGCCCTGGACCCGAACATGACGGTGCTGCAATACCTGCGTGAGCACCTAGGCAAACCCGGAACCAAGGAAGGCTGCGC